>JBFRWF010000155.1:0-29387 GCA_051439465.1 Xenococcaceae cyanobacterium | reverse complement strand
GGATCAGGGAACTTCGGATCAGGGAATAGGGAATAGGGAATTAGGGAATAGGTAATGGAGAATAGGGAATGGGGAATAGGGAATAAGTAATGGGGAATGAGGAATAGGGAATATAGCAGTCCATTATAAGTCGTTCCCCTGCTCCCGGGAGCTCTGGGAGCTCTCGTCACGTTTTCAGTCAAGCTCAATAGATGAAGGGTAATAGTTTCTTCGTATTTTGCTGATAAGCTTTGTAGTCATCTCCGAATTCTTTTTCGAGCATTGCTTCCTCAATCATGATTCTGTTTCCGAACCAAATTAGACAGACCAAAGCCAGAAGCACCAAGCTGACAAAGCTTTGCAGCATGGTGCCAAATCCTGTGAAAAGTAAAATATAGCTGAGGTAAATTGGATGCCGGACAAGACTGTAAATGCCTGTTGTTACTAGCTGATGTTCAGGTTTAATTGTTAAACGGTCGAAAAATTTTCCCAAGATACGAACAGCAGCTTGATTGATAATAATAGAGGATATTATCAAGAGAATGGCTACGGTGTCACTGGCAAGATCAGCAGCAGAACTCTCTAGATATTGAGAGCGGGAAAAGTCATAAATGGCTAACCAATGTACGCCTAAAAGACCAATAATTAGCACCAACAAGGCCAGAATACCTGATAAATGCTTAAGCTGCTCATCTTCGCTACGCTGGACAAGTTCACCATACTTAAGAGTCCGCCAAACCGTAGCAAGGAAGAAACAAAAATAGCTGAGTGCTAAAAAAGGTACTTGCCACTGCTTGAACACATTAAATACAACCGCTGGCAGAACAATCAAGATGGCAACTAAGCCTACTAAGGCGAAGCTTAACCCTATTGCTTTGAAAAAACTGCTCATCACTGGACGTTGCATAGTTGCGGGATGATTTTAGATTTTGGATTTTGATATTAGGCAATCTGTCAGTTGGATAATCTCCGAAGCTGCTACGCAGTTGCGCTGTCCTCTAACTCAACCTGTATTTTTTTCATTAAGGTGCTTACTCTTTTCAAAAGTATTTAATTTTAAGTTAAGTTGTTCTCTAATAGAAGAAACATTTATAGTTCGATCAAAATCTAACTCACCGCTACTGGTGTAGATTCCAATGTAGCTACTACCTTGACCCCATATTCCTCTTCAAATATACTTTTTTTGTAATCCAAATTCCACAATTCCAAAGCACAGTCATCATCTGGCTGAGAAGGAACTAGCCGCAGATGAAGTTTTTTGTACTCTGGATCGTACTTGCACTGTAATTCCTTAATAGCACCAATCTGCCGCCGATCCAGAGCAACCGCCAAGCGTAACAGTGCACTCAACTGTCTGACTAGCTGCCGATATTCTTTGTTAGGCAAGTTATTGTAGTTGTCGTGCTTTTTCTTGGGCTTGCTCTTGCGATGATAGCGGGCTAAACTGGCAATTACTTCCACCTCTATTTCCGTAAAGCCCAACAGTTCAGCATTGCGAATCAAGTAATAAGAGTGCTTGTGGTGAGCCCCATGACTAATATACAAACCGCAGTTGTGTAAAATTGCTGCCGCCCAGAGCAATTCCCTTTCCTCGCTATCCCAATTATGGAGAGATCCTTTAGTTTGATCAAATAGACTCAGAGCAAAAGCAGCAACCCGCTCACTATAGTCCAGATTAACCTGATATTTATGGGCAATTTTCATCACACTGCGCGGGCGTACCTCACCCTGGAAGCGCAGCCGACTTTCAATTAAACCGTGGGTGAGCATCCAGTCCACAATTACCCCTTCTCGTAGAGCTCGCTCGCAAATTGTCACCGAATCCAGCTTCAACATCGTCATTGCTTCGAGAAGAATCACCGCACCAGCAACAATGATTTCTGCTCGCTTGTCCGACATCCCTGGAATGGCGAAGCGTTCCTCATAACTCATCGATGCCAAGCGCTTGACCATTTCTTTGAGGTCTTTGCGGGGGATATGATAACCATGGAGGGGATTAGGCACTACCCCCAGCTTTTCGAGGGCGTGAATCGTCGCCAGAGTCTCAATCGTGCCTGATGTTCCCACCAAACGCAACACCTCACCGGGTTGCAAAACTAAGCGCAACTCATCCACAGGACGTTCCAGCATCCCGCGCACATAGGCTCGCAAGTACAGAAACTCACTGTTACTTATGGGATCAATGGTGACAAACTCTTGTGTTAGGCGAACTGCTCCTACCTTGGTGCTGCTGAGGAAACGAGCTTCGTGACTATCTCCGAGAATTAACTCTGTTGAGCCGCCGCCAATATCAATGATAACATGGGGCTGATTGTCGAACTCCATCCCCGACAAGACGCCTAGGTAAATTCGCCTCGCTTCTTCTTGACCGGAGATAAGATTGACAAATAAGCCTAATTCTGATTCGATCTGTTTCAAAAACTCTTGACCATTGGGTGCTTCTCTCGTCGCGCTGGTTGCTACAGCCACAATATGATCGGCATTGAAACTGACTGCCAAATCCTTGCAGCGTTGCAGCGCCGCCAAAGCTCTTTCCATGGCTTCTGGTGTGAGCTTCTCGGTTGTCGGATCGCGATCGCCCAATCGTACTGTATCTTTTTCTCTGGCAATAATCGTAAAAGCTGGTAGTGCGGAGTCAATACGCACAACTACCATGTGGATAGAGTTTGTGCCGATGTCAATGGCAGCGAGAATACAATCTTCCGATCCACCAAGATTAGAACGATTGGCAGTATCTGCTTTAACTTTGTAAATAGAATCAACCATTGGCTTTGTAGTGTACTTGAAATAACAGTTTTACCTCTGACCCTAAAAATAAAGATACAACTTAAAGTGACTTATACATAGTGCCTCTCAAAATCCAAAATCGAATGACTCAGTATCAACAAAACCTAAAACCCACCTGGCTAACAATTATTCGACTTCTACGGTGGGATAAACCTGCCGGACGGCTAATCTTGATGATCCCTGCCCTGTGGGCGGTATTTTTAGCCGCAGAAGGCACTCCGCCATTCCCCCTGGTGGGGGTGATTATTTTGGGCAGTTTAGCCACCAGTGCTGCCGGTTGTGTAATCAATGATTTATGGGATCGCAATATTGATCCCCAAGTGGAAAGAACCCGCGATCGCCCCTTTGCTTCTCGCGCTCTTTCTGTCAAAACCGGGATTGTTATCGCTCTAATTGCTCTTGGGTGTGCTGCTGTCTTTGCCTTCTATCTCAACCCTCTCAGTTTCTGGCTTTGCGTTGCTGCAGTGCCAGTGATTGTCTGCTATCCTTTGGCAAAGCGAGTTTTTTGGGTTCCCCAACTTGTTCTCTCCATCGCCTGGGGTTTTGCCGTCCTGATCAGTTGGAGTGCGGTGACAGCTAACCTGATCGCATCTACCTGGCTACTCTGGGGTGCTACTGTACTCTGGACACTGGGATTTGATACAGTTTATGCGATGTCAGATCGGGAGGATGACCAAAAGATTGGGGTTAACTCCAGTGCTCTGTTTTTTGGCGATCGCGCCGCTGATGCTGTGGGTGTATTTTTTGCTAGTACTGCTGGTTTACTCGCCTATCTTGGCGTCGTCATGGAGCTACAACTGGGTTTTTGGATTGCCTGGGGGATTGCTGTTATTGGCTGGATTTGGCAATATACTCGCCTGCGCCAGGGTGAGATCCCAAAACCTGTTTACGGGGAGATTTTTCGTCAGAATGTCTGGCTTGGGTTTGTTTTACTTGCAGGAATGATAGTCGGAAACTTCTAAATCCTGAAGGGTTGATCGCTTAGTTTCTCCCTGATTGAGTATTTATACTTAGAGAATTATATATTTTTTATAAAGATTATCAAAAAATAATTAAAGTTTTGATTTACTATATAAGGTTCTGGCATTAGCCGCCAGAAACCGGGTTTCTTTGGGGGAGGAATCCAAAAACCTTGGTGTCCTGAGTACAGGTCTGACCTCACCCCACTGTCAAACACGCTCTAACCAGATTAAAGGCTTAGGGTTTATTAGCTGTGCCTAATTTTACCTAAGTTTTCCAATGCGCTAATCTGCATCGGGTTTTATGCTGGTTTAGATAACTTAGGGCTCTGCTCTATCAAGATTCACCTGATTTGATGTAAGTTGAGATTTTAATTGGAGGCGGCGCTTCTCCCCTCCCTGCTGACGTGAGGAAGGGATATCCGCGCCGAAATAGCTGATGGACGATTTGCTTGAATTATTGGACGACGACATTGAGTCTGGATCTTCTCAATTACCTGAGTTGTCTATACCTCTGCTCAGTAATGATCAGGATGACGACGACGATGATGACGACGATCGGGATGACGATGATCAGGATGACAACGACGATGATGACGACGATCGGGGTAAATTTAATAAATTTCGAACAATCGATGGCTCTGGTAACAACCCATCTGACCTAGGTGCGGCTGGGACCGAACTCATTCGGCTCTTCGATCCTGCTTATGAAGACGGCGTAGATGAGCCTCGCGGCGGAGACTTCAATGCGTCTACTCTTCCCAACCCCCGCACCATTAGCAATACGATTTCGAATCAGACTGAATCAGTACCCAATTTCCTGAATGCCAGCGATTGGCTCTGGCAGTGGGGGCAGTTCATTGACCACGATTTAGGTCTGAATGAGGCCAATGATGAAAACCCACCTGGATCTGGAGATTTCACGCCTATCCCCGTTCCCCAGGACGATCTGAGCGATCCATTTGTTCAGAATGGGATCACAAACCTCCCCTTTATCAGAGTTCCCGCAGCTCCAGGAACCGGCACCGGACCGGGCAATCCACGCCAGCAGATCAACCAGATTACTTCGTTTATCGATGCTTCCAGTGTTTACGGCTCCGATGACGAGCGGGCGGAATTTTTGCGCACCTTTGAAAAGGGACAGCTGAAGACGACTGTTGGCGACAATGGTGAAATACTGCTGCCCTTCAACACTGAGGGACTGCCCAATGCTACCGGGGGGACTAATCTCCCTCCTGAGGAGCAGTACATCGCTGGCGATATTCGTGTCAACGAACAGCTCGGATTAAATGCAGTCCACACCCTCTTCGTGCGCGAGCACAATCGTCTCGCTGAGGAAATCCATGAGAGATTCGAGGCTGGGGAAGATAACCTTGTTGAGAAGTTTGAAGATTTTGAAGAGCATTTTCGTGAAGAGAACCCAGGGGCGACCCCAGGGGAAATCAAGGATGAATTTCTCTACGAAACAGCCCGCAAGGTAGTCGGCGCTCAGGTTCAGATCATCACCTACAATGAATTCCTGCCACTGCTCATTGGGGATACCCTTTTAGATGACTACGACGGCTACCAGACGACAATCGATCCGAGCGTCAGCAATGAATTCGCCAATGCGGCCTATCGTCTGGGCCACACTCTGCTCTCCGATCAGCTCCGGCGCATTAACGCTGAAGGTATTACTGAGACTCCTCTGGCAGACGCCTTCTTTAATCCGGCGGATGTCACCGCTAACGGTGTCGATTCTGTGCTGCAGGGTCTAATTTTCCAGGAGGCTCAAGAGGCTGACAATTTGGTCGTGGACGGCGTGCGCAATTTCCTCTTCGAAGCCGGCACCGGGGGCTTGGACCTTGCTGCGGTCAATATTGGGCGGGGACGGGATGTCGGTCTTCCCGGTTACGTAGAGGTCTATAATGAACTCTTTCCCTACGATACTATAACGGACTTCGACGATCTGCCTTTTGCCCCAGGAGTTGTGGATCTATTTGAAGAAGCCTATAGCGATGTAGGCGAGATCGATCTGTGGATCGGAGGCATATCTGAGCTACCGGCTGACCACGGTGGCCTGCTCGGTCCAACCTTCAGCTTCTTCATCCAAGACCAGTTCACGCGGGCGCGGGATGGCGATCGCTTCTTTTTCCTCGAAGAAGATCAGCAGGAGCATCTGGAAATTCTGGATCCAGATATATTAGACACTACCCTCTCCGACGTCATCCGCCGGAACACGGAACACAGTTTCCTTGTCCCGGACAACGCCTTTGAGGTTCCATTTGATAACGAAGTCCCCGGCGGTGACGAGAATGATAACGTACTAAACGGTACTAATCTCAGAGACTTGATTGAGGGGAACGGGGGCGATGACACCATTCGAGGTCGCGGTGGCGATGACATCCTGCTCGGTGAGGATGGCAATGACACCCTGCGCGGTAACAGGGGCGAGGATACCCTGCTCGGTGGCGGGGGCGATGACACCCTGCGCGGTGGCAGGAACGATGACATCCTGGTCGGTGGCGGGGGCAAGGACGACCTGCGCGGTGGCAATGGCGATGACAAGCTGAAGGGTGTTGGCAATGTCATAATAGATGGTGTCGGTGAAATCGATGTGTACACTGGGGGTGGAGGAAGAGATACTTTTATCCTCGGCAAGGAAGGATCTGTCTTCTACGCAGGTGCGGAAGATGATGACTTCGCTCAGATTACCGATTTCAGATCCCAAAGAGATACGGCTGAGCTTGCTGGTGATGAAGATGATTATGTGCTGGCAGCAGTAACAGGTGGTGCTTTACCTCAGGGAACTGGTTTGTATTTGGATGATGGCTCTGGAGACTTGAGCTCCGGAGACGATCTAATTGCCGTGATTGAAAATCAAACCATCACTGAATTTGGTGACGCGTTCGTTTTTCTTGGATAAAGAAAAACACAAGTGTTTTCTTAAGAGCACCCCACAAGCGCGAATGCGCTAACGCGCACGCTCCGCGAACACATCTGTTACGTGCAGTAACTACCGGGGCACTGTGTAGGGGCGAAGCATTTGGGGGATTAACTGACGTAAATAGACCTAGATGTATCTATCCAAATGCTTCGCCCTCCCCCACTTTTTCCCATCTAAAGCAGCGCCCGTTATGGATTAAAGAAACAGGATCACCGCAACAGCAGTAAAATTACCTGAAATAACCCGACGACAAAACCAAGCAAGCCGCCTAAATTAACGATCGCCTGCAATTCATTTTTCACAATCCCTTGAATTGCTATCTCTAGTTCCTCAGGAGAAGTCGCCTTAACCCGATCGATAATCACCTGGTCAATAGACAAAATCGGAATCACCTGCGCCACTATTTTTTCTAAATCTTCTTCCAGATAACGCTCCAAAATCAAGGAGAGTTCCTCGCTTATCATTTCCAGGGAACTGATAACAGCAGTGGAAGACTGTAGCCTGTTAATAATCAACACGGCTAACTTGTCCCAGTCGATGGATTGACCCAATTCTTGTAGGAATTGGGCACCGCTTTCTTGAATGTAACTGTGGACTGTCTCGCGAGTCGTTTTTCTTAATTGCCGCACAGTTGAGACTGGCAAATTCTGCAAGGAAAGATTTTGTAGCCATTTTCGCAAGCGATTGCGAACCTCTAGAGAAAGAAGCAACTCCTTCAGGCGGGTATTGGCAATCTCTTTCTCATCGAGGCAAAATGTCCGCAAGCGGCTCAGAGCGTTGCGCAGACCAAACAAATTTGCTACTACCCAATAAGTGCCGCTAGTTTTTTCCCGAAAGCCTTCATCAATCACCTGAATATTACGGTCAGTAAGGAAGTCGATTATTGCTTGTCGGAGAATTTCAGGGGGTAGCACTACTTCTAGGATCCAGTCAGAAAATTGTCGCGCTTGAACTTCACTGAGCTGAAATTCTAATAAAATTCGATCAAAAATTTGATTAATCTGATCTTCGAGGAAATCCTCCTGACGAGCAAGCACCCTCAGCAGGCGGGGTAATGATTCTCCAAACAAATCCCGCAGAATCTCTGCTAAAATTATGGCTGTTTTCTGCTCTTTATCTGACTGTACTTGCTTAAGTGCTAGGTGTAACAACCAGAGAATTGCCCCCTGGACTCGCTCTGTATGTAGCAGACGCCTTGCCAGATTTTGTAATTCCTCTGGAGTTAGCAGCGAATTCATAATTGTGTCGGCAATTCGCTTGGCAAGGCGTTCTTGGTTGTGGGGAATCAAACCAGGTGTAAATGGTAGCCGACGCTTGCCTAGATAAATCGGCTTGTAGGGGCGAAACAGCATTTTGATGGCTAAATCATTGGTGAAATAACCAATAATTCCCCCGGCTAGGGGAGGAACAAATAATATCCAGAGGGTAGATAACTCCAAAGCAGTGATTGGTAAGTCAATTGTGTAGGGGAGCAGGAATGGAGAGGAAAATTTCCCAATTCCCAATCCTCACTCCCCAATCTCTATCCTACTAATGACAAAGAAGATGTGGAAGCCTCTGTGTGCTTCCTGTTTGCCGCTATCTCCCCCACACCCAGCTCCGATTTTCCCTTTCAAGGCTTCAGCTTGCTTCTCACCCCGTCAGGACTTCTGACTAAAACCAGGAAGTTGAATATGCAAGTTAAATGGACAACAGCTTAGGTGACAAATCATCATTTCAGGCATTGGGCGATCGCTGCTTCCAGTTCTTTTTGGCTCAAGTCGGTGATGATGAACACTTCTTGAACCGTTTTTCCTTGCCGTGCTATCACCTTATAGCCGCCGCGAATAGGCACAGAAACCCTCAACTTCAGTTTAGGGCAATGACCCCTAGCGCGGCTAATCACGCCTGGGGTAACAGTTTGAATACCTGTGCAACCGATGAGTCGTTCTAAAACTGGAATCAAACCAGAAATATGTGTAGAGTGATTCCAGACTAGTCTACCAGCAGAGGAATGGCTCATAATCAATTTTAGATTGTGGATTTTATATCGCAATCCTAGCCATTAGAAGAGAATCAGTGACAGTGTCAAGCTGCCTCTATGGGAGCCATAGTCAAACCAGCGCGGCTCAATTGCTGATGATAGAGTTCTGCTTGCTCCTGGGGTCCTACCCAGACAATCGCCTGTCCTTCAAAATGAACCTGTTCCGTGAGACTCCAAGCGCGATCGCTTGTCATCTCAGGAATGTACTTCATTAAGCATTCAGCCACATGCTTAAAGGTATTGAAATCGTCGTTGAGGACAATCACCTTGTAGTTAGGGTAAGGCTTGCGGATAACTTTACTCGACCGTTCAGGAGCTACAGTGGGCGAAGTAGCCATAGCCTTAACCGCTGCTGAAAGTCTTGTACTCATAAATTCAGTTCCGACAAAACTCTAATTATATTACCGGGTCAAGATTTTCCCTTAAGTTTAACTATTTTTAAGAATTTAGTGAAATGGTTTAATTCTCAGGCAACTCACCAAAACGCTCCCGATAGCGAGCTAACAGAGACTCTATCCCGATGCGGGGCAGGCGCATCTCTCAACCAAGATGGTCGCTCTTGGCTTGAGAAACTCAGTCTCACCGAAAAAGCGATCGCCACCGCCATCGCAGCTACCTGAGATGGGTTATAGATGAAGCGCTCCACGATGCTCGTCCACACTGCCAGTGGCGATCGCGTGACTTGCAAGCAGCAATGAGCATCTCCTGGGCGTGTTCTTGTCGGTGAACTCGAATGACATCAGCCACTGACCAGAGAGAATCTCCTTGAGCGCGAGCCTCGTAGAGTCGCCATTGTAGGAAGGTGAACGTCAAATGGACAACTGTGTACCACTTGTGAATCCCTTGGGATCCTGTGCAGCCGGAAGTTACCCAATCCTAATCTCTGCTTGAGATACCAATAGTCCACCTCAATCGGCCAACGTTTCAAATACTAATTCAGTATTGTCTGGGCTGACAGAGTTAAGTCAGTACACAGGTAATACGAGGTTAACATTCTCCCCTACTTTACCCATTTTTGTGCATTAACTCTGTAGCAGCCTCTACTTTCTCAAGTTTTACTTCTATTGCGAGGATGCTGTGAAAGGATTGATAATCTGCAATTTTTCAGAGACAATCAGCCCATCTCGCATATCTTCAGAGTAGAGAATTTTTACTCCTGCATACAAAGCACTGGCAACAATCAAACTATCCCAGAAAGAAAAAAGATAGCGACTTCGTAAATCAGAGGCTTCTAAGAGAATATCCCCATTGAATGATACAACTCTATATCTCTGGTAAAAAGACAAAATCAGGTCTTTTATTTGCTGTTCATTAATGCTGGACTTTCTGAGTAAGTTGACACAAACTTCATTGATGACCTGCGTGCTTACCACTATGCCCTGCCTTTTAATCAGAGCTTTCGCAGTTTCACACTTGCTGTCTCCATCTGAATTAGTTGCTAAGGCATAGAACCAGAGGTTTGAATCTATGAAACAGGAGTCGTCTGGTTTATTTTCGCTCATAGATTGCATCGCGCTTTAAAGGAACAAGGTTATCTACCTCAATAGGATTGTCTAGAAGGTATTCAATCATGTCAATTTTGGGTTTTACTTCATTCTTAAGAATAATTACTTTAACATTTTGACAATTCTCAAGCTCAGTTATATAAGGTTCAGGAATCTCTATCATTCCATTCTGAATATTGGCTTGAAATTCTACAGCAAACATCTTCAACCTCTCTGTCAGTCAATAAGATTGTTAATAGCAAACTGACCCTCTCGGCTGCGCGTCCATTTAATCAGTTCTGGGTTAGCTCTGGCAAACTGACCCGCTTTACTCAAGCCCCTTGACAATAATATCCTAACTCAGATAGACCCAAATAAATAAGGATGCTTCGCGTTATCATTGGCTTGAGCTAACCCCACCTAAATCAAAGATTGTAGATGGGGAATGCGCTCAAGCATTCTGTTCAAATACTCTCCCATAACGAGCAGTCAGAGAATTAGACGGATTTTCTTGATTATATTGCCATGCCCACATCTGATCGCCTAGGGAAAAATGCCACCACTCCCCCGGATGTCGACACAATCCACCAGCTCTCATTACTTCTTTTAAAAGCTGTCGTCTAGCATGATATTTTTGTTGTTCTTCACTGATACTGTTGGCGTAATAATCTGGATGCGATCGCGCTGAAAGTTCATCAATCTCTGAACCCATATCAACAGTCTCACCATTAGCATCTACCAAGGTGACATCAATGGCAGCTCCCGTACTGTGGGGCGGTGGGGTAGCTGGATCGTCACTGGGAACTGCCCAAATTTGATAAACTTGCTCCCAAATGCTTTGGTGTTGTTCTGGGGATAGTTTATCTGAGTTTAAGCTTTGAGCTTGAACAACCGAAGCGAAAGTGTAATCTACCATAAATTGTTGTACTTCTACAGGTCGATAAGCGTCAAAAATCTTAATGCGCCAGCCAGAATAATGCTGCTGCAATTGAGTTTGAGCTTTAATTAAACTATTGAGAACACCTTGGCGAAGATAATAGGGCGATCGCCCTCCATAATTAGCCCCCAGTTTCTCATAGGGATGGGGAGATTCTACTGCAAATTGCTCTAAAGGAATCGGAACTAATGGTTCGCCACATTCTTGAATCGGTATCTGGTGATAAGATTTCACAGGCTTTAACAATTATTGATCGCGACTTTCTTTTATATAGGGCAAACCGAGGGCTGCTGGAGGGATAGACTTTCCCGCTAAACCAAGCAGTGCCAATAGAGCGATCGCATAAGGTAACATTACCAGAAATTGATAAGGGATGTTGAGATTAAAAGCTTGAATGCGCAGTTGCAAGGCTTCCCTTGCCCCAAATAGCAGGCAAGCTAAAGCCGTGCCCAAAGGATGCCAGCGACCGAAAATCACTGCTGCCAGGGCAATGAAGCCTTTTCCTGCTACCATCCCCTCGGCGAAGAACCTCACATGCACTAGAGCGGCAGTCCAGTAAAGTTCTTTTTGTCAAGAACTTTTACCCACCTTCCGCACGTCAAAATGTAGCACTAAAAGATTACGTATTTTCCTTAAAGTAGAGGGAGGTAAGAGAGAGGAAATTGAGATGCATGCGGTCTCGCGGAGCGAGTGCGGTAGGCAGCGCTAACTAAGATTCTTCAAACCTCGATCGCTTCGTTGCCAGAGTGGTCGGATGAAATTTTCCCTCTGTCTTCTCTCAAATGGCTGAAAGCCATGTACAGAGTGTTGTTTGCCTCATTTATTAAGCCACTCAATTTTAAAATGAGCGAACGGTGAGTAACTTCTTAAGATTCTTTTCCAATTTTTATCCTGAATACGGGGCAAAATGGAAGTTAAGTGTAAGTTGAAAAGATGTCAGCACCACTCGGTAACAGAAACGGACAAGCAGCTTGGATTAAGACTGCCATTCCAGGGGAAAGGCAGGTGCAGGTAAGCGCGAAGATTCCGACTGTCACCAAACAGCAGATAGAAGAGCGACTACAACCAGGCGAAAGTATGAGTGATTTCATCAAAAGAGCGATCGCCTCTGAACTTGCCCGGAGAGCTGCGGCAGAAAACAACTAGGAAACTAGAAAGTGATCGCAGCTTCAACTAACGTCAGAGTGATACCAGTGGTGTACCAGTATGACACCCAATACACCGGCATCCCAGCCAGAAAAACAAGACTTGTATTTCAAAACAACCATTGGATTTCTTCTTGAGTTAGTTGGAATTGTTGTTGTTCAAATTCATCCATTTTTTGCTTTATGAATCGCTCAAATGTTTTTTTTGCTGTCGCTGCTTCTATGCTGATGATTGCCTTGGGAATGGGTTTTGGAGCTTGGTTTACGCATAGGGGTATTTCTATTTTTGGAGTACAATCTTCTAAAAATTCTGTACCATTTTCTCCAGATGTTGTACCAAGTCCTAAAGAGCCTGCAACCGAACTTAAGTCTTACAAGATAGATGACCCGTATGCAATTGAAGTAAGTTATTCCGATGCCCTTTGGAAATTAAACATTGGCGACGATTATCCTCCCAGTGAACTCACTGGGACTAGAGACTTAATTCAACTTGTAGCTAAGAATCAGGAGAGTTTTAGCTATAAAACCAATATTATGTTTAAGATTGAGCAGGTTGATCAGGCTAATCAAACAGTGGGTGAGTTTTTTGAAACTCAAATCTTCAGAATAAAGCAGCTTGGAACATTCAAAATCGAAAGTCAAGGTCAGATTAGATTAAATGGAAAAAATGCTTATGAGATTGTTTATTCGGGAGATGATGGAGAACATCTCCTGAAAAGGAGAAGAATTATTGCCGCGCCGAAACGAGATTCAGATGTTCCCTATTTTCATCTTGTAACTTATACAGCTGGTGTTGAGAACTATGAGCAGCATTTGGAAGCATTTGATGACCTTCTTCAGTCGATTGTCTTAAAGTAAAGTTCAAGTATACTTCATTTATGAAAATACAGCTTCTTGCCATTTTTGCTTCAACTGCCTTGTTAGTTACGGGCATTCCTCTGTTAGAGCCTGCTAGTTTTGGTGTCACTAATGGTAATCCTTGTGCAGGCGTAAATCCTTGTGCAGGCGTAAATCCTTGTGCAGGCAATCCTTGTGCAGGCAATCCTTGTGCAGGCAATCCTAGTTTTAAGAGAGGAGCCGAAAGAGATAACTTGATTATGCATCAGAGCAAGGCCTATTATTGCGACAGTGACTCCTATGAGCATCCAACCGTTGTTTTTCGCTCAGATCTTGGAAATATTCCGGTATTTCAATTCAAGATAGAAACGGCACCTGATTGGTACGAGCATAATAAATCCTATACCACAATTGTTCGATGTAATGAAATTGCTTCGAGAGCAGTAGAGTTCCATGAGATGAATCTCGTTAGTCACCTGAGAGTAGAATCTGTAAATAATACCCAAGCGCTTTGCATTTCGAGGCTGGACTGGTCTCATATGAGACTTATTGCCACAGATCCAGACGCTGCTCGATTGGTCTTCACTTTTATTAAGTCTGTTGACCAGACTGAGATTTCTGACATCTTATCTAAGATAAAAGGAAGAACCAGACTGACTGAAACCGACCCAATCCAAATTTAGATTATGAATAAAATCAGTCTAGCCATCGTAAAAGTTACCTTTATGGTAGCTGCTAGCTGCGGTTTCTGGACTCATGTAAATAATTTTTCGTTAGCTTCAGATACCTCAAATTCTCTGACGTCGGATAGTGAAAGTGCACAAAAATTTCACGATAGTGAGGTGATCTATCAAAGTCCTTTATATTTTTGTGATGAGTACGAGGGAGCATCTTCCTTGTTTATCCGTTCAGATCTTGGGAATGTGCCGGTTATCGTCTTTGAATTAGAGGACAATGAAAAGGAATCTTCTGATCGCTGTATGGATGTTGCTGTACGTTTGTGCAAGTTGATGGAGACAAAGGGCGTTAGGTTTCTAACTTGGTGGGATAAGTTGGATGGAAATTACGAAGTAAAAATTTCTGAATCAGAGGGTTATGCTATCGATAGCGATAAGCATTATCTGTTCACTCTGAAATCTCAAAATAATCCTGGTGAAGTTATGAAGTCTCTGAGAGGGATTGCTTCTACTTATGGAGGAGAGCCAATTTCTGTGCCATGACCAGACCTCAACTTACTGTCAGAATGCCTCCAGATCTTTGTGAGAAACTCAATAACTACGTAAAACGAACTGGCACTTCTAAAATTGAAGTGGTGGTGGGGGCGATCTCTAATTACCTTGGTTGTGCTGAAGATATTCCCCTCAGTCAGAGGATGGCATCCGTGGAGAGGAGATTGGCTGAGCTGGAAGCTCAAATGAGGGCAAAGAATAACTAAAGCGACAGAAGGGGTGAGGATTATGCTGATTGGTAAAACGCTCCTCAGTCGGTACAAAATTACTCAGAAATTAGGCAGCGGTGGCTTTGGAGACACCTACCGGGCTATTGACATGGCTTTACCAGGTCATCCCCCCTGTGTAGTCAAAAATCTAAAACCCAAAGACTCCAATCCCGCCGCTTTTCCCATTGCCAAAAAACTATTCGACAGGGAAGCAGAGTTTCTCTATCACCTCGGTAAACATGACCAGATTCCCACTCTCTATGCTCACTTCTCTGAAGGCGGTGAATTTTATCTGGTAGAAGAATTTGTCGAGGGGGATGACCTAAGTAAACAAATCGTTCCGCAGAAACCTTTGAGCTCCGAGCAAACTGTCAAACTGTTGAGAGAAATTTTAGAAATTTTGGCAGTTATTCATCAACACAATGTCATCCATCGAGACATCAAACCGCCGAACATCATCCGACGAAAACAGGATGGGAAATTAGTGTTGATTGACTTTGGGGCAGTCAAAGAAATCAGTGCTTTGACGGTTAATTCTCAAGGGCTAACAAGTTTAACTGTTGGGATTGGTTCTCCTGGCTATATGCCTTCTGAACAAGCCAAGGGTAAACCTAAGCTAGCCAGTGATGTCTATGCAGTGGGGATGATAGGTATCGAGGCTCTCACTGGAGTAACACCCGATCAACTAAAAGAAGACCCCGATACTGGTGAAATCATCTGGCGTAATCTGGTACAGGTGAATGATAGCCTAGCAGATGTTTTAAGTAAAATGGTGCGTGACCACTTTAGCTTGCGCTACAAGAACGCATCTGAGGCTTTAGGTGAGCTTGTTCCTACTATAGTTTCCGCAAAGCCTCCACCTCCACGGTCTACTGTTCTTTCCCCTAAATTGTCGCTGATGCAACAGCGATCATCTTCTCCTAACCGCACTCCTCAATTATCGCTCAAGCCTGTTAAGTTATCGCCTTGGGCAGTTCTAGTTGGATTAGCAGTAGCAGCAATCACTGGGATCGCAGTCATAAATAAATCTCCATCTCCAACGTCACAGCCGGAAAATAGTTCACCTACTGGTACACCTTCACCTACATCGTCACCACTTCCGACACCAAGCCCCACTTCTTCATCCACTGCATCACAAACAGCAAAGGATTTCTTTAACCAAGGTTACAAGAAGGATGAGCAAGGTGACTATAAAGGAGCAATAGAAGATTACACCCAAGCTATTCGCATTAATCCTAACTATGCTGATGCTTACAACAACCGGGGTCTTGCCCGCTATCAATTGGGAGAATATCAGGCAGCGATAGAAGATTACACCCAAGCTATTCGCATTAATCCTAACGATGCTGATGCCTACTACAGCAGGGGTATTGCCCGTAAAAACTTGGGAGATAAACGAAGGGCGATCTCCGATTTTCTCCAAGCCGCAGAACTCTATAAACAACAAGGAAATACAGAGTGGTACCAAAACTCGCTTGACCAGGTCAGACGACTTCAGCAATAACTCAAGTCAATAGAGCGAAAACTTTTCTCGGATGCTGCCATCGCCCCTAATTCTACCCCACATTCCAATACTGCTCGGTTAAGGGAGCAGAGGGAGCAGAGGGAGCAGAGGGAGCGGGGGGAGCAAGCTTTAAGAGCTGCCGTCAATACAGCTGGGTAATCGCTCTATTCTCTCTCCCTCTGCCTCCTCTGCCGCCTCTGCTTCCCCTGCTTGTCTCAACTGCGCAGCAGCGTCGAAGACTACCGAAAACTTTTCTTAACCGAGCAGTATTGCCCCACATCCCGCACTTCATGCTGTAGTATGAAGCTCACACTTCGGGCGGTTTGCTAGGCTACGCCGCTCTTCGAGTACGCAGTGCCTACGGCAGCGCCAAATTATAATGGTGAATAAAATTCCAAATAGCTCCGATATGATTTTCTAATTTTTTAGAGAAAGATAAAATTTTTCTAATTATCACTTATTATAACAAAAGTTATTATTAAATAAAAACAAGACTTTCTCGGCGGCGATCGCTTGATAATCTTAGTCTTTTATTTTGTCCCTTTCTGCTAAGAGACGCTGTTGTACATATTCTGTCGCCCCGACATCCAAACCACGGGTGGGTTGTATGGCTATAATTAGGTTAGGATTACCAGAGAGTTCACGGGCAAGTACTACCTTTTGCTGATTGCCCCCCGATAGTTGGCTAACAGGGATATTACTATCAGCACCACGGATATCAAAAGAGGCGATCGCCTTTTTCCCCTCCTCTTCAATCCCCTGATTATTGAAGAAGAAATGACGGCAAAATGGGAAAAAGCGAAAGGTTTTCAGAATCAGATTTTTAGCAATACTAAAGGGCAATACCAAACCCATTTTCTGACGGTCTTCCGGGATATATCCCAACTGAAGCTTTTTCACTCTTTGTCTTACTGACCAATGGGTGATATCCTTGCCCTGAAACTTAATCTGACCGCAGGTAGGGAGTCTCAAACCAGCGATCGCATCTGCTAGTTCTCGCTGTCCATTCCCATCCACCCCCGCCACCCCCAAGATTTCCCCCGCCTTAAGTTGGAAGGAAATGTCCTTAACTACTGATAACTGGCGGTCATCTTGCACCTCTAATCCTGACACATCCAGCACCACTTCACCAGGGGAAAAGGGAGACTTGTTCAACTTTGATAATACTTCTCGACCGACCATAAGCTGCGCTAGTTGTTGGGACGTGGTATTTTCAGTGCTTGTCGTTGCCACTACCTGACCCCGACGCAATATTGTTACGCGATCGCAAAAGCTAATCACTTCCTCTAACTTATGGCTGATAAAAATAATCGTGTGTCTCTTCGCCGCCAGTTGACGCAGTACCTGAAAAAATGCCTCCACCTCCGAGGGAGTCAGCACCGCCGTTGGTTCATCTAGAATCAGTAGCTTTGCCCCCCTCCAGAGAGCTTTGAGAATCTCCACCCGCTGCTGCAAACCTAGGAGGAGATTACCCACTTTGGCATGGGGGTCAACTTCTAGTCCGTAGGTTTGGGACATCTGGGCGATCTCTTCTCCCTTTTTGCGCAGATTTAACCGCCAATCCCACCCTGTCCCCAGGATAATATTTTCCGTTACCGATAGTTGGGGAACGAGCATAAAATGTTGGTGGATCATGCCAATTCCGTAGGCGATCGCGCTTTTAGAAGAAGGAATCTTCACCAAATGGTCTTGCAAATAAATCTCTCCCTCATCCGGCTGATAAAGACCACAGAGAATATTCATCAGCGTCGTCTTCCCCGCTCCGTTTTCCCCCAGCAGTCCGTGGATCGTCCCACTGTCAACTTGCAGATTAATCTGGTCGTTAGCAACAAACGACCCAAATCTCTTTGTGATTCCTTCTAGGCGTAATTCTGTCACTCGATTTTGGATTTGGGTGACCGCAGATTAAACTGATTCATTGTTCATTGTAAAGAAATCTCAGATGTAGCTAAGACGTTTATTGTAGCGAATCGTCCTGGGTAAGGCTTTTGATCTAAGATTTTGGCAAAATGCTGTGTTCACCATACCAGAGGTTTTCCACTCACCGAACCCGAAGATTGTATCTCTCTAATCTCGTCTACTAAATTCTGAGACAACTCCTCTAATAGCGCATCAACCATTTGCATCTTCAGAGGAACTACCAACCCCAACTTCTCCATTGCTTCCAACAACATATTCTCCTCCGCCTCCTCTAAATTACCGTCCGCCTCAATCAAACTTGCCAACAAATTCTCTTTTGCCAACAAGTCCACTAAATCTTTATCCCCCTTTATGGAAAACAACAACTTTTCATGCTTGTCATCAGGAATAGAAACCGCTAACGCCAATTGAAGCATCAGGCGCAGGTGGCTATCAGGGGGAACCGAACACAGAAAGGCCATTATCTTTCCCAGGGTGTTTGTATCCATACTCTTCTCACGGCTGTTTTGGTTACTGTATCATAGGAGAAGGCGTTATAAAGATCTGAAATTAACTAAAACTGAGACAACGAGTCGCTTTCCCTGCTTCTTGGCAAGGTTCAAATATGATTTTCTTGGCTAAGATTGCTTCTTTAGTTTTCATTACCTTGTCTTTAATTGACTCAGGCACTTTTTGATTAAACTTACCCAGATAGAGAATATCTGATTTTTCTAGACCCAGGGTATAGATTTTCCCATCTAACTGCTGGTTTACTGCTAATTCAGCAATGTAGGCGATCGCTAAATCAATGCGCTTCACAGGAGTTGTCAACACTGCATCCGGGGCAATATCTAGCTGATCCACCGTATTCCCAAAAGCATAAACTCCCTTCTCAGAGGCAGTTTGCAATACTGCTGGTGCAGCATTATCTAACCACTGATAAATCACGTCGGCACCAGCAGAAATCAAAGCCAGGGTCGCCTCCTTTGCCTTCGCTGCATCATTCCAGTTCCCAGTATAACTGGCACTAATCTTGATATCTGGATTAACGGACTTTGCCCCTAATTCAAAACCCCGCAATTCCTCATCCGTCGCTTGGAAAGACTGCGCTGTTAGGTAAGCCATCTGGTTTGATTTCGTCATCAATGCCCCAATGATCCCGCACAGATAGCTAGCTTGTAGGTGATCGATGCGCAAAGATGCCATGTTAGCACCTTGGACTGGCAGGACAATTGCTACCTTAAAGTCCTCTGACGAGTCTGTTGTTGAAGTGGAGTTATTCCCGCAAGCCTTTAGCAGCAGACTTCCAAGAGCGGCTGAACCAAACAAGATAAACTGCCGCCGACTCCGCCTTCCCCTCATGCCTTATCGACTCCTTTTGGTTCTACTATAGGTGGTATCGGATCATAACCTCCAGGATGAAAGGGATGGCAGCGCAATATGCGCCTAATCGCCAGCCAGCTACCCCGCAAAGCACCAAATCGTTCTACTGCTTCCAGCGCATACTGAGAACAAGTAGGCTGAAAGCGACAAGTAGGAGGAAACAGGGGAGAAACAAAGCTTCTATAACCTCTAATCAGCCAGATTAACACGGTTTTCATTCTTTGATCCCGATCTAATAAAGTGTTACTAGATAACTTAACCTTTAATCAAGATTTAAGTCCTTGTTCTATTCTCTATCCTGGTTTGAATCTATTCCCCCTCTCTGGTTC
Source organism: Xenococcaceae cyanobacterium (assembly GCA_051439465.1). Lineage (GTDB taxonomy): Bacteria > Cyanobacteriota > Cyanobacteriia > Cyanobacteriales > JBFRWF01 > JBFRWF01. Next base: position 9,757 of record JBFRWF010000155.1, on the reverse strand, counting down.
TCCCTGAGTCTGATTTGCCTTTATCTGGGAATTATCATTGTCTTCGCTGAGGGACTGACTCGTGTAACCGCCAGTAATTCAGAACTAACAAGAAAAATAGTTCACATCGGCGCTGGCCATGTGGTTTTATTGGCATGGTGGTTCGATGTTCCCGCTTGGATAGGTATAGGGGCTTCGGCGATCGCCAGTGTCATTGCCCTTATCTCTTACTTCATGCCCATTCTCCCAAGTATTAACAGTGTCGGACGGGAAAGCCTGGGAACCTTCTTTTATGCTATTAGTATTGGTGTATTAGTAGCTTGGTTCTGGCTCCTGAACCAACCCCAATATGCAGCAATAGGGATTTTAGTCATGGCTTGGGGAGATGGGATGGCGGCAATCATTGGTCAGCGCTTTGGCAGACATCCCTACAAAGTTTTGGGGATTGCCAAAAGTTGGGAAGGTTCTCTGACGATGGCTTTAATGAGTTATCTAGTCACTAGCCTAATTCTTTTAGCAGTTCAGGGAAATATCTGGCAAACTTGGTTAGTGTCCCTTGCTGTTGCTGTGGTAGCCACCAGCCTGGAAGCTTTCTCCAAGCTAGGTGTTGATAATCTCACAGTTCCTCTGGGAAGTTCAGCACTGGGCTTTTTCTTAGGTCAACTTTTGTTCTAAGGTTTTGTTGGTAGCTTCCAGCATCAAGACCATCAAGTTCTCAAGGAAAATCAAGCGTTGTTTACGATCGCACTTAAACAAGAACAGTACCTAACCTACATTCTCTCCGATCAAGAAGCACAATCTCGCCTAGAGGTAGTTCCCGAACGGGGTGGGATAATTACTAGCTGGCGGATTCAGGGTCAGAATATTCTTTATATGGATGCCGAACGCTTCGCCAATCCACAGCTAAGCGTGCGGGGGGGGATTCCGATTTTGTTTCCCATCTGTGGTAACCTACCGGACAACGTTTATACCCACAACGGTCAGCAATACAGTCTCAAACAACATGGTTTTGCCCGGGATCTTCCCTGGGAAGTCACAGAACAAGGGACAGAAAACCTTGCCAGTATTACCCTGGTTCTGAATAGCAACGACCAAACCCGCGCTGTGTACCCTTTTGACTTTCAACTCGCCTTCACCTACCAACTTTACGGGAACAGCTTAAAAATTCAGCAGCGCTACACTAACTACTCAGAGGAACGGATGCCCTTTTCCACGGGTTTGCATCCCTACTTCTGGACAAGGGATAATAGCCAACTCGATTTTGACATTCCTGCATCCCAGTATCAAGACCAGCGCAGCAAAGAAACCCATCCCTTCACTGGTGTCTTTGACTTCAACAGCGAGGAAATTGATGCTGCTTTTACTTCACTGACGAGTAATTCTACCTCCCTGAGTGACAATCAACGTCGCTTGAAAGTGAAGATTAGTTACTCTGACGTTTATTCAACTCTGGTATTTTGGACAGTGAAGGGGAAAGATTATGTCTGTCTCGAACCCTGGAGTGCGCCTCGCAATGCCCTCAATACGGGGGAACAACTGAATTACTTGGAACCCGAAAGCAGCTATGAGGCAGTGGTTGAGATGAATGTAAGCTATTTTTGATTTTTCTGTTGTCTTTTCCCAGAATGTGTGTTAGATTAGTAAACCGTGTGAACAAAATACACCTTTGATGGGTCGCTAACTCAATGGTAGAGTACTCGGCTTTTAACCGATAAGTTCTGGGTTCGAGTCCCAGGCGACCCATTATATTGTTTTCTGGTCAATCTTCCTGAAATATATTTCTGATGGACTATCCACTTAAGCCGGGACAGTAATTAAAAGGCAACAGGCACTCGCTTCGCTCAAAGGCAAAAGGCAAAAGGCAAAAGGCAAAAGGAGGGGAACAGGCAACAGGCAACAGGCAACAGGCAACAGGGGACAGGGGGTAAGGGTTCTGGTCGTTTTATATATGTTTTGATTGGCCAAGACTCATTTAGGACTGCCATATTCCCCATGGAAAATCTAACAATCTATTTCAAAAAGGTATATCGTCTTCTGAGTCAAACTTTGATACGTCCGGGCGACCACGTATTATTGATTCTGCTTCTAGCTGCGGAAGAAGATCCAGCTTAACTTTAATATCTTTCTTGCAGACCGACTTGAAAGCTATTTCTATACAGTAAAGCCTATCCCGTATAATCTCCAAAAACTTTTTCTTATTGATACCAATCAAGGCTACAGAGCCATCAAAAGCCATTAATTGGCCGTGCTGATTTAAGAGAGCTTGGGTCATAGGAGCAGTAATTTTTTCTAATACTCTCTGCCAAACTTCATCATCGGTTAACTTTCCTTCGTTTTCAAGTTTTTCTAAAAATGAAAAATGAAACTGAGCATCTATACTGGAAAAAGTATCATAAGAAGTTGGGATAAAACCAAAAACTGTTTTTAGCCTTCTAGCCAGCTCAAGCAACTTGTCCTCTGGAAGTTCATATTCTTTCCTTAACAGATCCAACTTGTCGGTGAAGTCTAATGCTTCTTCTAACGCCTCTATCTGCTGCTGTCTTTTCTCACTCATTGAACTACCTCCTGTTTGAGGGCTGTATTTAACCGCGAACAGCCCAAATGATCAATTAGGATTGTTACTATCTAACTCACTACGAAACTATTTCTGGCTTATTCAATCCTTAACTTAAAAGGCAAGCGAGCATAAATGCCTCTAGGGTCGTTCAGACCGTGAAAAATTGCCAAATCTTCCTTGAATTTGATAAATTCGGCAGTTAAGGGGTCAAGCTGTTTGACTTGTTCTACTACCTCTGCATCCAGCAGTCTTTCTAAAATTTCTTCTTCAAAGCTACGCTGTTTTGGATATTCTGTTATTTCCCAATCGTTACCTAGTTCAGCTTTCTGGGCAGCATATTCAATCGCCGCCTCAAGTCCCCCAATTTGATCTACCAAACCGATTTTCTGAGCATCTTCCCCAGACCAAATCCGTCCTTGAGCAATTTTGGCAACTTCTTCTACCGTCAAGTTGCGGGACTCTGCTACTTTGTTGAGAAACAGATCGTAAATTTGGTTGGCGTATTTCTGATAAAGCGCCAACTCCTCCTTTGTCTTGGGACGGATAGTAGTATTGATATCGGCAAAACGACCAGTTTTGACTACATCCCAGGTGATGCCGTTGTTATTCCCAATTTCCTGAATGTTGAATAATAAACCAAAAACGCCAATAGAACCAGTAATCGTATTTGCCTCAGCAAAAATCCGATCCGCCCCGGTAGAAATCCAATAGCCCCCTGATGCAGCAACATTGCCCATAGACACAATTACGGGCTTCTTGGAGCTAGTCAGTTGTACTTCCCGCAGAATGATTTCTGATGCTGTAGCACTACCACCAGGGCTATTCACTCGCAGCACCACGGCTTTGACATCCTCATCTTGTCGCAGCTTGCGCAACTCTTTAGCAAAGCGATCGCTCCCAATTTGCCGAACAGTACCTTTCCCACTAACAATTGTCCCTTCGGCATAAACTACAGCAATTTTATTCTCAGAGGAGCTCTCTTGGGCATTCTCCAGGGGAACATCTGCATAAGTTTTTAGGCGGATTTGACGGAATGATTTATCTTTCTTACTATTGCCAGTCAGTTCTTTAAGATCCCCAATGACTTGATCAAAGTAGGCGACTCGATCCACCAAGCCTGAGGCGCGGGCTTCTTCTGGATTCAAAAAACCTTTACTATCAGCGATCGCCTGCAGTTTTTTGGGCGTTAACTCCCGGCTTTCTCCCACTGTCGAGAGAAATTCTCCCCAAAGATCAGCCAATAACTCTTGAGTCTGTTGCCGATTTTCTGGACTGAGATTTTGCCGAGTAAAGGGTTCAATGGCCGATTTGTAGTTGCCCACCCGAATCACCTGAACCCCAATGCCATACTTTTGAAATGCCCCAGTTAAGAATAGCTGTTGGGAACTAAAGCCATTGATTTCTATTACCCCCATCGGGTTTAGCATTACTGTATCGGCAACTGAACCAAGATAATATTCCCGTTCGCTCCAATCAACATCGTAGGCAATAATTTTCTTACCAGCAGCGCGAAAACTTTCTAGGGCGGCGCGGACTTCTTTCAATGTGGCATAACCACTTCCCTCTCCTGTACTCCTGCCATCCAAGAAAAGACCAACAATCCGCTTATCCTTAGTTGCCTTCTCTAGGGAGTCGAGGACTTGGCGGAGAGTAATGATGTTGGTATTTTCATCTGAGAAGGCTTTTCCGAGGCTGGATGGCGGTTTAGTATCACTGATCTGCATTGACAGATCAAGAACTAAGACAGATTTGTCTTTGATTTTTGGACTGTCGTCTCTTAAAGCTGCTGAGACGAGTAACAAGACTAATCCGCTGGTTCCCAGAGCGAAAAATAGAATCAGTCCAGCAAGGCTGCCAATAAAACTGGCAAAGGTTTGTTTGAGAAATTGACCCATCTGCGTGATTTTGGTGATTGGAGGTTAGGGATAAGTGATTGGCAGCCACTAGAAAAGTCCTTAGTTTGACGTTCTTAGAGCGTGTTTGAAAAGTTTTAGGGGTGTATAGGCGAAGCCTTCTCTTAGCCCGTAGGGCTTCGAGAAGAGTAGAGTAGCATTTGGGGGATAACCTATGGCTCAAACCTAGATATTTCTGTCCAAATGCTTTGCCCATCCCTCTGAGTAAGGGGACTTTTCAAACACCTTTTTAGTCCCTAGTTCACCAAAAACTAATGACTAACGACTAATGACTAACACCAGTCACCTTCACTTCTATGCTATCTTTTCTAGCGCATTAGAGTGTTTCAGATCGGACAGATTGACATTACCAGTGCAGAAAAGAACGGTGGTGAGTTCTGCTATCAGCAGCTGCACCAGATCGTCGAGGACTGCAGGGGATTCGGAAGCCGCTTGGAGGAAGGACCATGCCAAACCTGCTAAATCTGCACCGAGAGCGATCGCTTTTGCCACATCCATTCCATTGCGCAATCCCCCTGAGGCAATCAGGGGAATGGTTGGGTAAAGCCTGCGAATTTCGCTGATACAATCCGCTGTGGGCAAACCCCAGTCGGCGAAGGTTTTCCCTAATTGTCGCTGCAAGGTATTTTCTGCCCGTTCACTTTCTACCTTCGCCCAGGAAGTGCCACCAGCTCCAGCCACATCAATCGCACTCACACCCGCGTCGATCAATTTTTGCGCCATTTTTGCTGAGATGCCGTTGCCCACTTCCTTGGCAATCACTGGCACTGACAACTTACTGCATAAGTTATTTATTTTGTCAAGCAATCCTTTGAAATTGGTATCACCGTTGAGTTGAATGCACTCTTGCAGAGGATTGAGATGCAAAATCAGAGCATCTGCCTCCAACAAATCAACCACCCGCAAGCACTGATCCAGACCATAGGTATAGTTGAGTTGTACCGCTCCGAGGTTGGCAAAGAGGAGAATATCTCGAGCTTGCGATCGCACCGCAAAAGTATCAGCAACCTCAGGATTCTCCACTGCTACCCGCTGAGAACCTACCCCCATTGCCAGTTTGTAATTTTGGGCCACCTCAGCCAGCCGATAGTTAATCGTCTTTGCTCTTTGGGTACCACCCGTCATCGAAGAAATTAGCAGCGGTGCTCCCAACTGTTTCCCCAAAAAAGTGGTTGTAATGTCAATCTCACTGAGGTCTAACTCTGGCAAACAACAGTGAGTAAAGCGATAGCGTTCCAGCCCATTGGTTAGGCCACGAAATTGGACATCCTCTTCCAGACAAATCCGCAAGTGGTCGGCTTTGCGCGTCTGGGTGTTACTCATAACTCTACCATGTAAGGAACCTTAATGAACAATTTTGATTGTCTCACTCAGAGGTAAATAATCAACAGTTCACAGCTCAAACAGCTTCTAAGAGCGTGTTTGAAAAGTTGATCGTAGTTGATCGTAGGGTGGGTTAGGCGCGGATCCTCTGGAGTTGAGAACAAGTAACTGATGGATTCCAAGCGCCGTAACCCACCACTTTTGATGCTCCGCTCCTTACATACAGACTTTTCAAACACCTTCTAAGACTAACCACCTTTGATTAACTCCACAGAATCCCTTCCATCAAGATCCTGAAGATAGACTTTCACCTTTTCTTCAGTGGCGGTGGGTAGCTGCTTGCCCGTAAAATCGGGATGAATCGGCAATTCTCGATGCCCTCGATTTACTAGCACTAATAACCGAATTACTTGGGGTCTACCGTATTCAGTCACAGCATTTAGAGCAGCGCGAATGGTGCGCCCTTTGTAGATGACGTCATCCACCAATACTACTGTTTTGCCCGTGATATCGAAAGGGATCTCCGTTTTGGCGGGAGTTCGCACGCCAATGCGATCGAGATCATCCCGATAGAAAGTAACATCCAGGGCTCCCACTGGCACTTTAACTTGCTCTAGCACCTCAATCTGATTGGCTAGCAGTTGGGCAAGCAGAACACCTCTGGTATAAATGCCCAATAAGACGAGCCCGGAAAGGTCTCCAGATTTTTCCACAACCTGGGAGGCAAGGCGGGTGAGAGTGCGACGGATTTCGTCAGCTGAAAGAATTTCGACGACCTTGGCAGACATAGTGAGCAACAAGAATTGGCTGATTCAAGGTGACTGGTGTCAATTTAGGTGATTACATTTTAGCTGCGATCGCTCTTTCTCCCATCCCAATTTCTCGTTCCCAGGTTCTACCTGCAAATGCATCTTGAGAGGCTCTGCCTCTGGATTTCCTCAAAAAGCAGAGTAGCCTGGAGGCTGCGATCGCACGATGTTCCTCAATACACATAAATGGTAAACAGAAAAATGCCCAATCCAACAAAGTCGACTGGCAATTCTCTACCAACGACGCCAGAATCAAACTTATAGGATGGTAAAGGTTTATCTCATCCCCATCGAGGGGATGAGATAAGCATGGAGGTGGCTGTATTCCAATGCTAAAACCTTGTTTATAGCAGGGGAATTATCCACCCCCTCACCCCCGTCTGTTAAAAAAATCCGCTGTCACCTCCGGCCGTCACCTCCCCGATAGAAATGTAAGCGTCCAACACCGAGATATAAGCCGTAGGGATTCTCTCCCGCCGGAAAAGCTGTAACACCAAACAAGTAAACACCGCCATATCTTGGGTTTCGCCTTGGGTAAAGACCAACAGTGAAAGTTTTACCAGGGGGGATTGGAGGGTCGAAAATTACCGAAATTGCGTCTGTTTCGGAGTCCCTACTCACTGTTTGCAAAGTCAATCTTTCCCCTTTATGCCTGTGTGTGCCTTCAAAAGCGAAAGTTTCGTCAAGTCGGAAGCGGATGTATTCTTGTCCCTGACGCTGGCGAATTGTCAGCTTTTGCAGGGGTTCACCTGCATTTTCTGGCAGATTTACGGTGAAATAATACTTGGCTCCCCATACCCTGACACTACTATAGGTAGTGACAGCATTAATTAGGCGAGGAGACTTTTCAAAGGAAACGGTTCCATCTGCTAGTTGAATTGCTTGAGTTGAAGAAACAGGGATTGCCAATATGCCAGCAACACTCAGAGTGATTGCTAATCTGGAAATACGCATTGCACCAGCCTCCTATGCCCAGCACACATGAACAGGACAATATCTACCACGTCCTTCTATTATAGAAGTCGTTATTCATTAGTTGAGTCCTTCTTAAGAACCTTTAGAAACTAGCACCTCAGACTGATAGCAGATACCAGCTTGTTCAAACCGATGCAGGGCTTCTCCCAAGCGATCGCAATCCGCAATCAAACTAACCCGCACATATCCTTCCCCACCGTCTCCAAAAGCATTTCCCGGTGTCACTACAACCCCAGTATTCTGTAAAACATTGAGGGCAAAATCCGTGGAACCTACCCCCAGGGGACAGGGTATCCACAGATACATTGTTGCCTTAGATTTGGGAATTTTCCAGCCAAGTTTCGCCAAACCCTGAATCAGAAAATCCCGGCGTTGGCAATAACGTTCCTGTACCTGCTTAATATAAACATCTGGCAGTTGCAATGCAGTTTCTGCTGCGGTTTGAATAGCAGCAAAAATCCCATAATCCAGATTAGTTTTCAAGGTGCGTAACCCTTGAATAATGTCAGAGTTACCGACAACAAAACCAACCCGCCAGCCTGCCATATTATAAGTTTTGGAAAGAGTGTGGAACTCGACACCGATTTCCTTTGCCCCGGGAATCTCTAATAAACTCGTAGGTTGATAGCCATCAAAAGCCAGTTCCGCATAGCACAAGTCGTGAACCAAAAGAATGGAGTAGCGACGGGCAAAAGCAACAATTTCTTCAAAGAATTCTCGTGGGGCAGTAGCGGTGGTAGGATTATTGGGATAGTTGAAATAGAGAATTTTTGCCCTTTGTGCCACATCGTCGGGAATGGCAGCTAAATCAATTAACCAGTCTTGTTCTGCTTTGAGGATCAGCGAATGAATCTTGCCTCCTGCAATTAATGGTCCCCGAAAATGGGCGGGATAGGCGGGACTGGGGACTAGAACAACATCACCTGGGTTAACATAGGCAAGGGCAAGGTGAGTTAGTCCTTCCTTGGAACCTAACAGGGGTAAGGCTTCGCTATCTGGATCGAGGTCAACACCATAGCAGCGTTTATACCAACTGGTAATAGCGTGGCGGAAACTGGCAGTACCTTCAAAGGGAGGATAGCCATGATTTTGGGGATTTGACAAAGCGGCGATCGCTGCCTCAATCACTGGTTGAGGTGCAGAGCCATCGGGATTGCCCATCCCCAAGTCAATTAAATCAAGTCCTTGTTCTCTAGCACGGACTTTGAGTTCATCCAGACGGGCAAATACATAGGGGGGTAGAGCATTTATGCGTTCAGCACGGCTAATCCAATTTAAACTCATTGCTATGGGGTGGGACAGATACGGATTACTGGGCAATTATTGTCGCATCCAGATGCAAAATAGCGCCCATACCATTATTGTATTTTCTGATTATGGCAATTAACAAAGCTCGTTTACGCCAACTGCACTCGAAGCTTGCTCCCATCATGGTACTGCCTGTGCTGCTGACTCTGATTACGGGCTCGCTGTTTCAAGTTGCAGTTCTTACAGGCAAAAGCAATGAATTTCTCTGGCTTTTAGCTGAACCCCTGAGAAACCCCAAGCTGTACTCGAAGAGTCAGCATGGGATAAATCCGGGGAAGTTAATTTTTTGGACTGGATTGGTTCTCTTCACTGACAGACCGTCCTTTGGAGACAAACTGACTTCTCATTGGTCATTCTCAAAATATATGCTATTATCAGTGTAGGCAAAAAGCAAGATACTGAGTCGCAAATAAGAGAAAGACAGGAGTAATCAGTGGCGATGTTACTGAATTACCAATATAGAGCCTATCCCGACAATAACCAGAAAAATGAACTCAATTACTGGCGGCGGTTGGCGCAGTATTGGTATAACTGGCAGCTTGGAGATCGCTTTCAATGGTGGGAGCAAAGCAGAAATGAAGTTTTGCCTGTAGGTATATGGCTGAGCGACTACATCCACAACATAAAGGCATACAAGGCCCCCGAAAAGATTAAGCAGACCTGCCTAGCATCAAAACGTAAAATCCCCACTATTCACAAGGAGTCGTCAGCCCTTTATTGTCAGTTATCTTGTAGCCTTCCGCCAAGAGAGTTGAAAAAGAAACCGGGATACTATTCTCAAAAAAAACTCCTGCCGCACAAAAAAAAAGACTTAATCAAGGTGAGTTATTCTGGAGAATTGCTGGATTTTACTCGCCCACCGTCTCAGACATTACAGGATGTAAGCAAGCAAG
>JBFRWF010000154.1:0-7669 GCA_051439465.1 Xenococcaceae cyanobacterium | reverse complement strand
GATTCAGTAATAAAATCTCGGTGGAGAGGGCACGGCGTTTTGAGGGTTTTGGGTGAGTTACAAATGTTAATGATGCCGTGCCCCTACATTTATCCGGAGGTGAGCGATTACTGAATTGGTGTTCTAGGGAACCCGGATTTCTCACCAAGAGCGTTTTAGAAGCCATAACTCTTGTCTAGTCAAATCCAAGCTGAGTCAGGGTTTCAACAGTGTGTTGTTTTTCAGCCACTTATTTGAACGGGTTCAAATCCTCTTTCTGTATAGCTTCTAAGGATTTGAGTTAAAAAATTTGTGAGAAATGCGGGGGAAGTATCAATGAAAGCACAGGAAAATAGCGATCGGGTAATCCCTGTTTTACTTGCCAGTGTGTTAATTGATTTTGTGGCTGCTGGCATTGCGATTCCACTACTGCCTTTTTATGCTCAATCTTTTGGCGCATCACCCGTTATCATCGGACTACTTTTCAGCGTGTTCTTTTTTATGGAGCTGTTTGCTCCTCCAATATGGGGAAGTTTAAGCGATCGCATTGGTCGCCGCCCGGCATTGTTATTCAATATTGCTGGCACCAGTTTTTCCTATCTTTGGTTCGGTTTAGCGAGTTCCCTCTGGATGTTGTTTGTAGCCCGCGCCTTGGCTGGAGCAGCAAGTTCAAGTATTGTCATTGCTCAGTCTTATATTGCAGATGTAACAACGTCTGAGAATCGGACAAAGAGTTTGGGGTTACTTCAAGCTGCTGGTGGAATTGGTTTTTTAATAGGTCCGGCAATTGGTAGCTTTTTGGCTGGTACTGACCCTGACAATCCTAACTTTCATTTACCAGGGCTTACGGCTGCAGGGGTGTCATTGTTGACGTTCTGTTTCGCTTGGATGACCTTGCCCAGAGTAGAGACGCGAAAGTCATCTGCGATCATGCCAACAACCTGGAAACCCCGGAGTTGGTTGACAAGTGTCACTGTAGTTTTGCGACGACCACTGGTGGGTCTTCTGATAGGAATTCTTGCTTTAGGAACGTTTGGAACAATAGGAGTCCAGATAACCCTGCCCTTGTGGTGCAAAGAGCAGTTTGGTTGGGGACCACAGCAATTTAGTTATCTGGTTATCTTCTACTGCGTGTTAATTGCTGTGATTCAAATTTTCTTGATCGGTCCTCTTACACGATGGTTTGAAGAAGCCAGATTAATGCTGTGGGGGTTAGTGGCTGTTGGAATAGGAAGGTTTCTGATCCCCTTCTCAAGCAGTTGGTTTCTGTTGGTGGGGACATTTGCTATTATAGCATCTGCCCAAGCAGTCTCTAGTCCAGCGTTCTACAGTTTACTGTCTCAGTTGTCAGGAGCTAAACAGCAGGGAAAAACTCTGGGGCTTGCAAAATCCACAACGAGCTTAGCAAACTTGATCGGAGGGATTGGGGCTGGATTTATATATGAAGTGTTTGGACCTAATTGGCCTTTCTGGGGCGGATCTTTGCTCATACTTGGAGCTACTGCTTTCAGTTGGCAGCGGATTACCCACTCACGTCTATCTGCTATTGCACATAAGCGGCGTCAACAAAAACTCACCTACCTGTTTGATGTCTTAGATGTTGATAAGAACGGCACAATCGAGCTGATAGACTTCGAGCAAGTCGTTCAGAATATTGCTCAGCTTAGGGGCTGGAGAATTGGAACTCAAAAGTATGAAATTCTACATTCCTCTTGGGTCGGTTTTGGAGAATGGTTGCAAGATTTAGCCGATCGCACTCGGGATGGCCATATTGATTTGGATGAATGGTTAGCGTGTCTAGACAAGCGTCTGGACTATGAGTTTTCTGAGGCTCTGATCAAACTAATGGATGCTAATGATGACGGAAAAATCGCCATAGAAGAATTGAAAGTATTCTATCAAACCTACCAAATTGATACCGACCACGTCGAAGAAGTCTTTGAGAACTTAGATCGCGATCGAGATACTCATATATCCCCGGATGAGATGAAGGAAATCGTGTCTGAGTTCTTGTACAGTGATGATACACAGGTATCTGGTAATTGGTTTTTAGGGGTCAGTGTGCCCAGGAAGCTTTGAAGCCTTTAAATCACTAAAATGCTCAGAAATCGTAGTTTTCGGTTTGAGTTTCATACAGTTTGTTGTCGTCAAATCGCCGCTCTAATTTTCTTGATGATCCGCTCCCAAGACAAGTTATACCAAATCCGGGTTCAATACCCCCTTTTTGAAAAAGCAGGGGGAGCAGGGGGAGCAGGGGGAGCAGGGGGAGCAGGGGGAGCAGGGGGAGAAAATGCCAAATATTGAAAAGGGGGTTATCAAAGCGGATTTGGTATTAAAACTTGTAACAAAACATTAATTTTAATGAAGAATATTTTATTTTAGTAATAGCTTCAGCTCGTGGCGATCGCCTAGAAAAAATACGCGATCGCCCAAAAACCCCTGTTTTTGAACCATGGCCAAATATCCGTAAATGACTATAAACTTAATGAATTTTTCCAAGACCTGCCAACTGAGCTGTCCTCCGCCTTGGCACCTCATAGGTCAAGAAATCATAAGCAAGTTTCGTATTCGGAAAAATCGCCCGTGCTTCCTGTAATAAGCCATTCACTCCCAAGGAATTCCCTGGAGCATAGCGAGGACTGAAATGGGTCATGATTAAATGTTTCACTCCCGCCGCCAGTGCCACCTGCGCTGCCATCGTCGAAGTGGAATGCAGGCGCTCAAAAGCTAACTGAGCATCTTGGTGGGCAAAGGTCGCTTCGTGAATCAAAACGTCTGCATCCTTTGCCAGTTCTACGGCAGCTTCACAGTAAATAGTGTCCGTACAATAAGCGACTTTGCGCCCCGGTTCGGTCACCCCACAAAGTTCTGTTCCCCGAATCTTGCGACCATCTGGCAATGTCACTGTCTCACCTCGTTTGAGTTTGCCATAAACCGGACCCGGAGGAATGCCGAGTGCAACTGCTTTTTCCACATTGAATCGTCCTGGTCGGTCTTTTTCGCCGATCCGGTAGCCAAAAGCAGGGACGCGATGCTTTAGCTGTTTGCAACTGACTGTAAATTCTTCTTCCTCATAAAGGACTCCGGGTTTCACTGTGTGAACTTGAATCCGGTAAGAAAAATTAGTGTAAGAGTATTTTGAGCAAGCACGCAGATATTCATCCAAACCTGCTGGACCATAGATGTCTATTTTTTGTGAATTACCTGCCAAACCGCAGCTAGCTAGTAGTCCCATCAAGCCAAAAATATGGTCTCCGTGCATGTGGGTGATGAAAATACGCTTGAGCTGGGAGATTTTAAGCTCACTGCGCAGTAGCTGATGCTGGGTTCCTTCCCCACAGTCAAACAGCCAAACTTCTGCCCGCTGAGGGAGGCGCAGGGCAACGCTAGAAACATTGCGCGATCGAGTTGGGACTCCAGAACTTGTTCCTAAAAAGGTTATTTCCACAGCGCTGTTTAAAACTTCATTTATTATAACAATGAATGAAGATCATCATCGTGTGAGGAGATTAATTGAGATGGCATCTAAAAATTTTTCAGTCTCCATTGTATCTGTTCTTAAGTATTTAATGCTGCTGGCAGGACGCCACTGGTGGCTCTCCTTTCTCCTATGGATTGTGTTGGTTGGTCCGGTGCAGGCGGCGGTTGAACTGCGGGTGGCGATTAAAAAGAATGTCAGTCAGTTGACAGTAGGCAGCTCTACCACAGCCTTAGTCCGGGATGGGGCTGGTCGGAAACTGGGAGAAATTAGCGGGATGAATGCTTTCTCTGCTAAATCCAGCATAGGTGGTATTTACTTCAGTAAGTGGCGCTCCAGTCAACTCTTGATTGAGCCGACGGGAGATGGCTATGTCTGGATTGGCGATCGCTGGTATCGAGGACGCACCCACCTCGTTCGTCAGGGCAAGGGGATGACGGTTGTCAACCATGTGGATTTAGAACATTATCTCTACAGCGTTGTGGGGGCAGAAGCGTACCCTACCTGGCCCCAGGAAACCCTGAAAGCTCAAGCCGTTGCCGCCCGTTCCTATGCCCTCTACAAGCGCTCAAAATCAGACAATCACCTCTACGACCTTGACACAACGACGAAGACACAAGTTTACAAAGGTCTGAACAGCGAATACCTCAGCACTCATGAGGCAGTCAATGCTACAGCGGGACAAGTGATGACTTACAACGATCAAGTCATCCTCGCTGTTTTTCACTCCTCTTCCGGTGGTCATACGGAAAATGTGGAAGATATTTGGAGTTCACCCCTGCCTTACCTGCGTGGTGTGGTTGATTATGACCAGGAAGCGCCAGTTTATCAGTGGAAGAAAACTTTCTCTAAGAATCAACTTGGCCGTCTCATTGGTGGAGTGGGCAATGTGAGAGCGATGGTCCCAGAGCGAACAACACCCCATGGACGGATTGTGACGATGAAAGTTGTAGGCAATCGCGGCACAAAAAGGATCAGCGGCACTCAGTTGCGTAAAACCCTCGATCTGCGCAGTACCCTCTTCACTGTTTCCGAAACTGGTGGTTACTTTGAAATCTACGGAAAGGGTTTTGGTCACGGCGTCGGACTCAGCCAATGGGGGTCGTTCTACTTAGCCCAGCAGGGAGTCAATTATCAGCAGATCTTGGCTCACTACTACCAAGAGGCCAAACTCGTCAAGGTTGAGACTCGGTGATAGAACCGCTTGATTGGACAAAGTTGAGGTCAAACATACCCGACAAAAAAAGTCGGGTATGTTTGACGTTGATTTTTTTTCTGTGTTACTATCAAGCGAATGTTGACGGATAAGAAGAGAGACCCACCTATGACCCAGGCAACTCAAACCAAAACATCATCTACAGCTCCTACCTTTACGAAGCTAGTTTCTAAAGAAGGTGGAGCAGAGTACGAACTCAAGGCAATACACATTTGCGAGGAGACTTTTGCTCCCCTAGAAGTTGCTTACGACTATGATGCTATCCGCCGCCAAGTAAGCCGCGAAACCATACAGGCCGGGCCAAACTCAATTTGGCGCTATCGTGCCTTCTTGCCAGTTTTTACCGACAATCCTATTGATGTTGGCACTGGCATGACACCCTTGGTGAAATCCCATCGCTTGGCACGTCGCCTGGGTCTAAAGAATCTCTATATCAAGAATGATGCCGTCAATATGCCTACCCTCAGCTTCAAAGACAGAGTGGTGTCAGTGGCACTCACCCGCGCTCGCGAGCTGGGTTTTTCTACGGTTTCCTGCGCTAGTACGGGGAATTTAGCTAATTCTACCGCTGCGATCGCCGCTCATGCTGGCTTAGACTGCTGCGTCTTTATCCCCGCTGACTTGGAAGCAGGGAAAATCCTGGGAACTCTGATTTACAACCCTACCGTTATGGCAGTTAAGGGCAACTACGACCAAGTTAACCGCCTCTGCTCGGAAGTAAGTAACACCTACGGCTGGGGATTCGTTAATATCAACCTGCGCCCTTACTACTCTGAAGGCTCGAAAACTCTAGGTTTTGAAGTTGCCGAACAACTGGGCTGGAAACTTCCGGATCACATTGTGGCTCCTCTAGCATCGGGTTCTTTGTACACAAAAATTTACAAAGGTTTTCAAGAATTCATCAAAGTTGGCTTAGTAGAAGATAAGCCAGTCCGCTTTAGTGGTGCCCAGGCAGAAGGATGCTCGCCCATTGCTCAAGCTTTTAAGAAAGGATGGGATTTTGTCGCCCCTGTCAAGCCCAATACCATTGCTAAGTCCATTGCTATTGGAAATCCGGCTGACGGCATTTATGCCCTGGACATAGCGAATAAAACAGGGGGGAATATTGAATCAGTAACCGATGCCGAAATTGTTGAGGGGATGAAACTGTTAGCGGAAACCGAGGGTATTTTCACGGAAACCGCTGGCGGTACAACTATTGCTGTGCTGAAGAAACTGGTAGAAGCAGGAAAAATTGACCCCGATGAAACCACCGTTGTTTACATTACTGGTAACGGACTGAAGACTCAGGAAGCAGTGCAAGGTTACATCGGTGAACCCTTGGTTATTGAGCCAAAGCTAGATAGTTTCGAGCGGGCATTAGAACGCTCTCGCACCTTAGAGCGCCTGGAATGGCAACAAGTTTTAGTTTAGTCACTTTAGCTAAAATCCTTTCATCCAAAATCCAAAATCGAACTATGGCTGTTAAAGTTTTAATTCCAACCATCCTGCAAAAATTCACCAACAATCAAGCTACGATTGAATGCACTGGCAGTAATAACTTTAGTGAGTTAATCGATGCTCTAGAAGATAGTTGTCCTGATATCAAAGGACGCTTGTGTGATGAACAGGGTGAGCCCCGTCGCTTTTTGAACTTTTACATCAATAGCGAAGATATCCGCTTTCTAGATGGAACGGAAACCCCACTCCAAGATGGAGATGAGGTGAGTATTGTACCTGCGGTTGCTGGTGGCTAAGATTAAAATCTTGCAACTGCTCCCAGCAATCAACTTGATATGGAACACGGATGACACGGATAACGAGGATTATCGCGGATTTTTATTTCTGAGCATCAGATATCTGTGGGAATCTGTGTCATCCTTGTTATCCGTGTTCCATATTTGATATAAGGGTTATGCTCATTTTATATATGTTTCACGACTCATTTAGTACTGCTATATTTACCAATATGTTCACAACTCAAATGGAAATGCTATATATTGACAAAAGCTACAGACTATGAGTGGATGATTAAGCTGTTGTGCATTTAACTTGCATATTCAATTTCTTGGTTTTAGTTGTTAGTCATTAGCTACTAAGGACTAACGATTAAGAACTAATGAATGTCTCAACCGAGCTTCCCTTGTAAATTAGATGCACAGGAGCTTATTCAGATGCCAGAGCTAGTTTTATGGGTATAGAACTGCGCAGTTATGTATATCTAGACAGATTACAGCCTCAGCACGCGGCTTATATAGGGACAGTAGCGCTAGGATTCTTGCCCTTACCAGGGGATGCATCACTGTGGATTGAAATTTCACCAGGCATCGAAATCAACCGGATTACGGACGTTGCCCTGAAATCCGCCGTCGTTCGTCCAGGGGTGCAATTTGTCGAACGACTTTACGGTCTTCTAGAAATTCATTCCAGCAAACAGGGCGAGACGAGAGCGGCTGGGAAAGCGATTCTGGAGACCCTGGGAGTACGTCAACAGGATTGTCTCAAACCGCAAGTCGTTTCTAGCCAGATTATTCGCAATATAGATGCTCACCAAGCACAGCTGATCAATCGCAATCGGCGTGGACAGATGATTTTGGCAGGGCAAACCCTTTATGTGTTAGAAGTTCAGCCCGCCGCCTATGCTGCCCTGGCTGCGAACGAGGCGGAGAAGGCAGCCCTGATTAATATCCTACAGGTTCAGGCTGTCGGTAGCTTTGGACGTCTCTACTTGGGTGGAGAAGAAAGAGATATTCTTGCAGGTTCTAGGGCGGCACTGACGTCGATTGAAAGCGTAGCTGGTCGTGAATATCCTGCTAGTGGGCGCAAGGAATAGGGGAGACGGGGAGACGGGGAGACGGGGAGACGGGGAAACGGGGAGACGGGGAGACGGGGAGACGGGGAGATAAATTTTCAACGAAAAAATCAGCTTTCTCCCCCTGCTTCGGAGGCTTCCCCTGCCGGAAAGGGGGGAAATATCCCCACAGATAACCTGCTGAGGGAAACAGATACTTAAAGTC
>JBFRWF010000153.1:0-6643 GCA_051439465.1 Xenococcaceae cyanobacterium | reverse complement strand
ATTTCAATCCCTGATAGGGATTAGGACAAAACCTAACCTCCCCATAGGGAGTGTAAACCCTTATTCGGATTAAGTCAATAGTCTGCTTAACCCTCATCTAAATATGTCCTAACCTGCCATCGTATTGCTATAACTGTTCACTGATAACTGTTCACAAGAACCTCCGGGAAGTCTGGAAGCCCTGTCTCTTTAGAGCAGGGAGAGGGAGGAAAGACGACACGAGCGGTTTCAGCTACCTGAAGGGGAGGCACGAAGCCCTCGTGCTTCAGCCGGGGGTGCTGACTGAATCAGACGCTGATATTCTTGCTCAGTAAACATATCCTGGGTACTTTCCAGGCGGTCTACAAATACAATGCCATTGAGATGATCTAATTCGTGTTGGAAGATTCTGGCGACAAAATCTGTAAGTTCCTGCCGCTGCACTTTACCATCCCGACTGGTGTACTCAACTTCAATGGCTTGATATCTGGGAATTAAACCGCGAATTCCGGGAATACTCAGACAACCTTCCCAATCTTTGACCATTTCAGGGGAATGGGCGAGAATTTTGGGATTAATCATTGCCGTGGGTTCCATTGACGGTGCGTTAGGATAGCGAGGGTTAGGATGAGAAGCGAGAATAAACAAGCGATAAGATTGAGATACCTGAGGCGCGGCAATCCCAACCCCATTGGCGGATGCAGCAGTAGCCATCAGGGAGTTAATTAACTGCTGGATGGCTTTGTCTGCAACGTCTTCTACGGGTTGGGCTTGTCGCCGTAAGATAGGATTACCTAACTGAGCAATTTCGAGGAATTCAGCCATGATGAATTTTAGGAAAGCGATCGCTCTTAAGTATAGATAATAATATTCTGCTTTAGCTGAATCGGTTGAGAGAGGGAACAGGGACTCGCTAGATACGTCGCTGCTCCGCAGAGCGCTCAAAGGCAAAAAGCTTGCATGCAAAAGGCAAAAGGAGGGAATCCAACACCTAACACCTAACACCTCATCCGGGTTTTATATTTATTTTTGCCCACCTACTTAAGTCAAAATTCTAACGAAAGATCGGGCTCAGTTCAGTGATCAGCCATTAAGTGGTACCAGACTTTATGGCAAGGGGCAGGCATTGCAAGCGCATACAGAGCCTTCCTGAGCAGCTGGAAATTCATTAGTCCACTGACCATTCCAGCCGCCATGATCATCACATGTTTTCTTACAGATTGTAGGAGCGACGCTATTATCGGGAATAAGTTCGACAGATGGATAATCACAGCTGCAAGAATAGCCTTCCCGAGCCTCATCACGAATCGTGCCCTTCATCGCTGCTAGCCAGCTACGAGCATCCTTATCCATCTTGAACATGATCGGATTGTTGTCTGTTATGAGACTAAACATATCCCAATAGAGGGGGAATGACTGCTCAAGTGTATGAAACACGCTGGGACGGGTGGCCATAAGATACTGGGGATTGGAATGATCCGCATCTGCTCCAATGCTCGCAACCATTGTTTTGGATGCTGCTATCGTATTGGCGAGTTGTACAGCTAAGTTACGTGTCCCCCTCTCCTCAGTTGTGGTGTTAACCCCAATCACATCCGCATAGAAAACAGCTGGATAAGATTCGTCTTGATTCGATAGCGGTATTACTTTGAATCCAATGTTCTGCCGTGTCTCTTCACTCATGTTTGACATGGACTCTGTATAACCGACAAATGCACGTCCCCAACCCTGACTGAACCAGGCTGCGCGTTCGTAGGCTTTGATAGAACCATCTGGATCAGTGGCATTCTCATAACTCGCCATTGCTAGTAAATCTCGCATGTTGTTAATTGCCTTGGAATTAAGTTGTGATTTATCCAAAGGCAATGGGAAGGGATACTTTCCAGTCAAGCTATGAGCAATATCTAGGTAAAGAGCCGCATTTGTTGTGCCACCAGCCATGTCAATCATCAATCCTCGACGATCGGGGGGAATCTCGCTGGTATAAGTGCATGTACACAAAGCATCATTAAGTTCATCTAGGTTCGTTGCATTGGCAATCGCCTCATCCGGTTCTTGATAGAAAAGAATATTTGCACAGCCAAGCTGAGGTATTGCATAGTACTTTTGACCTACCCGCACTCCATCTATTGCGTATGTAACAAAGTCATCCAAGTCCTCAATTTCACTAGCCTGTATGGGCTCGAGCCAGTTTCGACTCCTAAAATAGTCGAAAAATAGGGCATCAAATACATAGACGTCTGCTTCTTTAGGGGGATCGTCCGAGTAACCTCCATCCCAATCATCTGGGGAAAGAAAACTCAAGGCTACATCTGGCTGAACTTTCTCCCATTCAGTTCGTATGGCTGTTTGGAATTGCTCAATCCGAGGAACGTATGGGTACAGCGCAACAGTCAACTCTTGTGTGTCAGCCGATGCGTCTCCTGTGCTAAAAAAGCTCACAGTCAAGGCTAAAATTAGCATCAAGCTGAAATTAATTAGCTTTTTCATCACTGCTAAGCTCGTTCCTCAAAGTTAATGTCGTTGAAGTGTTAACCATCTGTTGACAAGACCGATCTACAATCTACAGGTCCACATATTGACAAGAAAGATAGCTGCCAAGTCATGGAAAGATTGTGATAGCTTGGTTGGCATAGATAGACAAAACCTAACTAGGCAACTTGATTGCACTGAATCTAGTCAAGCCGAGTAGCAAAGCCTATAAATTGGCGAGGTCTAACTTATAATTGTGTCGCAGTTGCCGGATAATACCTGATTGGCGACATTCTACCACACAACTAGTCTAAACTCCAGGCAGACACATTTACAGTCCCCAATCCTCAGTCATACCAACTCCGGGTTGATTACCCCGCAATTTCGCTCAAAAAGCAGGGGAGCAGAGGAGCTTCTGAGCAGGGGAGAAAAAACTCTGGCAATGATAAAGGGGGTATAATTAGCGGATTTGGTATCGCCAGTCACCAGTCACCAGTCACCAATCACCAATTACCAGTAAACCCGTGGAAATATCCCTCAAACAACTCTGGAGTCAAGTTCTGGAGCGTCTACAGCTACAACTGAGCCAACCTACCTTTGAAACCTGGATTAAGACTGCTACAGCTCAACAGTTGAAAAACAACTGCTTGGTGATTCGCACTCCTAATCCTTTTGTTCTCAATCACTTACAGAAAAATTACATCAAAACTATTGCTGATGTGGTACAAGATATTCTAGGTCAGCCTGTGGAAATCCAACTAACAGTCGCTCAAGGGGAGAATATCTCCATTCTTGGTGACGCTGACATTACTTGGTCAATGCCAATTACTAACAATCAGGCAGAAAGTTTATCCAGCGATCGCCCTAAACCGACAAAATTAAACCCTAAATACACTTTTTCTAGCTTTGTGGTTGGCCCGACTAACCGTATGGCTCATGCTGCTTCCCTTGCTGTAGCCGAATCTCCAGGCCGTGAGTTTAATCCCCTGTTTCTCTGTGGCGGCGTTGGCTTGGGAAAAACCCACTTAATGCAGGCCATTAGTCACTACCGCTTAGAGATTTCCCGGGATTCCAAAGTATTCTATGTTTCCACCGAGCAGTTTACCAATGACCTGATTGCCGCCATTCGCAAGGACAGCATGCAAAGCTTCCGGGAGCATTACCGCACTGCCGATATTCTCTTGGTAGATGACATTCAGTTTATTGAAGGCAAGGAGTACACCCAGGAGGAGTTTTTCCACACTTTCAACACCTTGCATGAAGCGGGGAAGCAAGTGGTGCTGGCTTCAGATAGACCGCCCAAACAAATTCCCAGCTTGCAGGAACGCCTCATTTCTCGCTTTTCTATGGGGTTGATTGCTGACATTCAAGTTCCCGATTTGGAGACGCGGATGGCAATTTTGCAGAAAAAAGCAGAATACGAAAACATGCGCCTCCCCCGAGCGGTAATTGAATATATTGCTACGAACTACACCTCCAATATTCGGGAATTAGAGGGGGCCTTGATTCGAGCTATAGCTTACATTTCTATTTCCGGTTTGCCGATGAGGGTGGAGAACATTGCCCCGGTTTTAAACCCACCTGTTGAGAAAGTGGCGGCTTCTCCGGAGACAATTCTAAACGTAGTAGCAGACGCTTTAAATGTTTCGATGGAAGACTTGAAAGGAAATTCTCGACGGCGGGAAATTAGCTCAGCCAGACAAATTGCCATGTATTTGATGCGTCAGCATACGGATTTGAGTTTACCCAGAATTGGTGAGGAGTTTGGAGGGAAAGACCATACTACGGTAATGTATAGTTGTGAGAAGATTAGTCAGTTGCAGCAGAAAGACCCCCAGATGAGTCAAACCTTATCTGGGCTGAGCGATCGCATTAATCTTGCTAGTATACAATCAAAAACTCAATTATAGCTGTGGAAAACTTTTCCTTCTTTTGGGCAATATCTTCGGAAAAATTCCTGAAAAACCCTAGATTTTGACCGCAAAATCTTCTTAGATATAAATATCCTGTGGAAAACCAGAGCAGTTTTTCCACAAGTTTTCCACAAGAGGAGGACAAGTGGATTGGGAAGGGGACAAGGGAAAGATGCTTCTACTTCATCCCCTACAACCCATCCCTAAGTAGTACAATCGATCTACTCCAGACTCTCCCAATTGCAGATGAAATTCGTTTGTAGTCAAAGTGACCTGAAAACTAACCTCTCTCTGGTTAGTCGTGTCGTTCCTTCTCGTCCCACCCATCCAATGTTGGGCAATGTGCTATTCGTAGCAGATGCCCAAAAGAGGCGGGTAAGCTTAACCGCCTTCGATTTCACCGTCGGCATCTGTACTAGCTTTAATGCCGAAGTCACGGAAGGCGGAACTCTCACCTTGCCAGCAAAACTTCTTAAAGAAATTGTTTCCCGGCTGCCAGAAGGAGAAATCACGCTTTTATCTGAAGAGGAAGAATTTGATAGCGAACATTCTCTGGCTACCCTTACTTCCGCTTCTGGGCGCTTTCTAGTCAGAGGCATGGGTGCAAAAGAATTCCCCGCAATCCCCGTGGTTGAAGATGGAGAAGCTTTGATGCTGCCAGTGTCAGCCTTGTCAGAAGGACTGAGAGGAGCTTTATTTGCCGCCAGCACCGATGAAGCTAAGCAGGTGCTAACAGGGGTGCATTTAACTCTCTCCCAGGACAGTCTAGAATTTGCTGCTACTGATGGGCATCGCTTGGCGGTGGTGCAAACCACATTAGAGAAATCTGAAGTAACAAGTCTGAAGTCTGAAAAAGATTTGTCGGTGGGTTCGGAAAATCCTACAACTGGGGAACAAACCGATAGGCCCTTTCAGAATTCAGACTTCAGAATTCTGAATTCGGAAGACTTTGAAATCACGATTCCTGCCAGAGCTTTGCGGGAACTGGAACGGCTCCTCACAGCTCGTCAATCCACTGATTTGGTGGCGCTGCATTTTGATGAAGGTAACATAGTGTTTGAGTTGGACAACCAACGCTTAAGCAGTCGCAAATTAGAAGGTGAATATCCCGAATATCAAAGATTGATTCCCCGTGAGTTTTCTCGACAGATGACCATTGAGCGCAAACGGCTGTTGAATAGTTTAGAGCTGGTGGCAGTGCTGACAGACCAAAAGAATAATCTTGTCAAGTTTAGCCTGGACAGCACAAAAGGGCAACTTTCTCTTTCTGTAGAAACTCAAGATGTGGGTAGTGCTAGGGAGTCAATGCCAGCAGAGATAACTGGTGAGGACGTGGAAATTGCCTTTAATGTTAAGTATTTGATGGATGGATTGAAGGCGCTTCCAACTTCTGAAATTAAAATGCAATTGAATGAGTGGAATAAGCCAGCCATTTTCACACCGCTAGGCGGTTTAAAGATGACTTGTCTGGTGATGCCTGTCCAAATGTAAAGGATAAGGCAACAGGCAACAGGCAACAGGCAACAGGCAACAGTAGGAAGCTTCAGCGATTTCAACTAGGTTAAAAATGTGTAATTAATTTTGCCTAGGTACTTATCAGATTGGCTCCCACTCGAGTTTAGATTAACAGATAAGTGATTGCGAATCGTTTTCATTATTGTAGGGGCGTACGCGAAGCGTTCTCGAAGAGTAGCATTTGAGGGATCAATTGTGAAACGTATCATCAAGTTGGATATCCAAATGTTTCGCCCTTTCCTGGGTTGTCCGTGGGACATGAATCAAAATATATATAGGTTATCGGTGAGAGCAGGGCGAAGCATTCGGATATATAATTTTTGGTCGAGTTCGATGATTTATCCCCCTCATGCTTCGCCCCTACAGTAGAATTTAAAATCCCGCATTTTTATGAATATATGTAAACAGCAGGCGAAGCCGGTTGAGTTGGCGAGTTCTCGTACAACTCAAATCATCATAACTATTCCGAGTCTGTAAAGCTGAGATTCGGGATTCCAGGGCGCTTCCACAGATAGGCAGTTAGTTGTTCCCCCAGTTGCTGTTCTTCCTGTGGAGATTTGGGCAATGGCCACCGCAATGATTTGTAACCCACATTCCGCACTTCATGCTGTAGCATGAAGCTCACACTTCGGGCGATCGCTAAATTTTCAAGAATAACAAGTAAAAATACTTAGTAAGCCTGGGAGCAAGCAGCGTAAAGCAAACTATGTCGATCCTTATCCACATACATTTTGTAGAATACGAAGAAGGTTCTAAAAATTAGT
>JBFRWF010000152.1:0-2797 GCA_051439465.1 Xenococcaceae cyanobacterium | reverse complement strand
ATCGCAGCCTCAAAATCCCGAATTCGTGAAGTTCCTAGAAAACTCTTGACCTCAACAATAATTTGCTCGTGGTCTCGTTCAGCGGCAAACATGGACTCCGCTGCCAAATCTGCGTAGAGCTTAATTTTCTTAAACTTAATTTGATATGTATCACGGGTAATCCTCCAACCATCAAAGATCAGGGCATTCCTAACCTGGTTATGGTAAAGATCCTTAGCAGGCATGGGGTATGCTATCGTTTTTCCTATTCTAAGGCTATTTTATCTACCTCAAATAAGGTGATGCGATCGCCCGCCTGTAGCCTGGTAGGCTGGGTTGTTTGAATCAGCTTTGTGTAGCGATAGCATGAAACCAACTGATACGGAATCCGGATCTAAAACCCCCTTTATCAATTTGTTGTCTTTTTCTTCCCCTGCTCCCTACTTTTGCCTTTTGCCTTTTGCGCCCAGCCTCCAACGTCGACGCTGGGCGCACTTTTGCCTTTGAGCGCTCTGCGGAGCAGCGACGCGCTGCGTAGCAGGGACGAAGTCTAGTCTAGCGAGTCCTGTTCCCTATTCACCTGTTCGACACCAAAGGATTGACGATGGAGAGTACCTGAAAGCGATTAAAATCCCGGTCTGCCGTCCATAGTTCCGTTACACCGTGTTGCTTGCATAAAGCAGCGATGCGAGCATCATGCACTTGCGGCCCAACAACTCGACCATTGTCTAAAAGTTTGCGCAGGGTCTCCCAATAATCAGGCCCCTCACTAAGCAAAACCAAAGTAGGTGCTTCCAACCAGCACTCGACTTGTTCCATCGCATCCACCAAAGGTGTTGGCGGATCGTAGATGCGGGGATGAGTCACAATGGCCACAAACTCATGGATACAAGGCCAGGGAATCGCCCATGTTGCTACAGATTCCGCCAGGTGGGTCAAACAGCGATCTGCAGGCTTATGCCACTCCGAATCTTCCCGATGGGCATAAACCAGAATGTTCGTATCGACCGCAATCATCCCCCCCGTCCTTCATAGATATGTTCCCGTACCGTGGCCCAGTTGCCTTCCGAGAGATGAGATTGCAATCCATGACCACGAAAGGTATGCTTGCGCAATCTAAAGGGAGTTTGCGGTTCAGTATTAGCATCCAAGAACTGGCGCAGTGCAGATTCCAGGATACTCTTGAGGGTCTGCTGGCGGTCTGCTGCAAGTTGTTTAGCCCGCAATAGCAAGGCGTCGTTAATCTCGATCGTTGTTTTCATATGGGCACCCATATTTAGTAAGCCATACTTATAGGTGTGCTCTCACAGTAGCATATATGCCAACCCTTGAGGAATTGCCTTCGTGATAGAAAATAAAGAATGCCTACTCTTGCACCTGCTGCAGACCAAACCTTGTCTTCAGGTCATGGAGCTTGATTTTTCGGGCTGCGATCGCCTTATTGCGAGCGCGATCGCCTTATTCCCATTATGTCAAGAATTCCTAACACAACTGGTCAATATTTAATGGATTAGATAAATACCATTGGGGTTTATCTATATATCCTCCAGAAGAAGGTTTTCAAGAGTTAAGAGAATAAAAAAAAAAGCATGATTTGAGGCGGTAGTAAGGGTTTTAGTTTTCCCCACTGGGTGTCGTTTAACTCCCCCCTACCGAGCTCTTGGTTGTTAAGTTCTTTAGCGATCGCACTCATGTAGATATTTGGGCAATTTTACTCAGTTTAGCATTTTGCAGACACGCCCTAGAAGCTGGTTTGAAAAAATTGTTTAGTCTGTCCCCCGTCATCTGTAGCCTTGGAAAAGTTGATAGAATACTGATGATACTAGGGGCATTCCATGGACTTTGAGTGGGATGCCAAAAAACGGCAGGACAACATCAAAAAACATAGAGTGGATTTCACTGAAGCGATCCAGGTCTTTCGTGAGATCCAGACCACTCTATTGATGAGAAGCGATACCTGATTGTTGGAGAATCGAATCGAGAGAGATTATTGATTGTGTCGTACACCGAAAGAGGAGAGTCAGTTCGCCTCATTAGCGCAAGAGAAGTAACTCGAGCTGAGCGAGAAGCTTATGAAGAGGGATAGTTTAGAAATGGAAGATGAACTCCGGACAGAGTATGACCTGAAAAGTCTGCAAGTCAGGAAGCTTGGTCCTGGAAGAAAAGGTTTTGGCGGAACAACTGTGCGTTTAGAACCTGATGTTGCTGAGATGTTCCCCAATGCTGATGCAGTCAATGAAGCATTACGTTTTTTGATTAGAGTGGCACAGGATAACAAGCACAAAGTTATGTAAAAGTTGTTTGGCTGACTCAAGCAGATCTGTTATTCTTCACACAGTAAAGTTATGGTATTCTTGTGATGCCTAACACTTCACTGCAGCGGACGCGTAGGCGAAACGATTTGCTTTTCCGAGGGTTGGTCTCGCGCCGCTGACCTCAAACGTTAGACCGCAATCTTTCTGTAGAGGCACAATTTAAAAGGAGGGTGGTAGACCGCAGTGAGCGGTATAATTAATAGTTAGTTCTCCCTCGCCATTTTGATGCTGGTGTGATGGAAAAAGTGGTTGGGTGAGTTGAAACGATCGGTTTTTCTCAGAGAGAAGAGTCTTGTGAAGTTCTGTGGCGATCGGAAGGGGTACCAGTGGAAGCGAGAGCTTCTGAGAGTTTTGGTGGGAGCAATCGTCGAGCCATGGAGACTAATAACCTCAATGCCCACTAACTGTACTAGAGCATCGATTCAGTAATACATTTTCAGCTGGGGAGGGCACGGCGTTTTGGTACTTTTGGCTTTCTGACAAAGTTTTTTGATGCCGTGCCC
>JBFRWF010000151.1:0-15293 GCA_051439465.1 Xenococcaceae cyanobacterium | reverse complement strand
TGCTTCCCCTGCTCCCCCTGCTCCCCCTCTAAGCGTGTTACTCTGTTTTGAACCATGCCTGTTTTGGGAGCGATCGCCACCCAATCTTTTGTTTAAGTCCATTTGCGGAAGAAAGTATTGTCTTTCCAGGCGCTGGCAGTGCGCTGTTCGATTGCGGTCATTTCTATTTCATTCAGCGGTTTGAAAGCTTGCGCTACACGCACATTAGACTCCAACTGCTCTACTGTTTCAGCGGCAATGATACAGGAATGCACACCTGGTAGAGAGAGTGTGTAACCCATCGCTTGATGCATTCCATCTAGTACGCCAGCCTTGAATAATCGACCGTAAGCTGGTACTTTCATGGCAATCACGCCGACATTTTTCTCTTTAGCTACTGGCAGGACAGTGGGAATGAAGGGACGGGGATGGTGGATGTCAGCGGCATTGAGGGACACTAGGGTAGTGTCAAAAGGATAGCGGCGCAACCCAGCGGCAATTACATCCGGTTCGTGGTGTCCGGTAATGCCGGAGAATCGCACTAGCTTTTGTTCCTTTGCCTCTTCTAAGGCTTGAATCGCTCCTCTTGAGCTGAAAATCCGATCTAGTTCCCGGTGAAAGGAGACGTGGTGAAGTTGCCAAAGATCTAGGTAATCGGTGTTTAAGCGTTGGAGCGATCGCTCTAAATCTCTCCAGGCTCCATCCCGATCTCGCGCTTCTGTTTTACTGGCTAAAAATACCTCAGAGCGTGCTGGTGGTAGTACTTTCCCTAAATAGTATTCGCTAGGACCATAGTTCGCTGCTGTGTCAAAATAGCGAATTCCTAAGGCGATCGCACTCTCAATAATGGCGATCGCCTGCCGCTCATGTCCATTCCAAGATAGGGGTGTCTGTCCCGCTCCTCCTAAACCTAAAATGGGTAAGGGCACACCTGTATTGCCTAGTAATCTTTCTGGCATAGGGGCGATGGCCGCCGATTTTTCAGTTGGCAATTCAGAGACTTTTACACCCTGGTGTTTCAGTGCAGCATTACAGGCAATAGTACCAGCCATAGAGACACCAGCGATGAGTAAATTGCGCCTTGTTGTTTTTCGGATCATAGTGATGCTTCTGTTTTACCATTTTTACTCTCTGCTGGAAGTTTACTGATATTTAGTCCCATCCGGCATAATTGCCCCTTTCAGTTTGGCATCCCGTAGATTTGTCCCTTTTAGATTCGCATTTCCCAGGTTGGCATTCCAAAGAACTGTCCCCTTGAGATTAGCATTCCAGAGGTTAGCATCCCCCAGGTAGGCTCCCTCTAAATGTGCATTCCAGAGGTTGGCACTCTCCAGGTTTGCCCCCTTGAGATTTGCATCCCAGAGGTTGGCACTCTTCAGGTTCGCACGATACAGGTTAGTATCTGCCAAGTTGGCATCCTGAAGGTTGGCGCGATGCAGCTTAGCACCCTCCAAATTAGCTCCACTCAGATTAGCACCCTTGAGGTTAGCAGCCACCAGATTAGCTTTCTCCAGGTTCGCATCCCTTAAATCACACCTTGGACAGTGACCAGTTTTCAACAATTGCCAGACGGCAGGATTTTCAACGGCAGGATTTTCAACGACAGGATTTTCAGGAGTTTCAATATCACTGCGCAAAAGCATCACAGTCGTGCCAAAGAGGGCGATAACCCCAAGGGTGGCTAACCCGACAACCTCAGAGCGCGTCCTGGGTTTTATGGCACTGACTAACCTCCCCAGGGGGGTAGCACCACCAACAACATCAATGGGCTTCAGTGCTTCTAGGGCAACTTCCGCATTAGGATAGCGATTTTTGAGGCTGGGAGCCACCATTTTTTCCAGCCACTTAACAAACTGCCAACTCAACTTAGGCAGCAGTGGCTTAAAATTAATCTGAGCAGTCTCATCGATTAAATTTCCGATTTCCCTGGATTTTGTCCCCGTGAGCAAACAAATCAGCGTCGCCCCTAAACTATAAAGATCAGATGCTTCCGTCAACTGGCGATTGAATAACTGTTCTGGGGACATAAATCCCAAAGTCCCTTTAACCACGCTGCTAACTGCGACATTCTCACCCCCTTGGCGAGCAAAGCCAAAATCCACCAGGTAAACCTTGAGTGCTTGGGAACGGTCAACTAGAATATTTTCTGGTTTAATATCCCGATGAATCACTGGGGGATTTTGCTGTTGCAGATATACTAAAACTTCTAAGACAGCAATGGCGATATCCTTGATTTCTTGGGGTGTAAAATGGTAAAGCTGGGTTAGGGAGCAGGCTTCTTTGTATTCCTGGACTAAGCAAAAGCCAGTGGGAGTTGACCAGGAATCGAGGTAGCGGGGGATGCTGGGAAAATCAAGCTGCTGCAACAGTTGCACTTCTCGCTGATGCGCATCATAATCTGCCCAGCTAGATCCGGATTGGGCAAACTGAAACTGTTTAATCACCACAGGCAGTTGAGTCTTGGTATTAGTCGCGAGGTAAGTAACTCTACCCCCAGCGCGATTTTGTCCCAACTCCCGTTCAACCCGATAGCCGTGACGCTCAACATCTAGATTGTTGCTCATGTGCCTGCTCCCAAATTTTACTAAGATGATGGTTCTGAGGAGGATAATTACTCTTAATACGATCTTGGCACATAATTTTTGTTCCTTTCTGGGACTATGTACTTTTGTTCACAAAAAAGTTGATTGGTGATTAGCGATAACCCTAATATTCGCGGATTTTTCCGGGGTAAAATCTGTTTCTTGAAAATTCCCTATCCGTGAAAATCCGCGTCATCCGCGTCATCCGCGTTCCATTGTTACAAGTTTCTAGCACCGCCAAAGGATTTCAGCGATAACTTATGTCTACTTTGCATGGTAGTTGGATTTTACAGCCAGCCAATAGCTATTTATTCATTTGGGGGGAAACCTGGCGCACTCTGGTGTCGGAGGAATCTTCACCCGCTTCTGAGTCAGTTTCCTTCCATCCCTTTAATATGGATCGAAAGGAATTACTCTCCTTTTTGCAGTCTCACAACCTTTCCCTAAAGAAATTCCTTAACGGGGGTATTCCCGCCAGCCAAAGCAGTCGCACTCCGAAAATTTTCAAGGAAAGATGGCAGACAGAAGTTATTACCCTACCCAGTAAAACGACAGCCAAGGGCGAACCTCTGTTCCCAGTCTTATCTGGCATGCTACATGAGACAATAGATATAACTTCCCTTTCTTTACATTCCTGGCAAGTTGAGGGATTCCGTCTCAACCCCCTAGAAGCAGTCAAGTTTTTACAGGCATTACCCCTTGGTTCTTTACAAACAAGGGATGCTTATGTAGGCGAAGATTTGCGTTTTTGGTCTCAAATCTACCGCTGGAGTCTGGATTTATTAGCTAGACAAAAGTTTTTACCGGGAATAGATCAGCAACCGGATGGAAAAGTAAGAAGCTGTTGGCAACCTTTGTTGGATAGTTCTGTAGATCAAGGGCGTTTTGCCAAGCTTACCCAGCTAATGCCTTCTGTTTGTCGCGCTTATCAGCACATGGAGAATGAAAATAGCCAATTCGCAGAACCTCAGGAATTATTGCTGGGATTTTTAAGTAGTATTCTTGATGCACAGTTACGCACTTGGATAGATATCAGTGCTACTCCTCCCAAAGCATCAACTGTCCAACCGTGGCTGCAAGCACTTTCCCAAGAATCTGCTTATTTCCAGGCTGAACCCAAGGAGGTAAACCGCTTAGAAACAGCACTTCAGAATTGGACATTGCCCGTACAAGACTATTTAGTTACCTCCCCAGACAATAAGCTAGGACAAAACCAGTTTCGCACCTGTTTCTCTCTCCAACCGCCCACTTCTGGGGAAATTAATTGGGGTTATTTTAATTGGAAGTTGCAATATTATTTACAGGCGTTAGATGAGTCTGAATTTTTGCTGGATGCGGAAACAATTTGGCAGCATCCGGTTGAACGACTAGTAGTTAAAGGTCGAACTATTGAAAAGCCTCAAGAAACCCTTCTCAAAGGGCTAGGATTAGCCGCCCGTTTATATCCCCCCATAGAAGCTAGCTTACAACAAAGTAAACCATTAAAGTGTGAGCTAACACCAATTGAGGTGTATGAATTTATTAAGGCGAGGGCTTGGCAATTACAGGATAGCGGACTAGGAGTGATTTTGCCTCCGGGTTTGGCATCTGGGGCAGGTGAAAAACGTTTAGGGATAAAAATTCACGCTGAAGTTACCCGTAAAAAAGGCAAGCGTTTGGGGTTGCAAAGTTTGCTAAGCTTTGACTTAAAGCTGGCAATTGGTGAGAAAACCATCTCCAAAAAAGAATTCGAGAGTATGCTGGCACAGAAGTCGCCTTTAGTAGAAGTAAATGGGGAATGGATTGCCCTGCAACCTGCGGATGTCAGGGCTGCACAAGCAGTTTTGACCCAATCTAATGACCAGATGACTTTATCAGTTGAAGAGGCGTTGCGTCTGAGTACAGGTGAGACTAAAAAAATTGCCAAGTTGCCAGTAGTCAATTTTGAAGCCTCTGGGATATTGCAAGAGTTGATTAATAATCTGATGGATAATCGGTCGATTGAACCGATAGAAAAACCGGAAGGCTTCCGGGGAGAATTACGACCTTATCAAGCACGGGGAGTTGGCTGGTTAGCCTTCTTGGAGCGCTGGAATTTGGGGGCTTGTTTAGCGGACGATATGGGATTGGGAAAAACCATCGAACTAATTGCTTTTATGTTAAATCTTAAAGCACAAGATGCTTTGTCTAATCCAACATTACTGGTTTGTCCCACTTCTGTGCTGAATAATTGGGAACGGGAAGTGAAGAAATTTTCCCCAACCCTCTCTACACTAATTCATCATGGAGATAAGCGCAGCAAAGGGAAAGCATTTGCCAAAGCAGTTAAGAATAAAGCTTTGGTAATTACCAGTTATCCCCTGGTGTATCGGGATGAGAAAACCCTGGAGGGGGTTCAATGGCAGGGAGTGGTATTGGATGAAGCACAGAATATTAAAAATCCCCAGGCAAAACAGTCTCAAGCAGTACGCAAGTTAAAGGCGGGATTTCGCATTGTTTTGACGGGGACACCTGTGGAGAATCGCTTGTCGGAGTTGTGGTCGATTTTGGATTTTCTCAATCCGGGATTTTTGGGAACGCGCCAGTTTTTCCAAAAGCGATTTGCCATACCAATTGAGAAGTATGGGGATAGGGATTCTTTGCAAACCTTGCGATCGCTGGTAAGACCTTTCATCCTTCGACGACTGAAAACTGACAAGGAAATTATTCAAGATTTGCCGGACAAGCAGGAAATGAATGTGTTTTGCGGTTTGTCAGCAGAACAAGCAGAACTTTATCAAAAGTTGGTAGATGAATCTCTGTCTGAGATTGAAGAGGCTACAGGTATCCAACGGCGAGGGAAGATTCTTACCTTGTTGTTAAGACTGAAGCAGCTATGTAACCATCCAGCACAGTTTTTAAAGGAGAAAAGTCTGGGATCAGGCGATCGCTCTGGAAAACTGTTGCGTTTGGAGGAAATGTTAGAGGAGTTGGTTGCAGAAGGCGATCGCGCTTTGGTTTTCACTCAATTTTCTGAGTGGGGTAAACTACTCAAACCCTATCTAGAGGAAAAACTGGGGGGTGAAATCCTCTTCTTGTATGGTGCAACTCGCCGCCAACAGCGACAGGAGATGATTGACTGCTTCCAAAATGACCCTGATGGTCCCCGCATCTTTATTTTGTCTCTAAAAGCAGGTGGTACGGGTTTGAACCTCACTAGGGCAAATCATGTCTTTCATGTTGACCGCTGGTGGAATCCAGCAGTAGAAAATCAAGCTACTGACCGCGCTTTTCGTATTGGTCAAAAGCGTAATGTTCAGGTGCATAAGTTTGTTTGTACCGGGACTTTGGAAGAAAGGATCAACGATATGATTGAAAGTAAGAAACAGCTTGCAGAACAAACTGTGGACGCTGGGGAACAATGGTTAACAGAACTGGATACTGACCAATTACGCAATTTATTGTTATTGGATCGGAATGCGGTGATTGATGAGGAGGGCAGTTAATGTAACTAGTAGACTTTGGCGTAAGTCTAGCTACCATGGTCGTTAGTAACCGTTCAGGGGGGCGATCGCGCCCCTTAATCAAATCTAATATTGTCAAGATAATAATGAAAAAAGAAGAGTTGGTGCGAGAAAAATTCGACTATTCTCGAAGGTTTTATGAGAACTCTGAATGCATTTATAAGGAAGGTTATACTCTTTGTCACGCAAGAGTTACTGATATTGAGTCTGGCAGCGACAGGATGAAAGCTAAAATCTTAGCCATTCCTACACCAGGACTATCTATTCCAAACGAGTCATCATGGAATATTGGTGCTTGCTGGAGTTTCTTCTCTTTTTTTGATCCTGAGTATTGGCATTGCCGCTTGTGGACAATATACTTTAACCCGACCTTGATTAAGGAGGTTATCGAATTAGCTAGCTTGCTTTCAAGGGTAGATAAAAATTTAGATGAAACCGAGAAATTTTTCGAGTTGGTTCAATATATCAACTTCAATCATGAACTACGAATAGCTCGACTTGAAGTTGCAGCCCAGATGCGTGAAGCTCTCGAATTTGATATCTAAGAGCAAGGGCCATAATCTGATCAGCTATTGCCTCTAAAAAACCTTGTTTAAGTGGTTTATCCTAAACTAGGATCTGTCTACAAACTCGTTGCAGGGCGAAGCATTTGGACAGAAAAACCTAGGATTTAGACATAATTTGTCTCCCAAATGCTTCGCCCCTACCTCAAATTTTGGACTTTGCAGACAAGCCCTAATCTTCCCGCTCAGGAAAACTACACTTAACTTGAATAGCAAGATTACTTTCAGTTGACCCTTCGGTAATGTAAGGAATTCCCACTTTACCGCCGATTTTTAAACCGAAAGAAAGACTGACTTCCTCAACTTTAGCGGCTCCAAAATTTTTAAAGGCACTCACAGCATAAATGGCATAACCACGAATCATACGGGCAGCTTGCTGCATCTGTACTGTGCGATTCTTATCCCCACCTCTACTGGGACGACCATCTTCTTCTTCCTCTTCACCGAGTTTAACAGGTTTGGTTTCGATGAAGAATTCATATTCCTCACCATTGTCGTCAGTATAAACCATCTTTTGAATCTCAGGAATTTCAGGCATGGCTCCTAGGGGCGTAGATTAAAATGCAATTGCTATCATTTTACAGTATAATTGTACAGTATTGGAGAAAGCAGTGGAGATTATCTCAAAATATTAAATCATGGCTGACCGCTATGCTCTAGTGATTGGAATCTCAAAATATGACTATCTTGATCCTCTGAAGAATGTTGTCAGAGATGCAGAGGCGATCGCATCAGTTTTAGAAACGTACGGACGATATAAGGTTGATAGATATCCCTCCAAGTGGATTCGAGCAGAAGGCCATTATAAAGTAATTTCAAAATCAATTAAAGCGCCTGAACTATATAAAAAATTCAAAGAGTTTTTGCAAAATCATAGCTCCAGTGATATTGTTATTTATTTTGCTGGTCATGGGCTGCGAGTTCCTGGACTAGATGAGAACATTCCCCCTAAAGGATACCTGGCGGCTTCTGACACTACCAGGATTCCCAACAATCGGAATGCTATTGAATTTAGTACTTTAAATAAACTTTTTGAACGCAGTCGTCAAGAATATCATTTAAGCAGTTTAGTGATAATTTTTGATTGTTGTCATGCTGGAATGGCGTTTGAACAAGCTCCAGAAAGAACAATGTACGAGCTTTTTGGGGTTTCAGACCCCTTATTCAGATTTGCCTATTTAGCCGCCTGTCGCGGTCATCAAGAAGCTTATGAAGCTGAAGAGCATGGACTATTTACGGAAGCAGTATTGAAAGGATTAGGAAAGGACAATGTAGATAAACGAGGCATTATAACTTTTAGTCAATTAGCTTGCTTTGTTGACTTAGAATTAAGTGGTAAAGGACAAGAATCAACTGAGTGTACTAGGGATGGGTATGCTATTGAGTTAGTTAAATATGAATCCAGTCAGCCAAGCCCTAAACGAACACAGAATGAGAAAATAAATCAACTAATGACAACGCTATTTGACCTCAATTATAAATATGAAGACCGAGTTTTATCCCACTTTTTACAAATAAATAAAACCAAGTCACGATTCGGAGCTTTTTGGATTCGAGGGGAGGAAGATGGGGGACAAGAGTGGCTAATTTATCGCTGGTTGCATACAAAAGTTCCCATTGGTGAGTCTCCTTTTAAAAAGTCATTTAAGGTCAAAAAAAGGTGGACAATTGAAGAAATATGGAAAATCATGAGTCAGTGGCTAGGGGTGAAAGCTGAGCCTCAAGCAATTATCAATGAACTGTACGATCATTGGCAAAATCAAACGACAGTTGTATTAGCTTTACGGGGAGTTGAAAAGTTAGAAAAACAGGTTGTTGAGCAGTTTATGGAGCAGTTATGGACTCCTCTTATTTCAAGAAACCTTCAGAATCAAAGCCCCTCCAATTGCCCTTTTCTCTTGTTTCTCATTGATGAAGAATGCTCAACTTTTCCAGACTATGAGGTAGAATTTGTGGCTGATTATGATAGAACTCGTCCCTCAGCTTGTGTTAAATTAGTTTTGAATAAATTTGATCAAGAAACTCTAGAAGAATGGCTGAACATTGCCAGAAATAGGGAAAACCTGCAAGAGTTATTGTTAAAATCAAAAACACTGGAAGAACTGACTCAAGAAGTTATTAATGTTAATAGTCAGCTCAACAAGAGTTCTGAAGATGTTTTTGAGAGAATATGCGATCTATGTGGAATAGATTGGCTACAAGATATTAAAAGTCAAAAAATTAAAGCTATATTTTAAAGAAAACTTTTATGAGAGAAACTCTGAAATATTTAGGACAGTCAAAATATCAACCTAAACCAGGTTTCGACGCTCAAGGAAGGCGACTCTTTCCTTATTTACCCGAACCAGGACTGGTTAAGGCAGTTAATCTCGCTATTACTTTAGAACGTCCTTTGTTGCTCCAAGGAGAACCAGGTTGTGGAAAAACCCTTTTAGCTCGTGCGATCGCCTACGAATTTGGACAGCGTTACCTTGAAGGAAAAGACGAATGGCCTTATTTTAGGTGGGATATAAAGTCTCGCACCAATGCCCAAGATGGACGCTATACTTATGATGCTTTGGGTAAACTGAGGGACGCACAAATGGTAGGAATCGAGTATTTAGAAAAACAAGAGCGACAAGCTCTTATTAAGCGTTTGCAAGACCCAGAAGAGTACATTAACTGGGGGGAACTAGGAAATGCGTTTCGTCAAACACAGCATCGTCCTATTCTACTTATTGACGAGATAGACAAAGCCGATATTGATTTTCCCAATGACTTGCTAGCCGAACTAGAGGAACCTCGATTTAAGGTGGTTGAAACACAAAGGTCAGTTCCAGATACGAATCAACCCCTTTCACGTCCGATAGTGATTATTACGAGTAATAGTGAAAGAGAGTTGCCCGAAGCATTCTTGAGGCGTTGTCTCTTCTTTTACCTGAATTTCCCCTCTCCCGAAAGATTAGAAGAAATAGTTAAGCTTCACTTTCGTGAGAGCAGATTGAAGATCCTGATCGAGCAAGCCATTGAAAAATTTTTGAAGGTAAGAGAAAAAGGAACGCACCGAAGTGGGCGTAAACGGGCTAGCACCAGCGAACTGCTCGACTGGTTAAGGGTGCTAAAGGCACTACCCGAACAAGAAGCGATCGCCGAAGTTGACAATCTGATGGAAGATCCCGCCCAACTGGGCATTTTACTCAAATCAAAAGCCGACATTGACCGTCTGAAAAAACAGACCAATAACTCTCCAGAAACTTGAATTTTGGTGAGGGTGTGTTAGAGACCAAACTCTTACAAGTTTTTGATTTTTTTGTTCGGCGTTCAGTCCAATCCCTGTTCCCTGTTCCCTGTTCCCTGTTCCCTGTTCCCTGTTCCCTCGCCGTCAGGCGCTGATAACTGAAATGCTTCTTTTACCCCTATTCGAGTTATTTTTAGCCTTGCGGGAGCCGTTGAAATTGCGACCGGATCAGTATGCGCTGCTCTTAGAGGCATTAGAGCAGGGCTATGGTTGTGAAGGGATAGATGACCTAAAATCTGTGTGTCGCCTTCTATGGCTTAAGTCACGGGGAACTCAACAAGAAAAACAATTTGAGACAATTTTCGATAGCTACATTCAACAGCACACCACCTCTAGCTCAGTGAACGAGGAAATCTCAGCATCACCACATTCAGGAGAAGAACGAGCAACGACAACAATACAGGAGAAACAATCTTCTTTACCTGCTATTCCTGCGCGAACTTCAAGGGCAACCAATCCCTCACCTCCCCCAGAGATTCGCTTGCCCAGTGCTTATCAAACAACCCCGCCTATCGACGTAACCCAATCGGAGAGCGGTTATACCCTCACAGTGAATGATTTTCCTTTTTTAGAGCGGCCAACTCGTCAGGCTTGGCGGCAACTGCGACAACCTCTCAGACAAGGAGTTACTACTGAGATTGACATACCAGCTACTATCCAAATTATTGGTCGCTATGGTATTTGTCTAGACCCAGTGCGCCAACCTCGGCGCATTAACCAAATTGAACTGGTCTTTTTTCAAGACTGTGATGGCTCGATGATTCCTTTTCGTCCTATCGTCGATGCACTATTTAATACGTTAGAGCCGCGCAAGTTTGCCCAAGTCATCCGCTATTACTTCCGCAACTGTCCTGGGCAATTTGTGTACTTAAAGCCAAAGGGAACAAAAATTCAGCCCCTGGAAGACTTGCCTCTCGACTCTAATCACACCGTTGCTATGATAATCAGTGATGCTGGGGCAGCACGGGGAGGCTACAATCCGCAGCGGGTAGGGTTAACAAAAAGATTTCTCGAACAAATACAGCCGAGAGTAAAGGCTTTAGTTTGGCTCAATCCGACTCCAATGGAGCGCTGGTTAGGGACAACCGCAGAAGAGATCGCTGAGCTTGTTGATGGGCAGATGTTTGAGTTACCTCAAGATAGTTTACAGGCAGCTATTCGCTGTGCCAAGGGATAGGAATTTTCTATGGATAGAGACAAAGCCAAACAACGGATTCTGAAGTGGGCTAAAGTTTGGGGGCAAGACCATTTAGATTTAGCTTCCCATGCGGCTTTTCCCTTAGCTGTCACGCCGGAGTTACTGTACTGCTTGCGGGAAAATTTTTTACCGGATTGTCCTTTGATAGGCGTAGCGGATCTCTTGTTATCACCCCTATGCGACACGGTGGGGGATGAACTCTATGAAATGGAAGGGGTGGTGCGGGATATTCTGTTGCGCCGCCTGGCTACAGACTTGCGTTTTGGGGAAACGCGCCTTTACCAACTGGCTGAGTTTATGAGTGCTTATATTACAGTCCAGTTACCAGAATATCCCATGGCGGGGCGCGATCTGGGTTTAGAGCCGAAGTGGGTAGCCTTGGCTTATGCTCGCCCTGATGATGCCAGTCGCTTGCGAGAGGCGATCGCTGAGCAGTTACGCCATCCTAATGGGAAAGTTCGAGAACGTCTGGCCACTTTTCTTGATACCCAAGAGGATTTGTTGATTGCTGCTGGTTTGGAGCCGTTAATTGTTTCGACTCAATGGCAACTGGTAACAGGGGTTAATTTACAACCCTTGACGGTACAAGTCGCCAAAATTGTCTTTGATGAGCAGATCGACGAAACAGACGAACAAGAAAATCTAAAGTCCTTCAACTTTGAGACGGTATTTGTCGATTCCAAAGGGGAGATTACACGCACTGAGCCATGTCAAGCTTACTACTATGAAGAACCATTAGAAGAAGGGATTGAACCCCTAACTATGATTGCTATTCAGTCAGGAGAATTCCTCATGGGTTCCCCAGAAGAGGAAAAAGGCCGATATGACGATGAAAGTCCCCAACATAGGGTAAAAGTCCCTGAGTTTTTTATGAGTCAAACCCCTATCACCCAAGCTCAGTGGAGAGCGATCGCCAACTTACCCCAAGAACAACGAGAACTCAAACCCAATCCTTCATCATTTGAAGGAGACGACTGCCCCGTTGATAGTGTGAGTTGGTATGACGCGATGGAATTTTGCGCTCGTCTGTCACGTCATACTGGACGAGATTACCGTCTACCAAGTGAAGCGGAATGGGAATATGCCTGTCGCGCTGATAACTCTCCTCTCCTCGAAGAAGAGGGGCAGGGGGTGAGGTCATTCCCTTTTCACTTTGGTGAGACGATTACATCTGAGCTTGCTAATTATCAGGCTCAAGACGAAAAAATTGGAGAAACTTTATATAAAGGAACGTATGCTGATGAACCAGAAGGAGAATATCGAAACAAAACAACTCCTGTTCGGACTTTTAAGCCTAATGCCTTTGGTTTATACGATATGCACGGGAATGTGTGGGAATGGTGTCTAGACCCTTGGCATGGCGATTATGATGGCGCACCAGACGACGGAAGTGTATGGGATGAAAAAAATAGTAATGATAATGATTATCAAAATATCTCAAGGGATCTTGAAGTATTTTTGAAAGATGAGCGTAGTCGCGTAGTTCGCGGCGGTTCCTGGGGCAGGAGTCCGCGCGACTGCCGTTCCGCGATCCGCAGCTACGGTATCCCGCGCGTCGTCTACGACAATAGCGGTTTTCGGGTTGTCTGCGGTGTGCCGAGGACTTGATAGCCCTTTGCTCTGTTGCCCTATTGCCCTTTGCCCCTCGCGCCATTTTTTTGCTTAACATTTCTTAACAAAAAGATAAAGAAAAGACAATAAGACGTAATATTTATTAAAACAATAAAAGCTTCATTTTCTGTCATAATCAGTAATCCGAATGAAGAAACTATGTAGTTGATTAATAATGAGCGAATTACCGGTCATTCAAAAGACTTACGATTTTGTCAAATGGTACGTTCCAATTCTCAACAAGTTGCCGCGCAGCCATAAGTTTTTGTTGGGCGACCGGATGGCGGGGGAGTTGTATGATTTACTTGAAGGATTAATTGGGGCGAGGTATGCCCGTCAAAAACTCGCCCAATTGGAAAGACTTAATGGCAAATTAGATATCCTGCGTTATCAAACCCGATTGCTGTACGATTTTCAATTGATTTCGGTTAGCCGTTATGAATATGCGGGGCAACAACTTCAATCCATTGGAGCGGAGTTAGGGGGATGGATTAAGCAGCAAAAGCGAGGACAAGTATGAAACGCTGGGGAAATCTTTGGAGCAAGATTGTAGAATTTGAGAATTTGCTACTTGCTTCACGTAAAGCTCAAAAAAGTAAGCGTTTTCGAGATAACGTTTTAGACTTTAACTATAATCTAGAAGGCAATCTCCTGAAGTTGCAAAAGGAACTGCAAAATCAGACCTATCAACCAGGAGATTACCGCACCTTCAGAATTTACGACCCCAAACCTCGTTTAATTTCTGCCGCGCCTTACCGCGATCGCATTGTTCATCACGCCCTATGTAATATCATAATACCTCGAATAGAGCGCAGTTTTATTCATGACTCCTATGCTAATCGGGAAGGCTACGGAACCCACCGTGCCTTGAAACGATTTATTAAATTTGCTCGTTCCAGTCGCTATGTTCTACAATGCGATATCAAGAAATATTTTTCCAGTATTGACCACCAGATTCTCAAGCAACAGATTCGCCATTACCTAAAATGTAAGGAGACCCTTTGGCTGATTGATGCTATCATTGATAATAGCAATGAACAAGAACTACTAATTGATGTTTTCCCTGGAGATAATTTACTGACTCCACTGGAACGAAGGAAAGGTCTGCCGATGGGAAATTTGACAAGTCAATTTTTCGCCAACGTCATGTTGAACAAATTTGACCATTTTGTCAAAGAAAATATTAAAGCTCATAAATATTTGAGATATGTGGACGACTTTGCTCTATTCTCAGATGACTGGCATTTTTTAGATTCGGCTCGGACGGCTATTGAAGAATATTTAACCACACTGCGCTTGAAGATTCATCCAATCAAAAGTCAATTGTTTGAAACAAAATATGGGGCAAATTTTGTTGGGTTCAGGGTGTTGCCAGAGCAAGTAAGGGTTCGCAACGATAACTTAAGGCGATCGCGTCAGAGATTAAGACAATTACAATATGATTATCGCTACGGACAAATTTCCCTTAAAGATTTAATTCAGCGCCTCCAGAGTTGGGAAGCGCACTTGATGCACGGAGACACCTACCGACTGAGGCAAAAGATCTTTGACTATTGGGTATTTTCGCGGGTGGAGTGGACAAAACCAAAAAAATTCTAAAATTTTCGCTGGAGTATCCAAAAATCCCTGAAGATACGATAAGGGGCAGGCATGAGAAAACGCGGCGGTTCCTGGAACAATAATCCGCGCAACTGCCGTTCCGCGTATCGCAACAACTATAACCCGCGCGACGACAACAACAATAGCGGTTTTCGGGTTGTCTGCGGTGTGCCGAGCACTCTTCTGTACCAGAGCTATGTAGGTGGGAATCTACTAGGAGAGTTTTGAAGAGTCCAGACTTGCTCCAGCGATGCTATGTGCATCCAAAAATCCCCCAGATTGGAGAGCCTAGTAGGCGGTTTAGCCGAAACGTTTTCCAATCTCTCATTTTTGAGGAAAAATGGCGGCTAAACTCAAGATTGTTCGACAGCTTCGTAGGTTGGGTTGAGGCACGAGCTGCGCAGCAGGGGCGATCGCGAAGCGCGTCGAAGACTAGTTTAGTTCAACTTTATTAATAATCAATAGCTACCTGTAAGAAGCAGATTTAATAAAAAAATGTACTTTTGTGGGGCAGATCATTAAAATATATGCGGCAAAACTGTCTTAAAATTAAACTTTCTTTGACCTTGTTCAAGGTCTTTTCATAACTGAGGCAGCGTAAATGTTTTAGAGCTAGCATTCGCAAGACAACTTCTACCGAACTCCAGTCATTAACCTTCAACCTTCATAAACCTTAATGAACCTTGATTTTCCTGTAGGGGCGAAGCATGAGGGGGACAAATTCTGTTGCACACCCTAAAATTATATATCCTCATGCTTCGCCCTGCCCCCACCGATAAATTATATGGATTTTCATTCATATCCCCACCGATAACTGATTTGGATGTTTATTCATATTCCACCAATAACCGATATAGATTTCTATTTATATCCCCGTAATCCCTGGAAAGGGCGAAGCATTTGGATATCAAGCTGGATGGTAAGTTTCACAATTTATCCCCCAAATGCTTCGCCCCTACAATAATTAACTTTGGTCACTTCTACTGGAGTTGATTTTCTTCC
>JBFRWF010000150.1:0-14295 GCA_051439465.1 Xenococcaceae cyanobacterium | reverse complement strand
AGACTGGGTTAAATCGAGGGCTCCTAGATGTAGGAATAGGAATGCTCCGTTCAGCA
This sequence comes from Xenococcaceae cyanobacterium, assembly GCA_051439465.1. GTDB lineage: Bacteria > Cyanobacteriota > Cyanobacteriia > Cyanobacteriales > JBFRWF01 > JBFRWF01. The sequence continues at coordinate 14,239 of JBFRWF010000150.1, read as the reverse complement.
ATCGAGTATAAATTATCCGAGGCATCCGGGTTGTTCATAGAAGTTCCTACACAAAAGGTTAAGCCCAGTCAAACTTGCCCTAAATGCTATCACCAAGAGAAAAAAGAACTGGATGAGCGCGTACATTCTTGTTCAAAATGTGGTTATGTCCAAGACAGAGATGTAGCTGCGGCCGAGGTGATGGTCAATTATGCGCTGGGGCTAGGGACTAGCCTCATTAGACGTGGAGCAGACAGCTCTACCTCGACCCCCACTGATTGCGGCGGGTTTAGGCAACTGGCTGTGAGGAAGCGTCAGAAGTCTCGCTCTAAAAAGAAGAGTGACGGGAACGAAACCCCGTCCTCAACTTCGTAGAAGCGACGTAGTCTACGCAGTAGGGCGGGGTAGTTCATTAGTAATCAAAAGGCAACAGGCAACAGGCAACAGGGAATAGGGAATAGGGAATTGTCTTTTGATTACTGTCCCGCCGATCGCCCCCAACGTAGCGATCGCCACGTTATGGATGGAAGAAAACACAAGTGTTTTCTTAAGAGTTGTTAGCCATAAAAACTAAAATAAATTTATATCTTGAGGCAAACGCAGAAGAAGTTTGGCTCTGCGATCGGGATGGTAGAATCAGATTCTACAATAAACAAGGTGAATTAGAGCAATCTTTGTTAGTTCCTGATTTTCCCAAGCAAATTCGACGGAGAAATCAGCAGTTTCTTGTAAAAACTTAATTTCTTCTTTACGGGACAATTCACGAGATCGGGCTACCCTGAAGATGAATTGACCCTTCAGACAAGCAGAGTTGACAGAAAGTTTTATGACTAAACGAACCTTCGGCGTGATTGGTTTGGCTGTGATGGGGGAAAACCTGGCACTCAATGTGGAAAGTCGTGGTTTCCCCATCGCCGTTTACAATCGTACTGCCGCCAAAACCGAGGAATTTATGGCGGAACGAACTAAAGGCAAGGACGTTAAAGCCGCCTATTCCCTGGAAGAATTTGTGCAAACCCTGGAACGTCCCCGCAAAATCCTGGTCATGGTAAAGGCAGGAAAACCAGTTGATGCGGTAATTGAACAACTTAAGCCTCTCCTAGAAAAGGGAGACATGATTATCGACGGTGGTAACTCCCTCTATCAAGATACAGAACGACGCACCAAAGATTTAGAAGCCACAGGACTGGGATTCGTTGGAATGGGTGTCAGTGGTGGTGAAGAAGGTGCGCTACATGGCCCCAGTTTGATGCCTGGAGGCACAGAAGCGGCTTATAAAGAGTTAGAAACCATTTTGACTAAAATCGCCGCTCAGGTGGATGATGGCCCCTGTGTTACCTTTATCGGACCCGGTGGTGCTGGCCACTATGTCAAAATGGTTCACAATGGCATTGAGTATGGGGATATGCAGCTCATTGCCGAAGCCTACGATCTGCTCAGGAATGGGTTGGGACTTGACCACAAGCAACTACATGAGGTATTTGCGGAATGGAATACCACTGATGAGCTGAATTCGTTTCTCATTGAAATCACCGCTGATATCTTCAAGTACATCGACAAACAGACGAATCTGCCTCTGGTAGACTTCATTCTCGATTCTGCCGGACAAAAGGGAACCGGACGTTGGACGGTAGTAAGTTCCCTAGAATTAGGTGTACCCATTCCCACGATATATGCAGCAGTGAATGCCCGTGTCATGTCTTCTTATAAAGATGAGCGGGTGACGGCGTCGAAAGAGCTGACTGGACCAGAGGGTCGCATTATACCGGCGGGAAATGTGCAGGGGTTTATCGGAAAAGTTCGCGATGCTCTCTATTGCTCGAAGATGTGCTCCTATGCTCAGGGTATGGCACTGTTGAGCAAGGCATCAGCAGAGTTTGGTTACAACCTGAATTTGCCTGAAATTGCCCGCATCTGGAAAGGTGGCTGTATTATTCGGGCGGGGTTCCTGGATAAGATTAAGCATGCCTTCAAGGAAAATCCCAATCTGCCTAACCTGCTGTTAGCGCCTGAGTTTAAGCAGACGATTCTAGATCGGCAGGAGGCTTGGCGGGAGGTGTTAGTAGTGGCAAATACTCTGGGAATTTCGGTTCCGGCCTTTAGTGCCTCCCTGGATTATTTTGACAGCTATCGGCGGGAGTGCTTGCCCCAAAATCTTACTCAAGCGCAGCGTGACTACTTTGGGGCCCATACTTATGAGCGTATCGATAAACCGAGGGGTGAGTTTTTCCACACTGAGTGGACAGAAGTGAAGTAAGAATCCTTGCGCACTGGAAGTATTAATTGAGTTAAGCTCGCGCAAAGACTTCTGGTGAAGGGATTGTAGGGTGGGCAATGCCCACCTTATACCAAATCCGGGTTAACTACCCTTGTTCCTTACTCCAAGTGTCCCGCTGATCGCCGCCAACACAGCGATCGCCATGTTATGGATGGAAGAAAACACTTGTGTTTTCTTAAGAGTTGTTAGCCGAAAATATTAAACCCTTGCGTAGGGTGGGTTAGGCGGCGATAACTTCATCTTACTAACCTGCTAACTAACTATCCGCCGTAACCCACCAATTGTGTTTATTTGCTGTATCAATTATCCCTTTCACTTCGGGGATAATGCTTCAGTTATTTAGCTGCTCGTTACTATAGGCAACAGGGAATAGGGAACTTCGGATCAGGGAATAGGGAACGGCTAACTCTAACACCTAATACTATGTCCGATGGCATCGGCATTGTCTAAAATCTTGTAAGGTGGGCAGGTTCAAAGACTTAAGCTAAACAGTAAAGTCTTTGCTCCTGCCCACCCTACGTTTACTCCCGATCGCCCCGTGAGCTATCCGTCACTGGACTAATAACATTTGGGTAAGACTTTGACATAAATGCGCCTCAGTAATTATGTCATAGTTAAGCCCAAATGGTATCAAACGGCAAAATAGTTCCGTTGCTATAAGAAGGCGAATCAGAGATTGTAAGCGGAGGCTTCCCGCGAAGTTTGCTAAATGCAAATAACGGCTAAAGACCCTAAAACTCAAAGGTAGTTCGCAACACAGCCACTGTAGTCGTATCGTTGTTAGCATTACTTTCTGGATTAAACAGAACAAACACTCCCGGAGTAATGCTGATGTTGTCGGTAAGCTTGTAGTTGTAAAAAACCTCCAAATGGTAGGGAATTGCCCGGTCTACATTAGGTTCTGTTAGTTGGGCTGCACCGCCAGCCTCAACTCGATTCAGCGGTTGTCCAAAAATCAGACCCGCTGTGTTCCTTTCCTTAAACAAGTCCTTAAAAGAGAGACCTGTCATCCAACTGAGGAAATTTGAGGAGGCACTAGGACCAGCAACAGAATTAACAAAGAAGTAGCTAAAGTAGCCAGTCCAAGCCACATTGGGCGTAAAATTCCAGTTGAAAGTACTACCCACCGAGTGAATCTGGATAGGTGTGTCTAAAATCCCGCCAACATTTACCGTCCCGTCTTCATTAACTGTGCGACCAGGAATATTCAGGGGAGTAGCCGAGAATCTGGTCAGTCCTGTAGCCAGGATGTTAAGAGTGTGGTAACTGTAGGCATAGTTAAGGCCTAAATCAAAGTTATTGGTAGGAGTGAGAGTCAGTTGAGTGGAAGCCACTATACTGCCGTTAAACAATCCTGCCCCTAAAAGATTGTTGGGCCCTTCTGTGGGAATGGGTGCGCTAACACTAGCGTACAAAGCACGCCAGTCTACCTTATCAGAAATATTCCAGATAAACCCCCCAGCAGAGGCCAGGCCATCCTGAGAAGTTCCTCCCGATACTCGGATGACAGGGTTCAAGGTAGCAAACCGAGAAATTGCCCCCTGTCCTTCACTGGAAAAGGGAATGATGGCGGGAAAAGCATCGGAGGTTTCAGCAGCAGGACCGGCAAACAAAGTTAGATTCTTCAGACCAGAGGGGAAGATATAAAGTAGCTTGTATAGCTCAACGGAATTACGTTCGATCTCTTCTGAAATATCCTGAGGATTAAATCTCGGAAACTCAGGCTCAAAGCTCAGTTTAGTTGAACCAGACGTGAGTAAAGATTCTGTGGGAAACAAGGTATTCTGGATACTGTCAGAACCGTCTACGGCTCCTTCGAAATTATGGGCTTGCAAACCCGTAATTAATATGTCTTCACCATAAAAACTGGTGGTGAGGTTCAAGCGGACTCGGTTATTGAAGATGATTTGGGCATCATCTCCCTTAAAACCATCGCTGCTGTCTTTGTCTCCACCAGCCGCCCCAGTTAGAGAGAAGATGACCTCACCAGACAGCTTGGTGGTAGTAGAAAACTGATGGTCTTGGAGGAAAGCGACGCGACCTTCAAGGTTATCTATTCTTGCTCCTAAGGCAGCTAGTTCCGCTTCAAACTCCTGCATCAGCCGTTGCAGCTTGAAGATGTCTTCACGAAGGACAGCCTCATTGGTGGCGATCAGACGCTCTATCTGATTTAAACAGCTGTTCAAGCCAGCAGCAAATTCGTAGCGGGTTATTGCCCGCTTACCGCGAAAGGTGCCATTAGGATATCCGGCTATACAGCCATAACGTTCAACCAGGTTGCGCAGCGCTTCATAAGCCCAGTCACCGGGTTGCACATCCCTTAGTTGATTGACATTGGTTATCTGACTCATTGGCTTGTCAAGATTACCCCATTCATTGGGCTGCTCAGGGAGCATCTCCAGACTAAATGGCTGAGAATTTTCAGGCATTCCCTCACTTTTTTCAACCAATTGCTGTTTTAGCTCTGATTCTTCAGCCGCTTCTGCCCAAGCTGTTGATGTAGCCAACAGAAGTGTTAAAACTCCTGAAAGGAGTAAAAAAGCTTTTCTTTTCACATTGAATCCCCACACCTAAAATTATTTTCAATGACGCAACAATAATATCTTTATTGGTGAAAAATTATTAAGCCTTGGTGTTCGCTAGTCCCGATAAAGCGACCTTATCTGGCTTAGACCCGAATGGCAAGAAGATAAGAGCTAACACTGAAGACAGCAAGGGAGCAGATCTTAAGCAGAGGAGCTCTGAGCTCTGAGCAGAGGAGATTGATTAAATGATTTATTCCAAATTATTTTATTTTGCACTTTAACTCGAAGCGCTGGTATAAAAACCCAGGGCAAACCGCCAGAAAAATTTTGAAGCCAACAATAACCCAAATGCCAGTATACCAGCACCGATAACCCAGGTGATTTGGCTGCGACCCAGCATTGCTTCAGCCGGAATAGTAGTTAAAAACGCCACTGGGACGACAAAAGTAAAGAAGAAGCGATAAGCAGCAGGATAGGCAACTATAGGGTAACGACCTGCTTCTAGTAAGCCTCTGAGCACTTCAGTGACATTGTAAATTTTGACGAACCAGATACTGGTTGCTCCGAGCATAAACCAGAGGCTATAAAGGATAATCAGACCAAATAGAATAGGTACAGCACTCACTAGATAGTCACCAATGCCCAAGCCGAGTCCCGTCCCAGCGTAGATAATCAGAATTGTGCCAAAAAGTATATCTGGGAATCCCCAAGGGAAAATAGTGCGGGCAGATAACCAAAACTGGCTACTAATGGGCTTGAGTAGCACGAAGTCTAATGTACCTTGCTCGACTTGTTCGACGATGCGGTTGAGGTTAGGAACCAGGAAAGTATTAGAAAATCCTTGCAGGAGGGTAAACATTCCCAGTACTATCATTGCTTCGGGCCAACTCCAACCCTGGAAGGTATAGCCGGTGCGATAGAACAAAAACAGCCCAAATAGGCTTCCTGTAAGATTTGCCAGGCTGCTGAGTGCAGAAATGAGGAAGTTAAGGCGGTATTCTAATTCAGCGGCGATCGCTGTACTCCAGAATAAAATCAAGACCTGCAGATATCGTTTCATTTTGACATCTCCCCGCTTTGAAAAACGGGGATTCTTATATCTACCCTTATATCTCCTTATATCCTATAATATTCCGAGAGCTGAGGAAGATGAGGTGAAACTTTCAGACTACGCCAAGCAAGCTGGAGTAACTTACAAGACAGCATGGAGGTGGTGGAAGTCAGGGGCGCTCAAGGGATACCAAATGCCATCAGGTACGATTATCATTGAGTCTTCTGAGCGTCCAACTGCTCCAAAGAGCCGGAAAGCCTGCATCTATGCCAGGGTGTCTTCTGCTGAAAACCGAGACAACTTGGAAAAACAAGCTGAGAGACTGGTAAATTACGCCACTGCTAAGGGCTATCAAATCTACAAAGTAGTCAAAGAAGTTGGTAGTGGTTTGAATGAAAATAGAAAACAACTGCTTCGTGTCTTAGAGGATGACAAGTACAATATCTTGTTGGTAGAGCATCAATACAGGTTAGCTCGATTTGGAATTAACTACATGAAAGTGCTTTTGGCACAAACAGGAAAACAATTGGAGGTGGTTAATGAGGAAGACAACGGATCAGATGAATTGATGCAAGATTTAGTTTCAATCATCACCTCTTTTTGTACCAGATTGTACGGGTTGCGTAGAGCTAAGAGAAAGACAGAGAAGTTAATGGGGTTCCTTCAGGGACAAAATGATGAAAAGGCAACAGGCAACGAAGGAAGGCAACAGGCAACAGGCAACAGGCAACAGGGAATAGGGAACTTCGGATCAGGGAATAGGGAATAGGGAATAGGCAACAGGCAACGAAGGAAGGCAACAGGCAACAGGGAATAGGGAACTTCGGATCAGGGAACAGGGAATAGGGAATAGGGAATAGGGAATAGGGAATAGGGAATAGGGAATAGTGCGCCCAGCGTCGACGTTGTCGGCTGGGCGCAACAGGCAACAGTAAGGCATTGAGGCTGTTTACATTTCTTAACTCAGGTGACAAAATTTATGTCCGACTACTTATCTAGCAAGATTAGACCAGAAAGAAGCTAATATGGAGACGGGGAGACTCCTGAGACGGGGAGAGCTTGGAAAAAGAGGATTTGAGCCTTGCCCTCTTTATCTTAATTTTGGTGTTAGGGTTAGTTGTTCCCTGTTCCCAATTCCCAATTCCCAATTCCCTGTTCCCTGTTCCCTGTTCCCTGTTCCCTGTTCCCTCTCATTAACAGACTACTAGACATAAACTTAGGTGAGTCGGGAGCTGCTTGAGCAATGACATCACCTTAGAATATAGTCTTTAAAACAAATGACACTGACTTGAGGCAATTGGTTCCCTATCAACCAATAAATATTTTTGTCATGGTGAGAAGTGCTTTTTCCATTGCTTTCTTGATGGCTTTCCGAAAGCTTGTCCGCAAACGCCTACGGGCAAGGGAAGCCATGCCCAAGGATATAGCGTGTGCCCAGAAACATAGGTCGAAGCGAGCAAAGTGCCTCGTTAAGAGCAGGGGTTGCCATTCCCCGAAGGGTAGACTAGGTAATATTGGGACTTTCGGAACACGTGCCGTCAGGCGTATCCCTAAATGGCGCTTGGGCAGGTTCCGCTCCTTCGGGGCTTTTATTTGTAGCCTGCTGGCATTCACTCTCATAACGACTCTGGTTCCCATCGCTCTAGGGCAAGAGACGGTTAGCAATCTTGTTCATGCTCCGGTCAAACTCGATGGAGAAATCCTCTTCCAAGTAGCCTCACCATTGGCGATTAGCCAAGACAAGGGGCAAGAAAGATCATCCATTGAACTCCGAGTTAAAAACATTGAGAATGTACTTGAGGAGATTATCCAAAAAGGCGACCCCCAGACCCTCGAAGTCAAGGTGGGAATTTTCAATCGTCAAACCGTGATTTTCGCTTTCGATCGGGAGCAATGGCAAAAGCTGGCGATTGCCACCGTTACCGAGCTAGATGCTCAACTCTACGGGATTCCTGTGCCTGATTTGGCACAGCAGAGGGCTAATAATATATACAAAGCTCTAATCAAGGCATGGCGGGAGCGCGAGCTTGAGTTTTTAATGCGCCAAGGTTTAATTGCTCTTGGGCTCGCCCTGGGAATGATTTTAGCCAGTGGCCTGTTACTTTTCTTGCACAAACGCGCTATAGCTCAATGGAGAATTCTCAAGGAACAGCTATCTACTCAGGCAAAGTCGGCAACCACTAACTCACAGTTAGAGTCCCATATAGAAGAGTTCTTTACCCAACGATGGAAATTCCTCTTCACCAAGCAGCAACAGCTCACCTTGAAGCAACGGCTAAATCGGAATATTCTGATGCGGCGGCTTCTGCAATTCGGGCTATTCCTCATTTGGTCCCTTGGTACTCTCTTCATTTTACGACTATTCCCCTATACAAGGGAGGTGGGGGTTTGGCTTTTTGGCAAGCCAATATCGCTTCTGGGGATTTGGCTGGTCATGATCTTGGCTAATAAAGGCAGTGATTTCCTGATTGACTGGTCTTTAAAAACATGGGCAGAAGAACCTTCTCTCCCCCAAACAACCTCCCAACGAAGATATTTGCGAGTTTCCACCTTTGCAGTAGTATTCAAGGCAATAACAGCCGTTGTCTTGCTTTGTCTTAATATCTTTTTGTCCCTGAGGGTGCTCAACATTCCCGTAAGTCCAATGTTAGCCGGTGCTGGAATTCTCGGTTTGGCTATTTCCTTGGGTTCCCGGAGATTAATCGAAGATGTGATCGCTGGCTTCCTGATTTTATGGATAGATACCTATGCCGTGGGAGATGTGATTGTCTTCGGAAATGTCGGGGGTTTGGTGGAGAATTTGACCCTGATCCACACCCAATTACGCGACTTGGAAGGTCGTCTGATCACTATTCCCCATTCAGAGATTAGGATGGTGCAAAATCTGTCTAAGGATTGGTCACAGGTTAATTTCACCTTCAAGGTTGGCTATGACACAGATGTGGAGCGGGCGATGCGGGTGCTCAGACAGGTAGCTCAACAAATCTATGGCGATCCCCAATGGCAAGAGCAGATTGTAGAATTACCACGATTATTGGGTGTTGAAGAGCTGGCTCAGTCTGGAATTGTAATTCGGCTTTGGATTAAAACTCAACCGCTACAGCAGTGGGCTGTGGCTCGGGAGTTCCGCCGCCGCCTGAAAGCAGCTTTTGATCGAGAAGGTATTCCCATTGGCGTGCCACATCCACTAGACGTTAGAAATTTTGTTTTTTAACAGAAAACGTTGGTTGCATGGGTTGTTAGGTAGGATGAACTCAAAATATTTAGTCATTACAAATCAGTACCGCTGCGATTCGGGCTTCTTATCCTCAATAGACTGGGAAAGGTTAGCCAGCGAATATGCTAAGCGATCGCGACGAACCACGGTTGCTGAACCAGGGGAATATTACAAGTCTAAACCGTCAGAAAGTCCGAAAATACCGCCCTCTCTCCAGTTACGAGAGTATCAGCGGCAAGCCGTCATCAGTTGGTTTACCAATAAAGGGCGAGGGACTCTGAAGATGGCAACAGGTAGCGGGAAGACTATTACTGCCCTGGCGATCGCTACTGAACTTTATCAAAAAATCGGCTTGCAAGTCCTACTCGTTGTTTGTCCTTACCGCCACCTCGTCACCCAATGGGCAAGAGAATGCGAGAAATTCAACCTCCAACCCATCCTTGCATTTGAGAGTGTCCATAATTGGCAGAGTCAACTCTCTACCCAACTCTACAACATCCGTTCCCGCAACCAATTCTTCCTAACTGTTATCACCACCAACTCCACTTTAATCGGCGAAGGATTCCAATCCCAACTCAAGTTTTTCCCCGATAAAACCCTGATCGTCGGCGACGAAGCCCATAATCTCGGTTCCTTACGCTTAGAAGAGAGTTTACCCCGTAATATCGGACTGCGCCTCGCCCTCTCAGCCACTCCAGAAAGATACTTTGATGACGATGGGACTGATTCTTTATTTAATTACTTTGGCGCAGTTTTACAGCCAGAATTCACCCTAGCAGATGCCATTCGCCAAGGGGCATTAGTGCATTATCTTTATTATCCCATTTTGGTAGAACTCACCGAATCTGAAGCCTTTGCTTATGCCAAATTAACTAAACGGATTGGCTGGGCATTGAATGATAACGAAGATTTGGCAACCAATGAGACTTTAACCTCCTTATTGATGCAGCGATCGCGCTTAATCGGTGCAGCCGCTAATAAATTACAAGGGTTGCGGATACTGATGGCTAAGCGTTTGCATACACACTACACCCTCTTTTACTGCGGCGATGGTTATGTTGAGAATGCCTCCCCTGTTTACCGTCGCCAACTCGCCGCCGTCACCCGCATTTTAGGCACAGAATTAGGCTATCGAGTCAATACCTACACCGCCGAAACTCCTCTAGCAGAAAGAGAAGAAATGCGGCGGCAATTTGAAACTGGAGAGTTACAGGGTTTAGTGGCAATTCGCTGTTTAGATGAGGGAGTGGATATCCCAGCTATTCAAAACGCCGTCATTTTGGCAAGTACGGGTAATCCCCGCCAGTTTATTCAGCGCCGAGGAAGAATTTTGCGCCCCCATCCAGGCAAGGAAAGAGCTACTCTATTTGACATGATTGTAATGCCACCAGAGTTAGATCGGGAAACCTGGGAAGTGGAACGCAATCTGTTGCGCAAGGAATTGAAGCGCTTTATCGAATTTGCTGATTTAGCTGACAATGCTGGTGAAGCCAGAACGAAACTATTAGCACTGCAGGAAAAATACGGTTTGTTAGGTTTATGAGACTCTTGATCCTGGTTTGTTTATCTGTGGCTAAACTAGGTTTATGGCTTGTCGCCTACTATTTATCCCTACCTTGGTTGCCATGTCTTTTGTTAAAGACTTAGAAACTCCCCAAGATGCACCCGAAGATGTTATCTTTCCTCCCAGTGATTTACTGAGTGACGAACCTCCCTTAGAAACTGAACTGCACCTGCGACAAATGGTGTTGCTGATTCAATGTCTGGAATTTTGGTGGCGCTCTCGTCAGGATTTCTATGTTTGTGGGAATCTCACTATCTACTACTCTCCCCGTCAGCGCAAATCGGAGGATTTTCGGGGTCCGGATTTCTTTGTGGTACTTGGTACTGAGCGCAAATCGCGTAAAAGTTGGGTGGTTTGGGAAGAAGATGGCAAGTATCCCAATCTGATTGTGGAAATCCTCTCCCCCAAAACTGCTGCGATGGATCGAGGTTTGAAGAAGCAAATTTACCAGGATATCTTCCGCACTCCAGACTATTTCTGGTTTGACCCCGATAGCCTTGAATTTAAAGGGTTTCACTTGGTAGATGGTCTATACCAGGAACTCCAGCCTAATTCTGATGGCTGGTTGTGGAGTCAGCAACTGGAGTTATATTTGGGAATTCATCAATCAAAGCTGCGCTTGTTTACTTCCGAGGGACAGTTGATACCTACCCCAAAGGAAGTAGCAGAGCAGGAACGGCAACAGCGAGAACAAGCTGAGAAACAGACTCTGGCAGAGCGACAACAGCGGCAGCAGGCTGAGCAACAGGTGACAGAAATGGAGTCGTTGTTGGCTCGCTATCGGGAACAGTTTGGTGAATTGCCTGAGTGAAGCATCTATAGCAGTCCTATTTCGGTTGTGAATCAGAACCCTACTCAAAAGGGAACAGGCAACAGGCAACAGGCAACAGGCAACAGGGGGTAAGGGTTCTGGTCGTTTTATATATGTTTTGATTGGCCACGACTCATTATGACATCTGAACCCAACATTAATAATGTGCAAGAACCCATTACTACTGCACCTACTGAAGTGCGTGAAATAATTGAAAGAGTTTTGCAACTGGAAAAAGATAAACTTTATTTGAAAAATCCTAGAAACATCAACGACGATATCCTCAAAATAATTAAAGAAGTTGTCCAATGAAACTAATCTCGATTAAACTGTGTAACTTTCGGCAATTTTATGGCAAAACTCCAGAAATAACTCTCGCAGGTCGTGAGGGCAATACCACAATTATTCATGGCAATAATGGTGCTGGAAAAACGACCTTGCTCAACGCTTTCACCTGGGTGCTATATGAAAAATTTACGGCGGCTTTTTCTTCTCCTAACCTACTGATTAATAAACGGGCAATCACCGAAGCTAATTTTGGTGTATCTGTTGACTGCTGGGTAGAAGTTAATTTTGAACACGGCAATAAACGACATCAGGTGAAGCGGAAATGCTATGCTTGTAGAGATAAAAATGGAGCCATTCAATATAGTAAAAGTCAAGTTTTTATGTTGGTAGCAGGGGATGATGGTTGCTGGTATCCTCCTCTGGAACAACCTAGAGATATCATCGAGAGGATTTTGCCAGAAAGTTTACATCAGTATTTCTTCTTTGATGGAGAACATATAGAACATATCTTTCGCTATGGGAAAAAGAGCAATATTGCTGAAGATACGAAAGAATTATTAGGGGTTAAAGTATTAGATCGGGCGATTGAGCATTTGAAAAAAGTAAAGCGAACTTTACAGAATGAGCTAAAAGCCATTGGAGACTCAGAAACTAAGAAGTTATTGCGGGAACAAACCCAACTTGAAAAAGAGAGCGATCGCTTGAATCAACGCCAGCAAGAAATAGCCCAGGAATTAGCTCGCCAGGAAGAATTAAAAAAGGCGATCGCTAATCGGTTGTTAGATCTAAGTGGTGCAGACGAACTGCAACAGTTAAAAGAAAAACTAGAAGCTCGACAAAACTCAATCAGACAAAAATTGCTCGACGCTAAAAGTCAACTAAAACGGGCAATTTCCAGCCGTGGATACACAGTTTTACTACCAGGAGTCACAGCCCAATTCCATTCCCTTATCGATGACTTGCGGAAAAGAGGAGAGTTACCTAGTGGTATTAAACAGCAATTTGTCCAGCAATTACTCGAACGCAAGCTTTGTATTTGTGGGATGGAACTAAAGGAAGGAACTGAGCCTCATCAAAATGTGCAAGCATGGATGAATAGGGCGGGAATTGCCGATGTAGAAGAAGCCGCCATTCGTATGGAAGCTCAGGTGGGTGAAATTGAGAACCAAGTATCAGGATTTTGGCAAGAAGTTGACAGAGAAGAAGACAATATTAATCAATGGAGAAGAGAACTATCACAGATTGAAAATGAACTAGATGAAATAAAAAAGAAGTTGAGAAAATATCCTGACGAAGATATTCAGAAGTTACAAAACCGCTTAGATACAATAGAAGAAGCTATAAAAGAATTAACTTTAGAACAAGGAGCCAACAAGCAGCAAATAGAAACACTTGGGAAGGAAGTTGAGGAAAAAGTCAAGCAAATTGCCAAGCACAAAATGAAGGAAGGAAAGCAAGCTATCGCTCAGCGGCGCATTCAAGCTACTCAGGAAGCTAGTGACCGAATTATAGAAGTTAGATCGCGTCTAGAAAAACAGTTTCGCGTTTCTCTGGAAAAGCGGGTGCAGGAAATATTTAGTTCCATCTCCTTCACCCCATATATACCTAGACTAAGTACAAATTACGAGCTAACCCTAGTAGAAAATACATCAGGTATAGCAGTTCAAGTTGCTGCTTCTACAGGGGAAAACCAGATTCTCAGCTTATCATTTATTGGTGGGATTATTGACCGAGTAAGGGAGTGGAGTAAAAAAAATACCCTGATGGGACCAGATAGTAGCACTTTTCCCATTGTGATGGATTCTCCTTTTGGCAGTTTAGATGAAATTTATCGGCGACAGGTGGCTAAATCAATTCCTGAGCTAGCCAATCAGTTAGTCGTCTTAGCGACAAAAACTCAGTGGCGGGGTGAAGTTGCGGAAGAAATGGCAAATTATATTGGTCAAGAATATGTGCTGGTTTATAACTCTCCCAAGGTAGATTGTGAAGAAGATTCAATAGAATTAGGTGGGGTTAGCTATCCTTTAGTTCAGCGAAGTCCTAATGAGTTTGAATATACGGAGATTATAGAGGTAGAGAGAGATAGTTAGTTCATCTTTAAGGCAAGATTTGGGGACAGATACTTGGTGAAGGCAAGTTAGGAAGAATTTCTTGCTTTAGCTGAAAATCCTGCTTATGCCAACGGGAGGTTTAATTATGATTGAGGTTACTTAAGAATTGAGGTATCGTTCTTTTATTTCGGCTGCGTGTCTAATAGCGATCGCTGCTAGTTCTTATCCATTTTACACGTATCTCGGCTCAAACCCTATTTGCTAATCTAGAACAGATTATGAATAAAGAAGTAGCAATTCATGAAATCTTTGACAAAATCTTTTGCAAGCCTATTTAAACGCACGTTTTGGGTAAGTATCTTTTGCCTAGCGTTAATGCTGTTTTCCTTACCCAGTTATGCTTTAGAGGTGCAAGATGTGCCTAATCCTCGACAGGAGTATGGAGGATGGGTTACAGATATGGCGCAGATGCTGA
>JBFRWF010000149.1:0-7960 GCA_051439465.1 Xenococcaceae cyanobacterium | reverse complement strand
GATTCCCTCCCAGAACCCCGATAATCCCTTGATCCCGCCTTAAAAAGCTATCCCTTACCCATAAGTATTGAAACCCTTGTGGAGAGGGGGAGAGGGGGAGAGGGGGAGAGGGGGAGACGGGGAGACGGGGTGATGTAGAGTAAATTTACCCAAAGATAGGGGTTTGATCAAACCAATGAGGGGTGATCGCAGCCGCTTCGCGGAAGTCAAAAGTCAAAAGTCAAAAGTCAAAAGGAAAGAGGTTAATTGGTGAGTGCCCTAACTTATTTTACTGACGGTGCAGTATTACTTTTGCCTTTTGCCTTTAGACTAGGCTTCGCCCCAGAGTAGCGCAGCGCGTCGCTGCTGACGCAGATGCCTTTTGCCTTTGAGCGCAGCGAGTGGCGATCGCCGAAAATAGACCTGAAGTACGGAGGCTAGAAGCTTTAGCCTTTTTTTGACCAATCATTAATACCCAACTTGCGCTACGATATCGTGTAGTTAAGTAGGTGGGCAAAAATAAATATAAAACCCGGATGAGGTGTTAGGTGTTAGGTGTTAGGTGTTAGGTGTTAGGTGTTAGGGTTAGCTGTTCCCTATTCCCTGTTCCCTGTTCCCTGTTCCCTGTTCCCTGTTCCCTATTCCCTGTTCCCTGTTCCCTGTTCCCTGTTCCCTTAATTTGACCGACCTACTTCAATGAATCCCTTGTGTCTCAAAACCCCAGATGTCTCTGTGGTCAAGAGATACAAAATCAATTCTCCTTTATCCAAAATCGGATGACTTCTGATTCTGCTCTTCCAGTACCGGGATCTAATGTTTCCCAACACATCTCTTTGGTGAATCGCTACTCACAAGTTCGCTTAAAAAGTGAGGGCAAAAAACTGCTGTTAATCTTGCCAACGGAAGCTCAAACAGAACCGACACAAGATTGGTCGGAGGTTTGGCAAGAGCTGAAGTGTCGTCTCAATGGCAGTGAGCGCTCTTGGCAACCAGGAACCGCTGTGCATCTAATGGCAAAAGATCGGTTATTGGATGGTCGACAATTACAAACTATCGCTGAGGCGCTCAGGGAAGTCGATCTTCAGCTCAAGTGGGTTTGTACCAGTCGGCGTCAAACTGCTGTGGCGGCAGCTACCGCTGGTTACTCAGTGGAACAAGAATCTCCCACCCATTCTTTTTCTTCCGCTCCTGAGCAGGCACTACAAGAATTGGCAGAACCTCTCTATATGCAAGGGACCGTGCGCTCTGGCATTGAAGTGCGCCATCCTGGTACCGTGTTACTCCTGGGAGATTTGAATCCGGGGGGCACAGTAATCGCCGCTGGGGATATTTTAGTTTGGGGTCGTCTGCGGGGCATTGCTCATGCTGGAGCCCAGGGCAATCGAGAATGTCGGATTATGGCGCTGCAGATGGAACCAACCCAGCTACGGATTGCAGATGCTGTCGCTAGAGCACCGGAGGTACCTCCGGCTGAGTTTGAGCCTGAGGTGGCTTATATCACACCTGAAGGGATTCGCTTGACTAAAGTGGTTAATTTTGGCAAAATCCATGCCATCAAATGGAAATCCTGATATACTTTTGTCTTAGCTTGATGAGCGAGAAGCCCCACGTCATCCCCGCTGGGGCAGCGTGGAATGAACTGTTTTTGTAGTTAACAAACACGGCAGACCTTTGATGCCAACAACAGAAAATGATTTGATGTTTAAGAATGTCCATGGCAAGCAATTAAACCCATTGAAATTACGTTAATGGGTTTGTTTTTGCCATTCCCAGAATAAGCAACTAACAACTAACAACTAACATGAGTCGCATTATTGTTGTTACCTCTGGCAAGGGAGGAGTGGGTAAAACCACTGTCACCGCCAATTTGGGCTCAGCACTTGCCCAGCTAGGATATAAAGTCGCCTTAGTAGATGCAGATTTTGGTCTGAGAAATTTGGATCTACTGCTGGGGCTAGAAAATCGAATTGTATATACTGCCATTGAAGTAATCGCGGGTGAATGTCTATTAGAAAAAGCTTTGGTCAAAGATAAACGCCAAACTGGATTAGTGCTATTGCCTGCCGCACAAAACCGCAACAAAGATGCGGTAACTCCCAGCCAGATGAAGGATCTAATTGCTCGATTAGCCAAGGGCTATGATTATATTCTCATTGATAGTCCAGCAGGAATTGAGATGGGCTTTCGCAACGCGATCGCTGCTGCGACAGAAGCCCTAATTGTCACAACTCCAGAAATTGCCGCTGTGCGAGATGCTGACCGGGTGGTTGGCTTACTCGAAACCGAGGACATCAAGAGTATCCGCCTGATTGTCAATCGCTTGAAACCGGAAATGGTGCAACTCAACGATATGATAAGTGTTGAGGACATTCTGGATCTTCTTGTCGTTCCCCTGATCGGTATTGTTCCCGACGACGAACGGGTGATTGTCTCCAGCAACCGGGGTGAACCCTTGGTTTTGGGGGATAAGCTTTCCCTGCCAGCAATGGCATTCAACAATATTGCGAAACGATTAGAAGGGGAAGAACTTCCCTTTCTAGACCTGCTGGCAGCTCACGACAACCTAATTACCCGTATCCGCCGTTTATTTAGAAGTTAAGATTGTTGAACACCGCCAACCCAAGGGAGCCAGACCCATGATTAATGAACTTCTGGAACGACTTTTTCAATCGAACAGTCCTGTTGACAGTCGTACGGCAGCAAAACGCCGCCTCAAACTGGTGATTGCCCATGACAGGGCTGGTCTAACCCCGGAGATGATTGAGTCAATGCGCCAAGAAATTCTTGAGGTGGTTAACCGCTACGTGGAAATTGAGCTTGAGGAGATGGAGTTTTCCCTACAGAGTGATGAACGGCTGACTGCATTGATTGCCAATCTGCCCATCCGACGAGTTAAGGCTAGACAACAGTTAGCAACAACCCAGACATTACCTGACAACAATTGACATAGTATGAGAATGTGAGAAGATTATGTTAAACTTTTGCACTTGGGAGAAAAAACATGGGTGTGGGGAAAGCTCCACAATTTTGTTGAGTCTAGCGACTACTCCGTTTATCTTGGGCATGCTCGCAGTTCAATCCCTTGCCCAAACTTTAATTGAAGTTGGTCAAGCTAGTGAAGAAGTGTTTCGAGGCGATCGCTTGCCCATACTTCACATTCCTGACCTAGAAGATGAGCAGTGAGAGCCATACCTAATTTGGTCATCACTCCACATTTCCCATATTTTGTCGTTTTTTCTCTCAGAATTGAAGCACTGAGTTTCCAAACTTCCCTGAGGTTTTTATGCGTTTGCCTGTTCAATCATCCGCGCTAGAATTTAGCATCTTTTCCACATCGGATCTGTTTTTGCGTCATCGCCTTAAATTAGTAGAAGATTTGTGGAAGTCTGTTCTGCGCTCGGAATGCGGGCAGGATTTGGTAGATCTACTCAAAAAACTGCGCTCGATGTGTTCCCCAGAAGGGCAAGCAACGGAACTACCAGAATCCTCTGTACCCAAATTGATTGAAAAGCTCGACCTCAATGATGCTATTCGGGCAGCGCGTGCCTTTGCCCTCTATTTCCAGATCATTAATATTGTTGAACAGCACTACGAACAACGGAATCAACAACTCTCACTGCGGGCTACCTATCAAGAGGAGGGATTGGAAAGCAAAAATAGGGAAACTGGAGAAAGCACCAGCTCCCGATCCCCAGCTCCCGGTGCCAATCAGTTAGAAAAAAGCTTCTCAGAGGAGGGCAATGCTCCTAAAGCGGGAACTTTTCACTGGCTCTTCCCCCATCTAAAACAGCTTAATATGCCCCCCGGGAAGATCCAGCAACTACTGGATGGACTTGATATCCGGTTAGTATTTACGGCTCATCCCACGGAAATTGTGCGCCACACCATTCGCAAGAAACAGCGGCGGATTGCCATAATTCTGCAGAAGCTCGATCGCGCTGAAGAAGCCTTTCGAGCTATGGGACTAACTACCTCTTGGGAAGCAGAAGCAGCAAAGGAGCAGCTCACTGAAGAGATTCGCCTTTGGTGGCGCACTGACGAGCTGCACCAGTTTAAACCTACCGTCTTAGATGAAGTAGACTATGCCCTCCACTACTTCCAGGAAGTCTTGTTTGACACGATTCCTCAACTCCCTTTGCGTCTCAAGCAAAGTTTAAAGAATGCTTTTCCCTGGCTACGTCCGCCGCGCAAGAATTTTTGTCAATTTGGTTCCTGGGTAGGAGCCGATCGAGATGGTAATCCATCGGTGAAACCGGAAGTCACTTGGGCGACGGCTTGCTATCAGCGGAATTTAGTTCTGGAAAAATATATCCATTCCATACAAAAGCTCACGGGGGTGTTAAGTCTATCTCTCCATTGGAGCAATGTTTTGCCAGACTTGCTCGACTCTTTAGGGCAAGATCAACTGCAAATGCCAGAGGTTTACGAGAAGCTAGCGATTCGCTATCGCCAGGAACCCTATCGACTTAAGCTGGCTTATATCCAGAAACGGCTGGAAAATACTCGCGATCGCAACAACCGTCTCTCGAACCCAGAGGAACGGCAAGCCGTCTCGAAAATGAGTTCTAACAATATCTACTGCTCCGATAAAGAGTTTTTGGCAGAACTGCAGCTTATTCAAAGGAACCTGACGGAGACAGGCTTAAGCTGCCGCGACATAGAAGATTTAATTTGTCAGGTGGAAATCTATGGCTTTAAACTCACCCAGCTAGATTTTCGCCAAGAATCGTCCCGCCACTCCGATGCTATCGAAGAAATTGCCGAATATCTGCAAATTCTGTCCAAACCCTACAATCAACTCTCGGAATCCGAGCGAACTGCATGGCTAGTAGAGGAACTAAAGACTCGCCGCCCCTTGATTCCCAAGGAAATGCCCTTTTCCGAAAAAACCCGCGAGACGATTGAAACTCTGAGGATGTTGCGGCACTTGCAACAGGAGTTTGGTCTGCAAATCTGCCAAACCTACATCATCAGCATGACACATGATGTCAGCGACGTGCTCGAAGTGCTGCTGTTGGCACAAGAAGCAGGACTTTATGACCCTGCAACTAGCACCAGTACTATTCAGATCGTGCCACTCTTTGAAACCGTAGAAGATCTCAAGCGAGCACCAGCGGTGATGCGTGCCCTATTTGAACTGCATCTATATCGTGCTTCTCTAGTAGGAGGATACGAGCAACTGGCACAGTTGCAGGGTCGCGAAGCGTTCTGTGCAGGTGCAGACGCTTCTAGGGCGGCTTCTCGTACATTAGATTTTCGGGAAGGAGTAGAAGTAGATTCAGAAGATAACCTCAAACCTGCTCCCCTCCAACCTGCCAATCTACAAGAGGTAATGCTCGGTTACTCCGATAGTAATAAGGATTCTGGTTTTCTCAGTAGCAATTGGGAAATTCATAAGGCTCAGAAAGCCTTGCAGAAAATTGCCTCCGAGTATGGGATTGCCTTGCGGATCTTCCACGGACGAGGTGGTTCTGTAGGTCGTGGCGGCGGTCCTGCTTATGCTGCTATCATGGCACAGCCAACTGCGACCATCAAAGGACGGATTAAAATTACCGAGCAGGGAGAAGTCGTCGCTTCTAAGTACTCCTTGCCTGAACTCGCACTGTATAACCTGGAGAGTATCACCACCGCTGTAATTCAATCGAGCTTGTTAGGGAGTGGTTTTGATGATATTGAGCCCTGGAACGAAATTATGGAGGAATTGGCAACGCGCTCCCGTGCAGTTTACCGGTCCCTGATTTACGAGCAGCCGGACTTTCTCGATTTCTTCCTCTATGTGACCCCCATTGAAGAAATTAGCCAGTTGCAAATTAGCTCCCGTCCGGCAAGGCGCAAGGGTGGCAAGAAAGACCTCAGCAGCCTGCGAGCAATTCCTTGGGTGTTTAGCTGGACTCAAAGCCGCTTCCTTTTACCTGCCTGGTATGGTGTTGGCACAGCACTGCAAGAGTTTCTCAATCAAGAGCCAGAGGAAAACTTGAAGCTGTTGCGTTACTTTTACTTCAAATGGCCGTTTTTCAAGATGGTCATCTCCAAGGTAGAGATGACCCTGTCGAAAGTGGATTTACAAATAGCTTGCCACTATGTAAGCGAACTCTCAAAACCAGAAGACAAGGAGCGTTTTGAAAGATTGTTTGAGCAGATTGCCTCAGAATACTACCGCACTCGTAAGTTAGTCCTAGCTATTATCGGTCAAAAACGACTTCTAGATGGCGATCCCGATTTACAGCGATCGGTGCAGCTGCGTAACGGCACTATTGTCCCTTTGGGGTTCTTACAAGTTTCCCTGCTCAAGCGGCTGCGTCAATATAGTAATCAGGCGGAATCCGGCGCGATCCACTTTCGCTATAGCAAAGAGGAGTTGCTGCGAGGAGCGCTGTTGACTATCAACGGCATTGCAGCTGGGATGCGCAATACTGGGTGATTGGCGATGCCGACGCGCAGAAATCTTTGATTTAGCGATCGCCAGTGGGGGAGGATGTCAATGATAAACTGGCAGGGTGAAGTGAAAACAACTACCTTGGTTAGGAATGCTATCCACCCAGATTTGACCATAGTGGGCGCGGATTATCTTGCGGCAAAGAGAAAGACCTAGTCCATATCCCTCCTTGGATTCATCTCGCTTCAGTCGGAAGTGTCCTTCAAAAATACGCTCCTGTTTTTCTTCTGGAATCCCAGGACCAGTATCGCAAACACTAACCTGAATTTTCTGGGTTGTGCGGTGGAGAATGGAAAAGCTAATTTTGCCATTTTCCGGCGTGTACTTTATGGCATTTTCCAACAGGTTGACGATGACTTGGCGTATTAATTCTTCATCGGCATAAACGGCAGGTAAATCTTGAGGGACATCTTTTTCCAGTGCTTGGGATTTTTCCTGAAACCGAGCTGCAAATTGAGTCAGAATTTCCTCACAAAGAGACTGCAAGTACAACTGGTTATGTTGAATTTGCAATTGGCCACTCATGTTCTTAGAGGCTTGCAGGATATCTGTAATCATCCGGTTCATAATCCGAAACTGTTTGCCTGCCTGCTTGTAGAGCTGCTCTTTGATCTGGGCAGCACGCTCGGTATCTTCCTGACTCTGAGCCAATTCCAGGGTTTCCACGGCAATGGAAGCAGCAGTGAGAGGACTGCGCAAATCGTGGGCCAACATTGCCAAAACCTGATCTTTAAATTGCAACTGTTCTAAAAGTTCCTCTTTTTCTTTTTTGAGACGAAATATCTCATCAGACAGCCGCATCAGTTCTGCAGAATAGCCCACTGAACTGATCTCTGAAGCAGTTCTTGTAGAGTTCCCTTTCTCGTTAAGATTAGCCTCCTGTGTTTTTATCGAAGGTTGCCACCGGGGCCACCACTTTTTCAACTGGGCAATTAAATCACTCCCAGCCAAAATATGCCTGGGTTCTGGAAAGATTTTGACTAGAGCTGGAGTGGCTACCAGTCTGAAATGTTCTACTAAATGAGGTTGCTCTCCTATTTCAATAACTTGAAGTTCAAAGGTGGGATAATCAGCCTTCAGGCTTTGGAGATAGTCTTGGATTCGCTGGATATTTTCTCGAGCACCAGGACGCTCATCGACAAATAGGAGTAGCTGGAGGGACACTTGCTTGGAAGTGTCTTTTCCTAAAGCTGCCTGCTTACTGTAGGATTGTAGCACTGGGGACAAACACCAATAGGCTCATGACAAAAGCAAGGTTTGCGCTTTGTTGGCGAGATTTGTTGCTTGATTTCATCTTAATGTCTATTTAAGATTTTCGACAATCTTTTGTGTAGGGGAAGTTCCCACCTCACAAGGGTAGGTTTTTAACATGAAGTTAAGGTCAACCCCTGACAGGACTACCGGATGAGGGGGTGACCGGGTGACCGGGTGAGGGGGTGAAAGATTTATCGCTGTCTTGGTGAGTTTTAATTGGCTTACGACTCATTGGAAATATTTCTCTCCCTCTCTCCCCCTCTCCCACTCCCCCACTCTCCCACTCCTCAC
>JBFRWF010000148.1:0-14879 GCA_051439465.1 Xenococcaceae cyanobacterium | reverse complement strand
CATGGTTCAAACCAGGGTAACACTTTTGGGAAAGCCCTAAAGCCTCAAGTTGTTGTCAAACAAGGACTTGAGGCACCTAACATCCTCTAAAAGTGTTACCCTAGTGCTTGGTAAGTTGAACCATGCCACTTTATCTATTGGGGCATCATACCAAATCCGGGTTAAATACCCCCTTTTTGAGAAAGCAGGGGGAGCAGGGGGAGCAGGGGAGGCAGGGGGAGCAGGGCTTTCAAGGGTAGGTTTTTTAGATTTCGGGTTGAGACGAGCAGGGGGAGCAGGGGAAGCAGGGGGAGAAAAAGCTTATTTTTTCGTTTCTGCGATCGTTCTGACTCACCCTTTTGTTAAAAACCTAACCTTGTGAGGGGAGCAGGGGGGGCAGGGGAAGCAGTGGAAGCAGGGGGAGAAAAATCCCAAAATTGAAAAGGAGGTTATCAAAGCGGATTTGGTATCAGGAGGTCTTTTTGGGCTATTTGGGGCATTAGTCGCTTACGGACAAATTACTGGTGATAGTTTTATCAGATGAGGGGGTTTGGGGGAGCTATAATACCCCAGCTTCGCCCTAGGATCTCAGATCCGGGCGAATCTTCGATTTAGCTGGGGATACATGGACGACCCCAAGATTTATTCTTGTTTTAAATGAACAGGTTCCAGATGTAGCACCTTGACTTCTGGTTGGCAAAGTTGTATGCGATCGCGTCCGCCTGGAACATTCAAGGCATTGGTTATTTAGAAACTTTTGACTTCCGAGCGCCAGCTCAGTGAAGGGAAGGGAGGGGAACTCTTTATTCCCCATTCCCCATTCCCTGCGATGCTTGAAATCGAAGATTTCTGCGCGTCGGTTCCCTATTCCCTATTCCCTAACAACCTACAAGGCTGCCAACTTTCCACCTAACTAACGGACTTGGGAATAAGCCGCATTAGAGATAGTAGGAATTTCTGCGTAAAGTCCCAGCGCCGACTGGAACATGGAGTAGCCACAAGCACCAACTGCTGCCAAAAATATCACATTGGACAGGGTTTCTATGAGCAAACTATCTCGGCCAAGCATAGGCAATAGAACACTCCACATTATTAGACCTAACAGAGACAAAAGAATGCCGATTAGAATTGTCTGGATAGTGTTAAAGCGAACAAAATGGATTATCCTCTCGTTTCTCACCACTGCAAAAAACAAGATTAAGAAAACGAGGAATTCAGCAAATCCACCGACAAATTGGCCCAAAAAGTCGTAAATGTAAGCTATAGGGATGAGCGGAACAGAAAGAATGTTCAGAATTGGAAACTGTTTGAGTAAAAAACCACCAAAGCGCCAGGCATCATATAGGGCAAATAAATAAACAAGCGTAGCAAAAATCCGGTCTTTGGCATCTGTTGAACTACGCCAAGTCATAGTTTGTTCTCCTTTTAGCGATAATTGAGGGCTATTGACTAACTATGATACTTCCAAAAAATCTATGCTTTACCCATAACTCCTGAAACTTTGACCATATCTCGTTTCTAGGCTCTGCGGATGAAATGCTTGATGGGAGGCTCCGCCTCCTAAATTGGCAAACATTAGAGCGCTGCTTGACTGACAATAGGGGCGGGAGTACACTTATAGAGTCACCTGAAATCCTGCCAAAGTAACAGTTTCCGTTTCAAACTCGAAATTTTCCTGGAAGTATTACTAGACAGAAGTTTCAGGAGTTTCTTCATTCAATCAGATTTCGAGGGAGTGAAATTCTGATTAACCTGCACTACTATCAATATTGGCAATCAGGAAGCCCATCTGACACTCATAAAGAGCTGGTTGATTTTTCCCAGGCTTGCCTAGAAAATGACCACAGCCGAGTTTACCTTGACGCCAGCGGGGTAAGCCACGGCGGTCAGCGAGTAAACAGCCTTGACAAACTTGCTGCGTGGAAAGTACTTGTTCGTCGGTAAGAATGACTAACATTACATCCCTCCCATTGATCCCCAATGCCGCTGAGTCTATTGTAATTCTTAGTTTGAGCAGAGAGGAAAAATTGCCACTATAGCTTAATGGGAAAATTCTGGAGTTATGGTAGCATATGATACTTTGGTCGTCGGTCGTTGGTCGTTTCTCGTTGAGGATGAAAAAATTCTCCCCATCTGCTACTCTCACCCAGGCTAAAAGATAGACACAATATGAAATCAAGTCAATTCCCTAAACCTAATTCCTTTTTTCTCGCTCAAACCGATTCAGCTGTAGCTGAAATCATCCAGCTCGAACTCCAGCGACAACGGGATCATCTGGAGTTGATTGCCAGTGAAAACTTTACCTCTCCAGCCGTTTTAGCAGCACAAGGTTCAGTATTGACAAATAAATATGCTGAAGGCTTGCCAGGAAAACGTTATTACGGCGGCTGTGACTTTATCGATCAAGCCGAACAACTGGCCATTGACCGCGCTAAAAAGTTGTTTGGGGCGGCTCATGTTAATGTTCAGCCTCATTCTGGTGCCCAGGCTAATTTTGCCGTCTTCCTGGCCCTGCTAGAGCCAGGAGACAAGATTATGGGCATGGACTTGTCCCACGGAGGACACCTAACCCACGGTTCGCCAGTAAATGTCTCAGGAAAGTGGTTCAAGGTTTGTCATTACGGTGTCAACCCGCAAACGGAGCGGCTAGATTATAACCAGATTCAGGAACTGGCAATCAAGGAACGTCCCAAACTGATTATTTGTGGCTATTCCGCTTATTCCAGGGTGATTGATTTTGAGAAGTTCAGAGCGATCGCCGATGAAGTTGGGGCTTACCTCCTAGCAGATATCGCTCACATCGCGGGTTTAGTGGCAACGGGTCATCATCCTAACCCGATTCCCTACTGCGATGTGGTTACCACCACCACCCACAAAACCCTGCGGGGTCCCAGGGGAGGTTTGATTCTCACCCGTGACGCTGATTTGGGGAAAAAGTTGAATAAAGCTGTTTTCCCAGGCACTCAGGGCGGTCCTCTAGAGCATGTGATTGCGGCAAAGGCAGTCGCCTTTGGAGAAGCACTGAAACCGGAATTCAAAGCTTATTCCACTCAAGTGATTGCTAATGCTCAAGCTCTGGCGACTGGACTGATTAATCACGGCTTCAAGATTGTTTCAGGCGGCACAGATAACCATCTGATGTTGGTGGATCTGCGTTCCATTGCCATGACAGGTAAGCGTGCGGATCAATTGGTCAGCGAGGTAAATATTACCGCTAATAAGAATACCGTGCCCTTTGATCCAGAGTCGCCCTTTGTTACCAGCGGTTTGCGCCTAGGTTCACCAGCAATGACCACTAGGGGGATGGGTGTAGAGGAATTTAGAGAAATTGCTGATATTATTGCCCATCGGCTGTTGAATTCAGAAGATGAGGTAGTCAAGAGTAATTGTCTGCGTCGGGTGGCAGCTTTGTGCGATCGCTTCCCTCTCTATCCCCATCTGAAAATTCCAGTGCCGGCGAGGGTTTAATACTGCTAATGGAAAAAATCGAACTTGTTTAAGTTGTCTCGCTAAACTGAAAATCAGTGTTGCTAAGAATCCCGCCTTCTTCTAGGGGGTGGGAGTATGTCAAAATTCTAAATATGCCTTCAGAGCTGTACCATCTAATTGCCTTTCTCGTCTCTATTATTGTCGTTTTGTGGAGTACGCCGGTCGTCAAGACCATTTGTCTCAAAAGCGGACAAGTCGATCAACCCAATGAACGAAAAATTCACCAACGCCCCATGGTGCGTTTGGGAGGTGTCTCAATCTTTGCAGGGACTTTTACAGCCCTTCTGATTGTCTGGTGGCTAGGGGGATTTGGAATACTTCCCCCAGATAAAGAGTGGGAAATTTGGGGCGTCACCTTGGGCGGTGTGGCTTTCTTCTCGATCGGTCTTGCCGACGACCTATTTAATCTTACCCCCATCTCGCGGCTAATCATGCAAATGGGTGTCGCCACCTTAGCCTGGTGGGTGGGGGTGCGCATTGATTTTCTTTCTGTTCCCTTTGATGGCTTGGTTCATATTGGTTGGTTGAGCCTGCCAGTAACAGTGGTTTGGCTGGTAGGAATGGCAAACGCGATTAACTGGATTGATGGCTTAGATGGCTTAGCTGCTGGTGTCTCCGGTATCGCCGCCGTGGTAATGCTGATTGTCACCCTCTTTATGGAGCAACCATCCGCTGCCTTGGTTGCTGCGGCCTTGGCAGGTGGGGCTTTGGGCTTCCTGCGCTACAATTTCAACCCAGCACAAATTTTTATGGGAGATGGTGGTGCTTACTTTATGGGCTTCACCCTGGCAGGAGTGGGGGTGATTGGCTTGGTCAAAACTACGGCAGTTACTGCGGTGCTATTACCTTACTTAATTTTGGCAGTGCCGATTTTGGATATGTCAACAGTAATTCTCTCCCGCATCAGTCAAGGTAAATCCCCTTTCATTGCTGATAATCGCCATTTACACCACCGCTTTCTCAAAGCAGGAATTTCCCAACGTCTGACAGTTCTATTTATCTATGCTCTCACCCTTTGGGTGGGAAGCTTGGCACTGGGGTTTTCTAACATTCCCAGTGGTTGGGGTTATGCTCTGGGTGCGACGATGCTGTTGGCTTACGTAGGCTGGCAAGTCTGGCGCAATACTCGGATTAAAAATTAAAAAATAATTAAAATGAGTGCGGAAATTATTTGTGTGGGCACCGAACTGCTACTCGGGGATATCCTGAATACGAATGTCCAGTTTTTAGCGCAGCAGCTAGCAAGTTTGGGGATTCCTCACTATTACCAAAGTGTGGTGGGAGACAATCCGGGGCGCTTGCAACAAGTGCTGGAAATTGTCAGTAAACGCTCCTCCATCTTAATTTTTACTGGGGGTCTGGGACCGACACCTGATGACCTCACCACGGAGGCGATCGCCGACTTTTTTGACACCCCCCTTGTAGAAAGACCAGAAATTCTCCAAGACATCGCTGAGAAATTCGCCAAGCGAGGGCGTAAGATGACCCCCAACAATCGCAAGCAAGCTCTAATTCCAGAAGGGGCGGAAGTTTTACCTAACCCATCGGGATCGGCTCCGGGAATCATTTGGCAACCTCGAGAGGGTTTGACGATTCTCACCTTCCCTGGTGTCCCCTCAGAAATGCAGCGGATGTGGCGAGAAACTGCTGTTCCCTACCTCAAAAGTCAAGGTTGGAGCAAAGAAATTATCTACAGCCGTCTCTTGAAATTTAGGGGCATTGGAGAGTCGGCATTGGCCGAAAAAGTTGCTGCTTTTTTCGACTTAACTAATCCTACCGTTGCCCCTTATGCCTCTAAAGGAGAGGTGAGGCTGCGAGTTTCTGCCAAGGCTACTTCCGAAGCCGATGCTATGGCAAT
The DNA here is from genome assembly GCA_051439465.1 of Xenococcaceae cyanobacterium. Lineage (GTDB taxonomy): Bacteria > Cyanobacteriota > Cyanobacteriia > Cyanobacteriales > JBFRWF01 > JBFRWF01. The sequence goes on along the minus strand of JBFRWF010000148.1, from coordinate 9,553 downwards.
AATTGTCCCCGTAGCCCAACAGTTACAGAAAATTGCCGGACTAGACTATTTTGGCGCTGACGATGATACCCTTGCCTCAGTAGTAGGGCAATTATTACAAGATGCGGATGAAACCTTGAGTGTGGCTGAATCTTGCACAGGGGGAGGCTTAGGAGAGATGTTAACCAGTGTCTCCGGTAGTTCGGACTATTTCATGGGCGGGGTAATTTCTTACGACAACCAGGTAAAAATTTCTCTGTTGGGTGTGAGTACTGAAGATTTAGCCCAATTTGGTGCAGTTAGTGAACCCGTCGCTAAACAAATGGCACTGGGGGTCAAAAAGCAACTGGGAACCTCTTGGGGATTGAGTATTACAGGAATTGCTGGTCCTGGGGGTGGGACAGAGGATAAGCCAGTGGGACTGGTCTATATTGGTTTAGCAGAGCCAGATGGTAAAGTCAATAGTTTTGAGTATTGTTTGGGGAAAGACCGCGATCGCTCGACAATTCGCTATAATAGTGCTTGTAATGCCCTAGATCGACTGCGGCGAAAGCTTTTGACGAGACAGTCAAATGAAAAATAGCTGTTGCTCGTGAATCTATCTTGAGAAGATGTGCTAAGCTTAATCTTAATATAACTATAAGAAGAAAAGAGCCACTGTCTCATAGGAGCCCTCTGTTCGATGGACTATTTAGAAAAAGTGTTGGAAAAGATGAAAGAATGGGCACGCAAGCTCATTGAAACCCTTTTAGGTCCGGAGGTCGAGCCTGAACCAGAGCTAATCCCCATTCCAGTCAATGAGCCACAACGCCGCCGACATCGTTAATACGTTCAGCGCCTTCTGAAGTTTTGCGTCAGTTAAGTATTCTGGTTTTGCATGGCCCTAATTTGAACCTCTTAGGGCAGCGAGAACCACAAATTTATGGCTCAGTAACCCTGGATGATATTAACCTCCTCTTAGCAGAGGAGGCAAAAAAGCTGCAAGCGAAAGTTACTAGATTGCAATCTAATCATGAAGGTTTCTTAGTTGATGCAATTCATCAGGCTTTGGGACAACATCAGGGAATCTTGATTAATGCTGGTGCCTACACTCATACCAGCATAGCCATTCGAGATGCGTTATCAGCGGTCAAAATTCCTACGGTTGAAGTGCATTTGAGTAATATTTATCAGCGTGAAGCTTTCCGCCATCATTCTTATATTGCTCCAGTGGCGGTGGGGCAGATTAGTGGTTTTGGAGCCCAAAGTTATCGCCTGGGACTACAAGGGTTGGTTCACTACCTTAGGGGTACACTAAACTAGATAAATCTCAGGACTGTGGCGGTTCCTTTTTTTTGATAATGATAATCATTCGATAGGGAAGGCTAACATTTGAGCTTTGGCGAAAATTATCGGACAATCTTGACTCTAGAACAACTTACAGAAATAGCCGAACAAGCCAGAACTCGACTTTCTCAACTGTCAACTCTACACTTGCGTATCGCCGAAGTCCAACCCACTATTCCTGCCAATCTGCTAAGGTTAATGAATGAGGCGATTACAAATATCCAGAATCGGATTCCGGCTTTAGAGCGCAGTCTAGAAGAAATTAAGCTTGATTGGAGGTTACCATGACTTCTATGCCTACTTTACCCGATCCAGAAAAGATTAAGCGGACTTTAGCAAAAGCGCATCGGAATTGTCAGGAAATGGAGTTAGCAGGAATTCAGCTAGAAGAAGTTATTGTCAAACTTGAACAAGAAAATTTGAATCGGCGCAAACAACAGTTAGGAAAACTGTTACAGCAGGGACAGAGTTAGCACACCGTCGCAGGCAGTTCTCGAATATTTTAGATTCTTTTCAGTGTATAACGCTTCACTACCTGACCAAAAATAACTAATAAACTCGCTCAAATTAGGGTCACTATAAGGTTTTTCAATAACCGTGTCATTTGCACTTAATGTGCCACCTATCAAATTAATATATGGCTTCACTTCATCGAATAAATCTTCAGGGGAGTATCTTTCTCGTAACAAGAAGCGGTTAACACGCTTCGTGGGACAATCCATCTAAAATTTCTGATAAACGGGTACAGCCTGGATATTTCGATTCTGCCAAGAGAAACCAGATGTACAAGTCCAAGTCACATTTTGCCGTAGACGGCTTGGTAATTTTTCTCATGGTTCCCGACTCGGTTCGACAAAGCTAGAGTAATTTTACTCTCTACCTGCTCTTTCATCGATAGCGCTGCCGAAGGCACAGCGGAGCTGACCACCCTTCGCTGAGGTAGCGATCTCCTACTCTGACACTATTGACTTAATGAAGGGGCTAGTGTAGTTTTTTTTTATTAAAGTAGATTAGATTAGTTAGTTTAAACTGTCTATTTCTCTGCTGATTTCTTCTGCTTTCTTTTTAAGGACAACCCTCCTAATCCTACGATTAAGCCTAAGCTTAAGAGAGTGGAAGGTTCGGGGGTTGATTGTGCTTGGACGAATGCTACATTATCTAATGCTGTAGTTTCTGTTCCATTATGCCAATCACCGAGTATTGAAAGGTGTGTGACCCTAGAAAGAATAGCTTTAATATCGTCGTTGCTAGCAGGTAAGAAACTTCCCCCTATGTTTTTTTCCCAACCTGCAGTATCATTGAAAGCAATTTTGTAAGAAGTCCATACTCCTGAAGTTGGCAAGGGTAAAGTAAAGCCTATTTCACCTAAAATACCATCACTATTTAAAATTAGAGTGCGACTATTGAGTCTATCAATATCTGCAATGGTGGTATTAATATCAAGGGTTAGAAACCCATCGAAGAAGATAGATTGGTCACCGTGAAACTTAGATGGTGCTTGGAAATCCCACCCTTGTGGAGATGCATCAATGTCTCTAATATATCCACCTGGATTTCCTCCTGTTGTTATATGGTCTGGAACAGTTGAAGCACCATTACCACCAATAGTCCATCCGTCTCTATCTGTGTCAAAAGTACTACTTATTGTCATAGCTTTTGCTGAATTGCTATCACATAATACAGACAATAAGAACACTCCAACTGTTATGGCCGTAATTTTTAACCAGATTTTGCTAACCATATACTCTGTTCCTCATAAATTTCATCCATGTAACCAGGTGCAGCCTAGCCCTAAAACCCTTGCTGGGCATATTATACAGAGATTGAATCAAATTTATGAAGCGATCACTAAAATATAAGTTACGCAAATGTTTTTTCCGACAGCATCTATAGCAAAAAACATTGCCTTAAACGAAAGCTAAGATGCCTCAAAACCTTGATAGAAAAGCATTTTAAATACGTTTTAGATAACAAAAACATTGCCTAAAAGAACTCAAACTAGGCAAATTAATGATTTGTATTACTTATCAATCAAGGCAAAAACAAGGGGAAATTTTACAAAACTTTACAAAGCTGTACCTGGTGACACGAACCCCAATACTGCTCGGAAACTGCATACAATCTTAACTTCTCATGAATGCCTGGGAACAGGGGCATCGACCATACGTTAAGGATCTACCCAACGACCATCTGCTTTAATTAAATTAATCAACTCCTCCACGCCTTGAGACTCTGGCACCTTCTTAATTTCTTCTCTACCGCGATAGAGGGAGATATAACCAGCCTGCTTGCCAACATAGCCGTAGTCTGCATCTGCCATTTCTCCGGGTCCATTGACAATACAACCCATCACTGCTATATCCAAACCCGTGAGGTGCTTAGTAGCTTCCCGCACTTTGTGCAACACCTCTTCTAAATTAAAAAGGGTACGACCGCAGGAAGGACAAGCCACATACTCCACCATTGTCTTGCGCAGTCCCAAGGCTTGCAGGATGCTATAACAAACGGGAATTTCTTTTTCTGGTGCTTCGGTGAGAGAGACGCGAATAGTATCTCCAATCCCCTCAGCTAAAAGTGTACCAATCCCTGCTGTAGACTTAATGCGACCATATTCACCATCCCCAGCTTCAGTGACACCCAAATGCAGAGGATAGTCCATACCTAGCTGATTCATCCGCTGCACCATCAAGCGATAAGCAGCCAACATCACTGGCACCCGCGAGGCTTTCAGGGAAATTACCAGGTTGCGGAAGTTAAGGGATTCACAAATTCTGATGAATTCTAGAGCAGATTCCACCATACCTTCTGGGGTGTCGCCGTAGGTAAACAGCATCCGTTCGGCAAGAGAACCATGATTAACACCAATACGCATGGCTTTACCCTGATCTCCCAGAGAAATCACCAAGGGTTCTAAGGTTTCCCGGATTTTTGCCCCAATTTCATCAAACTCAGCTTGGGTGTATTCGGTTCTATTAGCTTTTGGCTTTTCAAATACATATAATCCCGGATTAATCCGCACTTTATCAACATGCTTGGCAACTTCTAGGGCGATTTTCATGCCATTGTGGTGGACATCGGCAACCAGAGGCACTGGTTTATAAGTTTTAGCTAATTTCTGCTTAATTTCCGCCAAAGCCTTACCATGAGCCATACTAGGAACAGTGACGCGGACAATCTCGCAGCCAATTTCATGTAGGCGACGAATAGCGGCAACAGAGCCATCCACATCTAAGGTATCTTCATTAATCATTGACTGCACCACTACCGGGTAGCCGCCGCCAATGGTGATATCCCCAACTTTAACAGGACGAGTTTTGCGCCTGTGAATAGTGGTGTCAAAGGCTGGAGCGGTAGTAGTGGTAGTTTTGGGATTTTCGAGAGTTTGCATAATCTGTCGATCTACTTTGGTAGCGAAATTATCAAGAATTTATTTTTCAGACTAGACTAGACTAGGTTTCGCCCCTGCTGTCGCAGCTCGTCCCTGCTGACGCAGCCCGTCGCTGCTAGTCTAGGCTTCGCCCCTGCTGTTGCAGCGCGACGCCCTTCGGGTACGCAGTTCAGACTTTATTTTGCAGGAACTGCTGGTTCTAAGCCTAGTTTGTCCATCAATCTGTCGATATCAAAGTATTCTTTCATCAACTGCTGGATACACTGGACTTTAATCGGTTCTTGGAGGCGCACCTTACCAAAGCCTTGATCGACAATTTCTACTGTAGTCAGAGTATCGAGATTAACAGATAAAATGGGAATTTCTAAATCTTCAGCACGGCTGAGTATTAGAGGTTGGGGTGGCATGTGACCCGTGAGAATTAGGCAATTGGTGGAGGTTTCTAGGGCAGCCAGTTGCAGTTCAGTGCGATCGCCCCCGGTAACTACTGCCATATTTTTCCCTTTACGGAAATACTCCAATGCGGAACTGACATTCATTGCTCCAATGCTGAGACTTTCCACCATCAAGTCCAACCGATCTGAGCGACAAAGGACTTTAGCGCCTAGTTTCTGGGATATTTTTCGGACACTGATACTGCGCAGTAAATTATTTCTGGGCAACATTCCCAAGACTGGAATCCCCTGCATTTCGAGAAAAGGTTTTATTAGGGTTTGAGTAGATTCTAGCTCCTCGGTGGGAATATCGTTAATCAAGACACCCAACAAGCGATCGCCTAAGTATTGTTTAGCCGTCAACAGGCTGTCTACCAAAAGTAGAGAGCTATAGCGAGCAACTAATAAGATGGAAGCATCAACAACCTGAGCAATTTGTCCCGCAGACAAATCAAACAGACTTCCTTCCCAGAGGTTTCTTGGTCCTTCGAGTAAAACCAAATCCCCTGGAGCTTGTTGGACATATTGCTGCAAAGATTGAGAGTAATCTGTGGAATCTTCTCCTTGCAAGCGCTTGCTGATTGTTTTGCTATCCAGACATAATAATGGCGATCGCACCTGGCTTTCGGACAAATTAAGAGCCTGGGCGATGAAGCGCACCTCTTCTTGGGCTACCTCAGTAGAATTGTCGCTCATACAGGTTTCTAGGGGTTTTCCGTAGGCGACAACGAGCCCCTTTTCTTTTAACTGATGGGTAATGCCCAGGATAGTCGCTGACTTACCGCTGTAAGCTTCTATTGACCCAATCAGCAAATATTTGGCAGATTTTGCCACACCCTCACTCCTTCCTTATTGTTTAAAGCTTCATCTCAATTTTCATTCACATCAAAGCGCAGCAGCTTCCGGTAAAATCCTTGAGGAAAATCCGTTAAGCCAGATTCCTCGAAATTTATGATTACCCCAATTAAGTAATCGATAAACTCATGATTTATTATTGTAACTTCGTAGCTCAAATCTGCCTGCCCATCAAATTGTAATCGACAAAGAGTCGAATCCAAAGGCAGCTTAGATGGATACCAGCTAGCCACAAACGCAATGCTATCACTGCCTTCGATGTTACGCCGCCCTTCTAAAAAGCCTTGTTGGTACAGACCAAGGGCTTTTGGCAGCACCTCTCTTTTTTCTTTTGGTGGGTAGAAGGGCTTATAGATGGTCACATATTCTTGGTCAGCAGGCTGAAGTTGTTCAAGAATAGACATGGGCATAATTGCTTCAATTTACTTAGGTTTAAGGCGGTTATGACCTTTAACCTGCTCGAAAGGGGTAAACTAAACCTAAGTTAACCTGGGAATGTTAGTCATTGCTGATCTCACCACAAAGGTAATTCGAGTTGGATAGCCTCTCCCTTCTTGTAACTAAGCGAAGCTTAGATACAATTCATGGTGCTTAATCGTCCCCTGTACCCCACAGGGGGATATTCTGACTCCACAGTTAATGCTTCTGTTTTAAACTTGGTTGGGAACCATCCATTATCTAATGACTGAAGCACACTGTATCCTAAGGAGTGCAGATATCGCACGGTACGGTGCAACAACATACTTCTAACGTCCCGGTACTTCATATATCGGGTTATTTCTGTGTCTGTACCACGACTCAGAATTACGTTAGCTGCATTGTGATCGCTCTTTCTAAGCCTAACATTTTGAGCTAAGCATCTAGATTATCTGGCTCAGCCTCTTAATGTTGCTCGAACGACCGATAATGGTTGCTGAATTCTGGTCAATCTTAACAAACACTTTGCCAGAGAACAGCGTCCTGAGGGGTGACTTTTCATAGACAGTGAACTCCTCAAGCTGAGATTTTTCCTCAAAGCCCATCTCCGAGAGCACCTCGTTCAAATTCTTGGTAAATGCTTTTTTGTTCTGGAAAGAAGCCGAGATGGTCGCGCTACGATTAAAGTTAGCACCAAGTAACCCGGCGACTAAACCAAAAAGTATACCGAACTGATAGGGGAGCCCTGTCTCCAAGCTCATCCCCATTCCTTTTGACGTGACAAACATCACTATCAGGGTTGTGCTGGAGAAATAGTAAAGGAATGTTACCAAGAATCCAGGACCTTGGGGCATAAAATTCCTCCTGATAAAGGTGATTAGTGATTGGCGATCGCACAAGCTCTCCTTAATGTCAATCGACTTCCATTCCCCTCAACGAAAGAAGCAAGAACCCAATGACCAACAGAAAAGGACTTTTGACAAATGACGGTAATCCCTTGAGCATTGCCCCAATGATGGAGCGTACCGATCGCCACTTTCGCTATTTTATGCGTCAGATTACGCGCTGCACCCTACTCTACACCGAGATGATCGCCACAGCCGCGATTCTCCACGGCGATCGCCAAAAATTACTTGGTTTTTCCCCCGAAGAGAAACCCCTCGCCCTTCAAGTTGGCGGCGATAATCCCAAAGAGCTGGCTGAGTGCGCTCTCCTTGCTGAGGATATGGGCTACGATGAGATTAACCTCAATGTTGGTTGTCCCAGCTCTCGGGTACAAAATGGCAACTTCGGTGCTTGCCTGATGGCGCAGCCAGAAAAAGTTGCCAGAGCGGTGGAAGCCATGCAAAAGGTGGTTAACTTGCCCGTGACAGTCAAGCACCGGATTGGCATTGACGAGCGCGATCGCTACGAAGACATGGCTCACTTTGTCTGCATCGTCTCTAAAGCAGGTTGTCGGCGCTTTACCGTCCATGCCCGCAAGGCTTGGCTAAAGGGCTTAAGTCCCAAGCAAAACCGCAATATTCCCCCCCTGCGTTACCAGGACGTGCATCGTCTCAAGCAGGAGTTTCCCCACCTGTTTATCGAAATAAACGGCGGAATTACTAACTTAGAACAGATTCAAGAGCAGCTCAAATTTGTTGACGCTGTAATGATTGGGCGTGCTGCTTATGATAATCCCTACCTATTTGCCACAGTAGATCGTGACATCTATGGCGAGGATGTCACCCCCCCAACCCGTCACGAAGTTGTTGAAGCCATGGTTCCCTATATCGATTACTGGATAGGAAAAGGCTTGAAGCTCAACGCCATTAGCCGACATATGCTCCAGCTATTTGCGAGGAAACCGGGGACTAAGGCGTGGAAGCGGCATATCAGTGAGAATGCTCATTTGCCTGGTGTTGGCTCTGAAGTGATTCGTGCAGCCTTGGCAAAAGGAGCCGGGGATTGGTGATTGGGAACTAGATAAAATTCCATAGCATACTTCAAATCGTAACATAAAAAACATAGAGTGTGGCAAGATGGCATATTTCATGAGAGTGTGATCGCTTGAGGATAAATACTCTAATTGTCAGTAAAGCGATCGCACACAACTTTTCCCTCTGATGTATTTACAACTCCTGCAATACCATAGAAAATTCAGTTATTATCCCCCTCTCAATTCCCATGCCCAACCCAACCGTTACCCTACAAGTTCCCGAAAGCCTCTATCAAAGATTGGTCAACACCGCCAATGCTGTTGGACGTTCCCTTGACGAGATTATGCTGCAAGCATTAACAGTAGGAAGTCCTCCCGATTGGCATGATGTTCCAGAAGAATTTCAGACAGAACTAGCTGTTTTAGACCGCCTCGACAATGAAAGTCTCTGGAAAATCGCCCAAAGTCGCAAAACCCCTACCGAGATGGAACGTTACATCTTACTTTTGGAAAAAAACCAAGAGGTAAACCTAACAGCAGCAGAACAGTTGGAATTAGCAAAATTACGCCATGAAGCTGACCTATTTATGCTGCGAAAGGCACAGGCGACGGTTTTACTCCGTTGGCGTGGCGAACGATTAGGGGTAGATTAAACTATTGTGTCTACTTATCTTCCAGAAAGCTTAAGCCTACAAATCGAAACAGCAGACCGTCAGCGATGCTGTTATTGTTTGACCAGTGAAGCAAATAGCGGTATTCCCATGACCTACGACCACATTCAACCCCGTTCTAAGAGAGGAGATGCCAGTTTTGAGAATGTCTGTTTAGCCTGTCGCTCTTGCAATGAATTTAAAGGGAATTTGACTCAGGCAATTGATCCCGTGACGGCAGAACTTGTCCCCCTATTCCATCCTCGCCAACAACAATGGTCAGAACATTTTGTCTGGAGTGCTGACGGGACAAAAATTGAGGGATTGACGGTAATTGGTCGTGCTACGGTAGTAGCTTTGCGGATGAATCATCCCGTGATTATAGGGGCGCGAAGACGATGGGTGAGCAGTGGTTGGCATCCTCCGACAGTAATATAGCAATTACTCCACAATAGGAAATCATATCAAGTTCGGATAATCACTTATAAAAAAAGACATTTGTGTAGGTTGGGTTGAGGCAACGTTCTCGAAGAGCGGCGCTCGCGAAGCGCGTCGAAGACTCTCGCGGAGCGCGTCGAAGACTAGC
>JBFRWF010000147.1:0-5615 GCA_051439465.1 Xenococcaceae cyanobacterium | reverse complement strand
GGCCCATAGAACGCGGATGACGCGGATGACGCGGATTATCACGGATTTTGCTCGCCAACACTTGGGGAGTACCTGATTGCAGATCACCTCTTTTTTGTCAACCCTTATTTCTTGACCGATACTCTAGGCCTTTGCATCGCCAAACCATTACTTTCTCTCCCATCTGCATCGGGTAAATAGCCCTTATCAATCTAGGATCATGACAAAGAAGCAACTGAAACGTGTTGTAGTAACGGGGCTAGGCGCGATAACCCCGATTGGAAATACCCCGACTGAATACTGGGAAGGGTTGTTAAGTGGGCGCAATGGGATTGGTCCGATTACCTTATTTGACGCTTCCCGGCACGCTTGTCGAATTGCTGGTGAAGTTAAAGGATTTGACCCCCATGAATATATGAAGCGCAAAGAAGCTAAGCGTATGGATCGCTTTTCTCAGTTGGCGGTTGCCGCTAGCAAACAGGCAATTGCCGATGCTCAGTTTGTCATTAACGACCTGAATGCAGAACAGGTGGGGACGATCATTGGCACAGGCGTTGGCGGTCTCAAAGTGCTCGAAGACCAGCAAGAGATATATCTCACTCGCGGTCCGAACCGATGCAGCCCCTTCATGATTCCGATGATGATCGCTAATATGGCTGCAGGTCTCACGGCAATCCACACTGGCGCTAAGGGACCTAATAATTGCACGGTGACTGCCTGTGCCGCTGGCTCGAATGCGATCGGGGATGCCTTTCGACTGATTCAGCGCGGATATGCCCAAGCCATGATTTGTGGGGGGACGGAAGCGGCAGTCACGCCTTTGGGTTTAGCTGGTTTCGCAGCGGCGCGGGCGCTTTCTAGCCGCAATGATGACCCCACTCATGCCTGCCGACCTTTTGACCGCGATCGCGATGGCTTTGTTATGGGAGAAGGAGCTGGAATTTTGCTCTTGGAAGAACTGGAACAAGCTCTCAACCGTGGGGCAAAGATTTATGGAGAAATCTTTGGCTATGGCATGACCTGTGATGCCTATCACATGACAAAGCCAGTACCGGGTGGTCATGGTGCTACTAAGTCAATAGAGCTGGCTTTGAAGGATGCGGGTTTGAGTCCAGAGCAGGTGAGTTACATCAATGCTCACGGCACCAGTACTCCGGCTAATGATGTCACTGAAACTAAGGCAATAAAAAAAGCCCTCGGAGAGAGTGCTTACCAGGTGGCGATTAGTTCTACTAAGTCCATGACGGGTCATCTTCTGGGCGGTTCCGGGGGCATTGAAGCGGTGGCGACGATAATGGCGATCGCCAATGATCGAATTCCACCGACAATTAATTTGTCAAATCCCGATCCAGAGTGTGACCTGGATTATGTGCCAGGTAAGAGCCGCGCCCAAAAGGTAGAAGTGGCCCTGTCTAATTCCTTTGGTTTTGGCGGTCACAATGTTACGTTGGCATTCAAAAAATACGTTTGAATTCAGAATGCTGAATTGAGAATTCAGCATTCAACTCTGCTTGTCCATCGTTCCCGAAGAGTGGGATGATGGGATATAGCCTTGGGGCAACCCACAGCCATCAGGTTTTAACTCACACAAATTTTTGCTTTATCGTAGTTCACTCCAAGAGAGAGAAATTATGGTCGTTGCCACCCAGTCACTCGAAGAACTTTGTATTAATTCCATCCGCTTTCTAGCAATTGATGCTGTAGAAAAAGCCAATTCTGGTCATCCAGGACTGCCTATGGGGGCTGCTCCAATGGCTTTTGTCCTCTGGAATCGCCTTATGCGGTTCAACCCGAAAAATCCTGCCTGGTTTAACCGCGATCGCTTCGTCTTGTCAGCTGGTCACGGCTGTATGTTGCAGTACGCCTTGCTCTATCTGACTGGCTACGACAGCGTCACTATGGACGATATCAAGCAGTTCCGGCAGTGGGAGTCGAAAACCCCCGGTCACCCGGAAAACTTTATGACCAAGGGGGTTGAAGTTACCACAGGTCCTTTGGGACAAGGGATTGCCAATGCCGTAGGTTTTGCAATGGCAGAAGCACACCTCGCTGCCAAATTCAATAAACCAGACTGCAAGATCGTTGACCACTACACCTACGTCATCCTGGGTGATGGCTGCAACATGGAAGGTGTTTCTGGTGAAGCCTGCTCCCTTGGCGGCCACTTAGGTCTGGGCAAGCTAATTGCCCTTTACGACGACAACCATATTTCCATCGACGGTTCCACTGACTTGTCCTTTACTGAAGATGTGGGCAAGCGCTTTGAAGCTTACGGTTGGCACGTCCAGCATGTAGAGAATGGAAACACAGACATCGATGCCATTGCTAAAGCCATTGAAGCGGCAAAAGCCGTTACCGACAAGCCCTCCTTAATTAAGGTGACGACTACTATTGGTTACGGTTCTCCGAATAAAGCCAATACTCACGACGTCCACGGTGCTGCCCTCGGTGGGGATGAAGTGAAGGCGACTCGCGAGAACATGGGTTGGGAATACAAGGAATTTGTGGTTCCTGAAGATGCTCTTAACCATTTCCGCAAGGCAGTGGATCGGGGTGCAGCATATGAAGAAGAGTGGAATCAGCTATTTGACGAGTACAAAACCAAGTACCCAGAGGAAGCTGCTGTACTAGAACGGATGCTGAGCGGCAAGCTGCCTGAGGGATGGGACAAGAGCCTGCCTACCTACACGCCAGAGAGTAAGAAGGATGCTACTCGCAACCAATCCGGCGCAACACTCAACGCGCTGGCTGGAGCGTTACCGGAGCTAATTGGCGGTTCTGCTGACTTGGCCCCTTCTAATAAAACCTTGCTGAAATCTTCTAAAGATTTCCAGAGGGGTCAGTATGAAAATCGCAACCTCCGCTTTGGTGTTCGCGAGCATGGCATGGGCGCAATTTGCAACGGCATTGCCCTCCATGGCTCAGGCTTGATTCCCTACGGTGCTACTTTCCTGGTGTTTACCGACTACATGCGGGCGTCGATTCGACTCTCGGCGCTGTCCCATGCTGGTGTTATCTGGGTGATGACCCACGACTCGGTGGCACTGGGGGAAGATGGCCCAACGCACCAACCGATTGAGCATGTTGCCTCTCTACGAGCGATTCCTAATTTGGTAGTGGTTCGTCCAGCTGATGGCAATGAGACATCTGGTGCCTACAAGGCGGCAGTTGAGCGTCGTGATGGTCCGACACTCCTAGCACTGTCGCGGCAAGGTTTACCGAACCTACCTGGCTCCTCGATTGAGAAGACTACTAAGGGCGCTTACATCTTGTCCGATAGCGATGGCACCCCTGACATTATTCTCATTGGTACGGGTAGTGAAACCGAACTCTGTCTCAAGGCTGCTGAACAGCTCAGGGGCGAGGGTAAGAAAGTCCGGGTTGTCTCCATGCCTAGCTGGGAACTATTCGAGGCGCAGGATGAGGCTTATCAAGAATCTGTATTACCTAAAGCTGTTACTAAGCGCTTGGCTGTGGAAGCGGGTTCTAGCTTTGGCTGGTGCCGCTATGTCGGTGGCGAAGGCGCGACTATTAGTATTGACCGCTTTGGTGTTTCTTCTCCTGGTGGTGTTGCCCTAGAGCATTTCGGTTACACGGTAGATAACGTGGTGGCGAAAGCAAAGGCATTGTTGGGATAATCGCTTTTAACTGAGTCAAGAACTACCGAATTCATTCATCTTTAAATAATGAAGCTCTCTAGCAAAGGAGGGCTTTTTTTTTCTTGACCTAACAAATCTATCAGTTAAGAATGGAACACGGATGACGCGGATGATACGGATTTTCACAGATAGGGAATTCTCAAGAAACTCCCAGATATAGCTTGGCTCCATTGGTTCCGATATCCTAATTATTATGGATTATCTGACGCGATCGCACGCTGAATCTTAAAAACTAATGACCTCAACCCCCACTAAACCAACTGACTGGAATGCCATCGCCTCCGATCTCGCTGGCATGGAAATTATTACCAATGCTACCCAACTGGCCAAACTCTCCCTGGACTATTACCACTTCAGTCCAGTCTTAGAACAAAAACTCAAAGATAAGCGAGGAAATCTAGTAGTTCGCCCCACCAATGAAGCAGAAGTCCTGCGAGTGGCGCAAGTCTGTGTCAAACACAAAGTCCCCCTCACGGTAAGAGGTGCAGGTACGGGCAACTATGGACAATGTATCCCCCTCGAAGGAGGGGTAATTCTCGATACCACCCAAATGAATCAGATTTGCTGGATTAAACCAGGATTAGCCTGCGTTGAACCAGGAGTGAAAATGGCAGCATTTGATAAAAAAGCCAGGGAAACAGGCTGGGAACTGCGAATGGCACCCTCTACTTACCGCACAGCCACCATTGGCGGCTTTATTGGCGGTGGTAGTGGGGGGATTGGTTCCATTACCTATGGACAATTGCGCGATCGCGGCAATCTTCATGCTGTCCGCGTCGTCACTATGGAAGATGAACCCCGGACGATTGAATTGCGGGGGGATGATGTCCAAAAAGTAAATCACGCCTACGGTACCAACGGCATTATCACTCAATTAGAAATTCCCCTCGCCCCAGCCTATTCTTGGGCTGAATTAATCGTCACCTTTGACGACTTCATGACTGCGGCTAAATTTGGTCAAGCTCTCAGCGATAGCGATGGTTTAATTAAGAAACTCGTCAGCATTCACGCTGCGCCCATTCCCTCATACTTTACTCCCCTCCAGAGTTACATTCCCGAAGGTAAGCACTGTGCCTTATTGATGCTGGCAGAGTCTTGCCTCGAACCATTCCAGGATTTAGTTCAGGAATATAGCGGTGAAGTTTCTTACAATAAAACTGCTCAAGAAGCCAGTAAAGGAACCAGCTTAGCAGAATTCACCTGGAATCATACCACCCTCCATGCCCGTAGCGTTGACCCCACCATCACCTATTTACAAACCTTCTTTTTTACTCTTGAGCGGGTGGAGCAGATGTATAATCAATTTGGCGATGAGGTAATGATGCATTTGGAATTCCTTCGGGTAGGGGGAGGTGCGATTCCCGCAGGGTTGCAGCTTGTCCGCTACAGTACTGAAGAACGCCTCAACGAAATTATCCGCTATCACGAAGAAAATGGAGCATTTATCGCCAATCCTCACACCTACATTCTCGAAGATGGGGGGAGGAAAACCATTGATCCAGAACAGTTGCAATTCAAGGAAATGGTTGACCCCTATGGGCTAATGAATCCCGGTAAAATGCGAGCTTGGTTAGAAAGATAAAATGTGACAAACTGACACTCCCTGTGAGAGCTTGTGAATCAATTATTTGTACTCCCCGAAACCTTGTTTATGTCAGATAGCCTCGATAAATTAGATTCAACGACTCAACTTCAGAATCTAGGCACGGAGAGACTTATAGGGGATTTACAGGATGCGATCGCATCTCATGACATTCATCACTTATCTTCCTTGTCAGGGATTGAAACACTATCATAGGGATTGATTCACAAGCTCTGATGCCAATTTGACCAATGCTAATCTCACTGGAGCCCAATACTGCTCGGATAAGCTGAAAACCCTTATCTGTAGGTTGGGTTGAACTCCTGTGAAACCCAACAAAAACTAGACTAGAGTTGGGTTTCGTTCCTCAACCCAACCTACATATTCTCTTAACC
>JBFRWF010000146.1:0-28639 GCA_051439465.1 Xenococcaceae cyanobacterium | reverse complement strand
CCCCGCCCCCGGCTCCCTGCTCCCGGTCCCCCGCTCCCCGTGTCTCGCGGTGCCACCGGGTGCGCCTGGGAACCGTGGTAATCACGGGAACAAAACCACAGAAAATAGATACAGGGGTTCTTAGATCCGGATTCAGTATCACCCCCTCACCAGTCACCTAAAATAGTCGGGAGGCGTGGAAGCCCCGTCTATGCGGGAGCGGGGAGGTTCAATAAAAGATAGAGCTTATGCTAGAAGATGTAGATTTTGAGGTCAGTTGTCTATGCCACAGATACTGTATATCATGCAGCAAACGTTCGATATGGGAGAAGCCGCTCGCTATAGCGTTGGCTTGGTGATAGTTTGTCTCCTAATACTAGTGCTGTTATGGTTACCCGATATTCTCAAAAAAGAGTGATGGTGCTGTAATTGTTCATCGAAATACCAAAAACTCCGGGAAGGTGAGAACCTCCGGTTTTAAACCGGAGGAAGACAGATTTGACAAAAGCACTCTTTTCCATTATTATCCAGAATTATGTAGAGAGTTCAAACAAAATCCACATTACAAAGTACTTGCTGCACAATCGCCACAACAAAGTTTGAAATCTGTTGCAGAATCTATTACTAGCTATAACACTTTGTAATATGAAGAAAACATATCGAAGGCGATCGCTGTCTATGCCTCTCTTCTGTTACATATTGAAGTGCGTAATGTGGGTTAAAAGATGTGGTGCAGTAAGCTAACAATTCTCCATCTTGATGCTTATTCTCGGCTACTATAGCAGTCTTATAAAGGGTTGTCAATCAGCAAAAAGACGGCGATGGCCGGAATCTGGTTAACAAAACTTAACATATACTTGTACTTATGTCCGACTATATTATTAATAATCTAGTCGATTCTGTGGTGGAGAGGGGTGAACGACAATGTCAGGACATAAGTTGAATATAATTCAATACTTAAGCCTATTCTTAGCTAGCTTATTTATTGCTATATTTCCCCTTGAATCTAGATCACAAACAAGCAGCAATACAGATACAGAAACACAATTGCCGTTGGACACCCTTGCAGAAGCAGGTTGGCTATCCGAACCTATTTTCTCCACACCAGATATACTTTTTACCCAAACATCAGAAAATACTTCTGAAGAAAACCTATCCCTCTCCCCCCGCTTCGGCGGTCAATTTACCACAGGACCCGGAGTGGGTTTCAACAGTTCTTTTGGCAGCATCTATGGCTTTGTTCCTTTCACCCAAACCCCAGGGAAGAACGTTACTTTTACCGAAGGACGTTTGAATATCTCTACAGAAGAAGGAACCTTTGGCGGCAATATCTTAGTAGGTTATCGGGACTATGCACCGGAAACCGACATAGTAATAGGAGGTTATTTAGGCTACGATATCCGAGACACTAGCAATGCCACCTTTCATCAAATTGGAGGAGGATTCGAAGTCCTGGGGAATCCCTGGGAAATTCGACTCAATGGTTATTTTCCCGTTGGGGATACCCGCCAGATGATATCAGAACGCCTCTTTAACCTGGGGGCATTCCTTTTTGATCCCCGCTTTGAAGAAAATTTCTTAGTCATAACCACCGAACAGCGGACTCAGCGAGATCGCCTCTTTGAATCAGCCTTAACAGGATTCGATCTAGAAGGGGGAGCAACAATCGCTTCGTGGGAAGGGGGCGATCTCAGAGGCTATCTCGGAACTTATCTGTATGGGGGGAAAGGCACATCTACCTTCATGGGATTCCGCAGTCGCTTAATTGCTCGCCCTACAGAAAATTTTAATCTGGGATTATCACTGCAAACTGATAGCAATTTTGGCACCAATGTAGTCTTCAGTTTTGGAGCCAGTTTTGGCTCTCGTCGTCCTAAAAACAAGTCAGAAGCAGAATCAATACTTGTCCGTTTAGGAGATACGGTTGCTCGTCTGGAAAATATTGTTGTCGATAGGCAATTTGAATCAGAATTGCTCATTGAGCGCACAAATATTAACGTGAATAATCCGGCTACAGGACAGCCTTGGCGATTTATCCATGTCACCCCAGGTGTAGGCAATAGTAATGGCACCTTTGAGTCTCCCTTTGGCACCATTGTCGAGGCAGTGGCAATTGCTCCGAGTGATGGGAATACTATTGTTTATGTCCAGACGGGAACCAATCCAGGGTTAGACGGGTTTATCATTCCCGATCGAGTGCAAGTCCTTTCCACTGGACCGCAACAGTTTATTGATACAGTAGAGTTAGGGAATAATTTCCAACTACCTGGATCCGGTACAGGAGTCTTTCCCGCCGTCAATAGGACGGTGACAATGGGGAGTGATTCAGTGCTATCTGGATTTACAATTACAGGAACAAGCGGTCCCGGTGTAATTGCGAGAAATATCACCAATGCTCAGATAAGAGACAATATTATCACCAGTGGTATTCAGTCTGGGGTGTTGTTGGAAAATACTACTGGCACAATCACCTTTATCCGAAACAGAGTCACAGGAAATAATGTCCCGGCACTGGTGGCAAATAATACCTTTGATGTGTCTTTTAGTGATGGCAGTCTCACCAGTAACAACTCTGCCACTAATGGCATAACCTTGAATGGGGTGAGCGGAACTTTTACTCTCAGCAATACCGATGTAACAGTTACCAATCCCGCAGGGGATGGCATTAATGTCACCAATATTGGTGGGACGGCAAATCTAACAGCTAATGCCGGCACTACCATTACTACTAATGGTGCCAATGCTGGGATTTCTTTAACTGAGAGTACGGGAATAATTAACCTGTCTGGATTGGCAGTTAATAGTACCGGAGGAGCAGCCTTAGAGGCGACAAATATTGCCAATGCCACTTTCTCTAATGGCAGTCTCACCAGTACTAACTCAGGCACCAATGGCATAACCTTGAATGGGGTAAGCGGGACTTTTACTCTCAATAATACCGATGTGACAATTACCAATCCCGCAGACAATGGCATTCAGGTAACCAATATTACTCAAACAGCAAACCTAACAGCTAATACTGGGGCTGCCATTACTACTGATGGTGCTAATGCCGGGATTTCTTTAACTGAGAGTACGGGAACAATTAATCTGTCGGGGTTTGCAGTTAACAGTACCGGAGGAGCAGCTTTAGAGGCGATAAATATTGCCAATGCCACTTTTTCGGATGGCAGTCTCACCAGTACCAACTCTGCCACCAATGGCATAACCTTGAATGGGGTAAGCTGGACTTTTACTCTGAGCAATACCGATGTGACAATTACCAATCCCGCAGGCAATGGCATTCAGGCTAACAATATTACTAGTACTCAGACGGCAAACCTCACAGCTAATGCTGGCTCTACTATTACTACGAATAGTGGCAATGCTGGGATTTCTTTAACTAATAGTCCCGGAACAATTAATCTGTCGGGATTGGCAGTTAATAGTACCGGAGGAGCAGCTTTAGAGGCGACAAATATTGCCAATGCGACTTTTTCGGATGGCAGTCTCACCAGTACTAACTCAGCCACCAATGGCATAACCTTGAATGGGGTGAGTGGGACTTTTACTCTGGGCAATACAGGAGTAACAATTACCAATCCCACAGGCAATGGGATTAATGCTAGCAATATTACTGGGACGACAAGTATAACAGCTAATACCGGCTCTACCATTACTACTAATAGTGCCAATGCTGGAATTTCTTTAACTAACAGTACGGGAACAATTAACCTGTCGGGATTAGCAGTTAATAGTACCGGAGGAGCGGCTTTAGAGGCGACAAATATTGCCAATGCCACTTTTTCGAATGGTAGTCTCACCAGTACCAACTCTGCTACCAATGGCATAACCTTGAATGGGATAAATGGGACTATTACTCTGGGCAATACGGGAGTGACAATTGACAATCCCACAGACAATGGGATTCAGGTAACCAATATTACACAAACAGCAAACCTAACGGCTAATGCCGGCACTACCATTACTGCTAATGGTGCAAATGCTGGGATTTCTTTAACTAACAGTACGGGAACAATTAACCTGTCGGGATTGACAGTTAATAGTACCGGAGGAGCAGCTTTAGAGGCGACAAATATTGCTAATGCGACTTTCGACAATGGCAGTCTCACCAGTACCAACTCTGCCACCAATGGCATTACCTTGAATGGGGTGAGAGGGACTTTTACTCTGGGCAATACGGGAGTAACAATTACCAATCCCACAGGCAATGGGATTAATGCCAGCAATATTACTGGGACGGCAAGTATAACAGCTAATACCGGCTCTACCATTACTACGAATACTGCCAATGCTGGGATTTCTTTAACTGAGAGTACGGGAACAATTAACTTGTCGGGATTGGCAGTTAATAGTACCGGAGGAGCAGCTTTAGAAGCGACAAATATTGCCAATGCCACTTTCGACAATGGCAGTCTTACCAGTACCAACTCAGCCACCAATGGCATTACCTTGAATGGGGTAAGCGGGACTTTTACTCTGGGCAATACGGGAGTGACAATTACCAATCCCACAGGTAATGGGATTAATGCTAACAATATTACTAGTACTCAGACGGCAAATCTAACAGCTAATGCTGGCTCTACTATTACTACGAAGACTGCCAATGCCGGGATTTCTTTAACTAATAGTCCTGGAACAATTAATCTGTCGGGATTTGCAGTTAATAGTACCGGAGGACCAGCTTTAGAGGCGACAAATATTGCCAATGCCACTTTCTCTAATGGCAGTCTCACCAGTACTAACTCAGCCACCAATGGCATAACCTTGAATGGGGTGAGTGGGACTTTTACTCTCAGCAATACGGGAGTGACAATTACCAATCCCACAGGCAATGGGATTAATGCTAACAATATTACTAGTAATCAGACGGCAAACATAACAGCTAATGCTGGCTCTACCATTACTACTCATAGTGGCAATGCTGGGATTTCTTTAACTAATAGTCCTGGAACAATTAATCTGTCGGGATTTGCAGTTAATAGTACTGGAGGACCAGCTTTAGAAGCGACAAATATTGCCAATGCGACTTTTACCAATGGCAGTCTCACCAGTACCAACTCTGCCACCAATGGTATTAGCCTCAATGGAGTAACTGGGACATTTGATTTGAATAATACGACAGTGAGAATTCCCAATCCCACTAACCTCGGCTTGAATTTTGCCAATATAACCGGGACAGTTAACCTGAATGCCAATGTGGGTTCAATGATTATCCCCAATGATGGCAATGTAGGAATTCTCCTCAGGGACATAGCTGGGACAGTAAATCTGTCTGGATTCGAGGTAAATGCTACAAATGCTCGAATTTTGCTGGTCAATAATATCAATAATGCTTCTATTACCAATAGTATTCTCAGAAGTACTAATTCTCCCACCAATGGCATTAACATTGAAAGGGTAACAGGAACTTTCAATCTCAGCGATACGACAGTTAATATTACTAATCCTGCTCAAGACGGCATCAATATTGTCAATATTCCTGGGACAGTTAATTTAACAGCAAACGCGGGGAGTACAATTACTAACACTGCTGTTGATGGAATTCGTGTTGTTGCTGACAATGGCGTTTCCACCAATGAGGTAACTATTTCGGGCTTTACCATTAGTAACACCGGCGACGATGGCATTGATGTTAATGTCTATAACAACAGCACTATCGGTAGTGCCACGATTTCCGGCAATACCATTAGTAACACCAGGGACGATGGCATTGATGTTGATGTAAACAACAGCACCATCAACAGTGCCACGATTTCGGGCAATACCATTAGTAACACCAGGGACGATGGCATTGATGTTAATGTCTATAACAACAGCACCATCAACAGTGCCACGATTTCGGGCAATACCATTAGTAACACGGGGAACAATGACTATGGAATTTATGTTCGTAGCAATAACAACAGCACCATCAACAGTGCCACGATTTCAGGCAATACCATTAGTAACACGGGGGAAGATGGAATTTATGTTCTTGCCAATAACAACAGCACCATAAACAGTGCCACGATTTCGGGCAATACCATTAGTAACACGGGGGACGATGGCATTGATGTTCGTAGCAATTACTACAGCACCATCAACAGTGCCACGATTTCGGGCAATACCATTAGTAACACGATGGACGATGCCATTGATGTTGATGCCTATTACGACAGCTCCATCGTTAGTGCCACGATTTCGGGCAATACCATTAGTAACACGATGGAGGATGGCATTGATTTTGATATCAATTACTACAGCACAATCAACAGTGCCATGATTTCGGGCAATACCATTAGTAGCACGATGGACGATGGCATTGATGTTTTTACCTATTACTACAGCACCATCGTTAGTGCTAGCATCACTGGTAATACAGTTACTAACGCAGGAGATAATAGTGTACAGATAGCTAATTATGGCGGTAATCGTATCTGTACTATCATTACGAATAATACCAGTATAACGCCTATGAATATGGCTGACTTTGAGCTGGCTCATATGCCAGTGCCAGGAGTAAACTTCGATATCTTTACTAATCCCTTAGCTGTCAGCGGACCCGGGCTAGTTGCTTTCTTGCGAGCCAATAATAATCCTCTTGGAGGTCCACTACCTAACTTTGGCTTTATCCCACCAGGAGCACTGAATATGCCCGTTTTTATGCCTGGTTTTTTCCAAGCGGTTAATACTTGTCCTTGAAGACGTAGTTGTAGGTTTGAGTTATCGTAGCTTGGGTTAACGAAAGATAAACCCAACAATAAACAATCCAAAATTCAAGATAAACTCAATCCTATATGTCTAATTAAACAGTAACTGGTAACTCTCCAGAAACTTGAATTTTGGTGAGGGTGTGTTGGAGACCAAACTCTTACAAGTTTTTGATTTTCTTGTTCGGCGTTCAGTCCAATCCCTGTTCCCTGTTCCCTGATCCGAAGTTCCCTCGCCGTCAGGCGCTGGTAACTGGTCACTGTTAACAATAACCCATCAATTACATGACAAATAATTCCTCAGCTTCTCCTGATGTTTCTAAAGAACCCCTCCGCAGTGTCTATACTTCCAACCTTTCTCAACTCCTCACCAGAAACCGTTTTTCTCTAGTCGTTTCCACCTACCAAGCGGGAAAAGTTATTCTTATTCGCGCTGATGGAGACCAACTGAACACCCACTTCCGCCTGTTTCAACGACCAATGGGATTGGCAGCAAATCGCACTCGCATGGCACTTGGAACAGCTTATCAAGTGGTTGAACTATACAATATGCCTGCTGTGGCTGCTAAACTTGAGCCTCTCGGCAAACACGATGTCTGTTATATTCCTCGCAACATTCATTTTACCGGGGATATTGATATTCATGAGATGGCTTGGGCAGAAGAAGAACTTTGGCTAGTCAATACTCGTTTTTCCTGTCTGTGTACCCTGGATAATGCCTATAGTTTTGTTCCCCGCTGGCGACCTCCTTTTATTACAGGCTTGGCTATAGAAGACCGCTGTCATCTCAATGGCTTAAGTGTTGTCGGCGATCGCCCTAAATATGTTACTGCTTTAGGGAACACCAATACCCCCCAAGGATGGCGGGAAAATAAAGCTAAAGGGGGAATTCTCATGGAGATTGAAAACAATGAGATAATTTGTCAAGGACTTTCTATGCCTCACTCTCCTCGCTGGTATGCAGGCAAACTGTGGGTATTAGAATCAGGGAATGGCTCTCTGGCAACAGTTGACCTGAAGACGGGTAAGTTAGAAACTGTGGTACAACTTCCCGGTTTTACTCGCGGACTAGACTTTTATGGTCCCTTGGCATTTGTGGGACTTTCTCAGGTAAGGGAATCAGCTACATTTAGTGGTATTCCCATAACACAGCGAATTACAGAACGCACCTGTGGGATCTGGGTAGTCAATATTAATAATGGGGAAATTATCGGTTTTTTACGCTTTGAGGAGGCGGTACAGGAAATCTTTGCTGTTGCTGTTTTACCTCAGACTTGCTTTCCTGAGATTCTGGAGGGAGATGAGGAAAAGTTGGCCAGTTCCTATGCTTTACCAGATGAAGTATTAAGGGAAGTAGAAATATAAGTTATATTAAATCCGGGTTAACCATCTCCTTTTTTCTGGAAGCAGGGAAAAGGGAACAAGGAACAGGGAACGGGGAACAGGGAACAGATATTGAGCAGAGGAGCTTCTGAGCAGGGAGAAAGGGAGAGATTTACTAAGCGAACAAATCATTTAATTAATCTCCTCTGCACCCCGCTCCCTGCTCCCCTGCTTCTTTTTGGGAGCAGGGGAAGAAAAATATAGAAAATTGATAAAGGGGGTTTTAGATGCGGATTCAGTATAACATATAGCAATGGACTGTAATCCTGGTTTTAGTCATTAGTCTATCCGGGGGCATTACCTATTCCCCATTACCTATTCTCCATTGCCTATTCTCCATTACCTATTTCCTATTCCCTATTTCCCATTCCCTGTTGCCTGTTGCTTGTTGCCTATTCCCTATTCCCTGTTCCCTATTCCCTATTTCCTATTCCCTGTTCCCTGTTCCCTGTTTCCTGTTCCCTGTTCCCTGATCATCCATTTCAACTATGCTTCACAAAATACATAAGCTATGTCCATCCCGCTTGTCTAAACGGATCATTTTATGGGTTTTTGTCAATATAGTTATTATCGAAATCATTCTACTCATTCCTTCAGTTCTTAAAAGAAAACAAGAACTGCTCTCCCAGTTAAAGAATACTTCCCAAGAAAATTTTGCTCTAATCCTTCAGGACATCAATCCTTCAGCCACTGAAGCGGAAATTCTAGCTAAAGTCAGACAGCTTGAGAATAATTCAACAATTTTGGGAGGGATACTATATAAGCTTGATGGAATAAAAATCGGAAGTTTCGGTGAGCAACCTGAGCTTTCATTTATTGATTTCAAGGATTCTGAGATTTCTTCTCGCCACAGTAGAGATAAATACGATACAGTCTTTTTCCCTCCCGAACTGGACAAAGCTTATGTTCTGATTATTCGTCAAGATGCTTCCTCAGTTAATCCAAAATTATATGCTTATGTGGGACGTATTTCTGCTTTAGTTCTGATTATTTGTATTTTCGTGACGGGGGGAACGATGATTGCTCTAGAGTCGATTGTGATTAACCCCATTCTCCAGCTGCGACGGGATTTGATTAAAGCAGGTGAAGCTATAACTAAAAACCAGTTGTCTATTGAGTTTGGCTCGGCTTCGGTAAATCGCAAAGATGAATTAGGAGAGGTCGTTGCTGCTTTCAACCTAATGTTTCAACAAGTGTCTCAAGCATTTAAAGACCGCCAACTTGCAGAAGATGCCAATGCTGCAAAAAGCACTTTTCTAGCTAATATGAGCCACGAGCTTCGTACTCCCCTGAATGCCATTATTGGCTATAGCGAGATGCTGCAGGAAGAAGCAGAAGATATGGAAAACGAAGAAGTAGAAGAGATATTTATCTCCGATCTCCAGAAAATTCATAGTGCAGGCAAACATCTACTTGGACTAATTAATGACATTCTTGATATCTCCAAGATTGAGGCGGGACGTATGGACTTATTCCTAGAAACGTTCGAAATTGTCCCCATGATTCAAGATGTAGTTGCTACAGTCAGTCCCTTAGTTGAGAAAAATAACAATGTATTACATGTGAATTACCCAGAAGGCATTGATAGGATTCATGCTGATATGACCAAAGTACGTCAAAACTTATTTAACCTTCTCAGCAATGCCAGCAAATTTACTGAAAACGGGACAATTACTTTAACAGTTAGCCACCACACTAAAGAACAAGTGAAAGAAGGGACAAGATGGATTATCTTCCAAGTCAGTGATACAGGAATTGGAATGACTCCTGAACAAATGGGTAAACTATTTCAAGCTTTCACTCAAGCTGATGCTTCCACTACCCGCCAATACGGTGGGACTGGCTTAGGGCTGGCAATCACCAAGAAATTCTGTCAGATGATGGGGGGAGATATTTTTGTTGAAAGTGAATTAGGTCAAGGAACTAAGTTTACCATTGAGTTGCCTGCCCATGTGCAAGACACCAAGACCAAACTAGCAACTCAGAAGATTACAGAGTCTAAGTTTCCATCATCTCAGGGGAATACCATCCTGGTAATCGACGATGATCCAGCAGTTAATGAGATGATGCAACGCTTTCTAACCAAAGAAGGATTTCGAGCGATCGCCGCCACCAGTGGTTCAGAAGGACTCCAGCTGGCTAAAAAACTACGTCCAGATGCCATTACCCTAGATGTCATGATGCCAGAAATGGATGGCTGGATGGTATTAACTGAGCTTAAAGCCGATCCAGAATTAGAGAATATTCCAGTAGTAATGGTAACAATTGTTGATAACCAAAATTTGGGTTATGCTCTCGGAGCTTCCGATTATTTGTTTAAACCTATAGACCGGAATCACCTAATCAACATTTTACAAAAATACCGCTCAGACTCATCCACAAATTTAGTCATGGTGGTAGAAGATGACCTCAACAGTCGTGAAATGATGTGTCGTCAATTAGAAAAAGAAGGTTGGCGGGTTAGAGAAGCAGAAAATGGTCAAAGAGCCTTAGAAATAATGAAAAACTACCTCCCTACTCTGATTATTTTAGATTTGAGCATGCCAGAAATGGATGGGTTTGAATTTGTCAATAAGTTGCGGCAACAGAAAAAATGGAGTTCAATTCCAGTAATTATCCTTACAGCTAAGGATTTGACCAAAGAAGAACGTCAAATTTTAAATGGATATGTTGCCAAAATATATCAGAAGGGTAACTACAAACGCCAAGACTTGATGGCAGAAGTGAGTTCCCTTATTGTAGAAGCAATTTCTGGACAATCTAGTGCTTAACAGTTATATAAGTTTAAGAAAAGCGAGAAAATATCGATGGCAAAAATTCTTTTAGTTGAAGACAACGAAATGAATCGTGATATGCTCTCTCGCCGCCTAAAACGTAAAGGCTATGATGTAGTCATTGCCATTGATGGGAGTGAGGGAGTCTCAATGGCAGCTTCAGAAAGTCCTGACATTATCCTGATGGACATGAGTTTGCCTGTAATGGATGGTTGGACAGCCACCAGACAACTGAAATCCAATCCAGCAACAAAAAATATTCCGGTTGTTGCCCTCACAGCCCATGCCATGTCAGGCGATCGGGAAAAAGCATTAGAGGCAGGTTGTGACGACTACGATACTAAACCCATCGACTTTAAACACCTACTCGGTAAAATTGAGGCAATTTTGGCAAAAGCATCTTAGGGGGGATTAGAGGAAGCCCTCTTAATTTAACATTGTCAAGAGAACAACTAATAACCAAAAGAGGACCCTGTGGCTTTATCACGACGGAGTTTCTTTACTTTAGTAGGGGCAAGCGCTGCCGGTGCTATTTTGGCATCACCTTTGAAGAAATTTTATGCCAGAGCAGACAAAGGTGAATCCCTGTTAGTACAAGGCTTTGGCCCACTCGTACCAGATCCCAATGGCATCTTAGATCTTCCCAAGGGATTTCAATATCTTGCCTTTTCGCGGACAGGGGACACCATGAGTGATGGCAATCCAGTGCCAAACAATCATGATGGTATGGCTGCTTTCCCTGGACCGAAAGGCACTACTATCCTAGTACGCAATCATGAACTCAGACCAAATGGAACTCCAGCAGTGATAGCGCCAGACTCTAAAAAATACGACCAATTGTGTAAAGGTGGCACTACTACCCTAATTGTTGAGGGCGATCGCAAACTGATCGAAGATTTTGTTTCCCTCGCCGGTACCAACGTTAACTGCGCTGGTGGTTCAACTCCTTGGGGGTCATGGATTAGTTGTGAAGAAAGCACCGTTACTCCCTCTAATCCAGGGGCAGATAATATACTAGGCTATTCAGAGAATGTCTCTGTTAAACATGGCTATAACTTTGAAGTTCCCGCCGGAGGCGGATTGGTGAATCCAGTCCCCCTAGTGGCAATGGGTCGCTTTAGACACGAAGCCGTTGCTGTAGACCCGAAAACTGGGTATATTTATCAGACAGAAGATAGGGTAGATGGCTGTATCTATCGCTTCCGTCCTAATCAATACGGCAATTTAAAAGAGGGGATCCTTGAGGCTTTGGCGATTAAGGATATGCCTAAGGCAGATACCGCCACCAATTTTCCTGTAGGTGAGCCAAAAGCAGTTGAGTGGATCAAAATAGAAGATGTAGACCCTGAAAAGGATACCCTGCGGTATGAAGCGCAGGAAAAAGGAGCAGCGATTTTTGAACGTGGGGAAGGGACATGCTTTGGCAATGGTGAAGTGTACTGGACTTGTACCAATGGCGGCAATGCTGGGTTAGGTCAAATCTTCCGCTATGATACTGTGGGTGACACTGTGGAACTGTTTGTTGAATCACCAGGTCCAGGTGTGCTAGATTATCCCGATAACCTGACTTTGGCTCCCTTTGGCGATCTAATTCTTTGTGAAGATGGCTTTGGCGAACAATTCCTTGTCGGGGTGAATCCTGATGGTGAATGCTATCAGTTTGCACGTAACGCCCTGAATAATAGCGAATTTGCGGGAATCTGCTTCTCACCAGATGGTCAAACGATGTTTGTCAATATCTACCAACCTGGTATTACCTTCGCTATTTGGGGTCCTTGGAACAAAGGATAAAGAAAATCTTAAATGTGTAGGGTGCGTTAACCAAGTGTAACGCACCGCAATAAATGATCTCTATTGGTTTTGGTGGGTTACGGCGGATAGAAGGATTTAACATTTTCTTTATACATACCCTCTATTTTGTCCGAATCATCGCCGAAGGCGCTGAGAAACTAAATGAAAGATGACAACATCTTTAACACCTAGGTAAATAACAAGAATATGGAGCAAAAAGATAGCAAACTGCAATATTGGATCTAGTCGCCATCCTTGAAAGATGAGAATAAAGCCGCATATTAGCAAAATCAAAGGCGCAATAATTGCTTGCAATATATAAATAATTTGTCCTAGTTCGCCTAGAATATGACTTTGATTTATTAGCATTACTATTGAGAGAATCAAGTAAGCAATAGCCAGTAATAAATCCCAAAGACCTAGCAGGGATGAGAAGTTAAGACCGAAGTTTACCATATCAGATTGTTGAACTCATTTATTCAAACTATCATAAAATTACCAGAATGCTAGAGTAATGTAGGGATTCAGAGAGAAAAAAATGTCACAATTTGAGGAGATTTTAGACTTTTGGTTTGGCAAGCCTGATGAGACGGATTATGGAAAACCCCGCAAAGCCTGGTTTGTCAAAAAATCGAAGTTTGACCAAGAAGTGCGATCGCGCTTCATGCAAGCCTATCATCAGGCGGCTAGAGATAAGCTAAACTATTGGCAAGAATCGCCCCTTAGTTGTATAGCATTGATTATCCTGCTCGATCAGTTTCCACGCAATATGTTTCGCGATCGCCCACAATCCTTTGCCACTGATGCCCTGGCCCTTAAATTTGCCCAACACGCTGTTGCCCAAGGCTTTGATAAGAAACTTCTGCCAGTGGAGCGCTGGTTCATCTATTTCCCCTTTGAACATAGTGAGAATCTGGAACATCAGCATCAGTCTGTTAAATTATTCTCTATTTTAAAAGACGACCCCAACAGTGCTGATACGATAGACTATGCCTACCGTCATCTGAAAGTCATTGAACGCTTTGGGCGTTTCCCCCATCGCAATTGGATTTTAGGTCGAGACAGCACCCCAGAAGAAATCGAGTTTCTCAAACAACCCGGCTCAAAATTTTGAATCTTACCCGCATCCAGCATCACTAAATTATAGACAACTGACCATTGACAAAAAAACTATGCAACTACTAGCAGGAGATATTGGCGGCACTAAGACCATCTTGCGATTGGTCGAAGTAGCTGAAACTGGGAAATCTTTTCAGACCCTTAATGAGGTAAAATATCCCAGTGCAAATTTTCCCGATCTTGCCCCAATGGTGCAGCAGTTTCTCGCTGCTGCTGGGAAGCAGTCGCCGGAGGTAGCCTGTTTTGCGATCGCCGGCCCCGTGGTCAACAATACCTCACAGTTAACCAATCTCAGTTGGTTCTTGGACAGCCAACGTCTACAGAAAGAACTGGGAATAGAGAAGGTCAGTTTAATTAACGATTTTGCGGCGGTTAGTTATGGCATCCTAGGCTTAGAAGATTCAGATCTCCATACCTTGCAAGGCGGAACTCCCTCCGATAGCGCACCTATGGTAGTGATCGGGGCAGGAACTGGTTTAGGCGAAGGATTTTTAGTCCCCCAAGGCTCTAATTATCAGGTTTTTGCCACAGAAGGTTCACATGCTGACTTTGCCCCTCGTTCGGAGTTGGAATTTGAGCTATTGCAATATCTGGACAATAAGTACAATATCAAACACGTTTCCGTCGAACGAGTAGTTTCTGGTCAGGGGATTGTAGCAATCTATCAGTTTCTGCGCGACAAGGGATTTGCCCCAGAATCCCCAGAAGTAGGTGAAGTGATTGGGAAGTGGGAACAGGAGGAGGAAAAGACGGTGGATCCAGCAGCAACCATTTCCCAAGCCGCCTTAGCAAAGCGCGATCGCCTCTGTGAAAAAACCATGGAGGTGTTTGTCGAAGCATACGGTGCAGAAGCAGGCAATATGGCACTCAAATTCCTCCCCTATGGCGGTCTTTATATTGCTGGGGGAATTGCGGCGAAAATTTTGCCTCTGATGCAGGATGGTCTCTTCATGTCAGCGTTTAAGCAGAAAGGGCGAATGAGTCCCCTACTTGAAGAGATGCCAGTCCATGTGGTCTTAAATCCGCAGGTGGGATTGCTGGGTTCTGTCCTCTATGGAGCTTCTCGCGAATCAAGCTAAAAAGCCTTCTCTCGATCTTAAGTAAGTAGTGATGATTTCTGTTCACTTTTGGCGATCGCACCTCTTAAGCAACGAACCAGCTCCTGAGACATAACACACTCTTTTGTCTCAGGAGGAACCACAACAAGACGCGATCGCTACCTGGACAACTACAGCTCAGCTATTCCAGCCCCAGTAGCTTGGAGATTGTATCTACCAGCTTGTCAAAATCTTGGACTACCTTGGTTGCAGCTGGTAAACCAGTGAATATCCTTTTTAACATCCTGATTGCTTTTTCTGCTTTCGTCTTCTTCTCACCTTCATCAGGATTTTGGGCTGCAGACGCTTTAATGGAGCGCAGTTGCGATTGGGTGCGCGGTTATTTGCTGAATAATCCCAATGTCAGTGAGAGCGATAAGCACTTGTGTGACGGCATTGGTACGATAAAGCGATAATGTAGTTATGAATTTAGGAGGTTTACTAAAATTCATTTTATGCCACAATACGATCTCTATCACAACACTGTCAAAAAAGCACTGGTTAAAGATGGTTGGGTAATTACCGACGATCCATTTGTGATTGAGTTTAAAGGCTTACGATTGTATGCAGATCTTGGCGCAAAAAAACTACTTGCGGCTGCAAAACATGAGCGCAAAATTGTTATTGAAATCAAAGTTTTTAATAGTCCTTCCCTAGTTACTGAACTAGAGAAAGCCGTTGGACAGTACAGTATTTATAGAACATTTCTTAAACGAGTAAATCCAGAACGAAAACTATATTTGGCAATTGCTCAAGATATCTATCAAGATTTCTTTCAACGTCCTGCAATTCAAGAAATTATCGCGGATCAAAAAATAAACTTAATTATTTCCGATCCCAATTCAGAGGAGATTATTCAATGGATAAGTTAGAAAAATATAGGCAAATAGTTCAAAAAATTATCGAGAATCACGCAGCTTATAAACCCACCTATGGAGACATCGAAACAGTTCAAGTTTGTGACTTAGTTCACGATAATTACCTGTTGATAGATATAGGTTGGGATAGAACAGGTCGAGTCCATGCAGTCGATTTACATTTGCGAATTAAAGAAGATAAGATTTGGGTTGAGTGGGATGGAACGGAAAATGGTGTAACTGAAGAACTGCTAGAAGCAGGGGTTTTGCAGGAAGATATTGTGTTAGGATTTTATCGTCCTGAAAGACGTTCAACGATTGATTTTTCAGTGGCTTATTAACACCTCCATTTTGGCGTTTGGTGCCTCAATAACCCTAATATACCCAACATGGTGGGCGATGCTCGCTCCGCTGCGCATGCTACGCTAACGCTAACCGACCAAAACAATCAAGTAAAAATACTCAGTTAACTAAGAGTGAGCGGCCAGGAGAACCTACTTAACCCCAAAGGCTTATCTTCTCTCCCTCTTGCTATTTTTTAACCTCGTCGAACTCACGTTATTCGAGACTAGAGCATCGATTCAGTAATAAAATCTCGGTGGAGAGGGCACGGCGTTTTGAGGGTTTTGGGTGAGTTACAAATGTTAATGATGCCGTGCCCCTACATTTATCCGGAGGTGAGCGATTACCGAATTGGTGTTCTAGCAGCAACTTCAGTCGTCAGGTGCAAGATATCAGAGTTAAGCTAGATTTGAGGATTCTAATCGAAACAAATATCTATGGCGGGTCATAGCAAGTGGGATAATATTAAGCGTCAAAAAGCAAGAATGGATGTTAAGAAGGGTAAAACCTTCACTCAGCTATCTCGCGCCATTATTGTGGCGGCGCGTAATGGGATCCCCGATCCAGATGGGAATTTTCAACTGCGGACGGCGATAGAGAAGGCAAAGGCGGCGGGGATTCCGAATGAGAATATTGAACGGGCGATCGCCAAAGGAACTGGCACTTTTGAAGGCGATGATACTAAGCTCGAAGAGGTGCGCTATGAGGGTTATGGTTCCGGTGGGGTGGCGATTTTGATAGAAGCTCTCACTGACAATCGCAATCGCACTGCTGCTGATTTGCGTGCAGCTTTTAGTAAGAATGGCGGTAATCTCGGTGAAACTGGCTGTGTAAGCTGGATGTTTGAGCAAAAAGGGGTTGTCAGGCTGGAAGGGGAAGTCGAAGAAGATGTGCTTTTAGAAGCATCGGTAGAAGGCGACGCAGAAACTTATGAATTGATGGAAGAGGAAGATAGTAAGGGTGCGGAGGTATTTACTGAAGTCGCCAATTTGGAAACCCTCAATCAGACTTTGCAAGGGAAGGGTTTACCTGTGAGTGAGGCAGAATTGCGCTGGATTCCTAATAATATGATAGAGGTGATGGATTCGGAACAGGCGCGATCGCTTCTTAAGTTAATCGATGCTCTCCAATCCCTCGATGATGTGCAAAATGTTACTGCTAACTTTGAGATGGCAGATGAGTTGATGTCAGTTAGTCTAGTTTAGCATTTGGAAACTTGAATATATTAGGAGCATAGCAAATGTCGGAATCCCAAAAAATTAATGATCTGTATCTGAAAATAGCTGCTTTAGAACGTCGGATCAGCAAGCTAGAGCATGGACAACAGGAATTAGATAACGTCGTTGATCCTCAAGGTTGGATAGGGGAAGCTTTTGAACGCATCAGCGAAGATATGGATGAAAGATTCGATGGTGTAGACAACAGGTTTGATGAACTCAATGGAAAAATCGATATTATCCTTAAAGCACATAATCCGATTGTCAGACGGCGATCGCTGAATGGCACTGAAATAATAGGCAATCAGGCAGCCTAAGCCCAGTATTTTCAAAGTCTGAGGCGATTCTTCCCTCTCTTCTGGCTCAATTCAACCAAGTTCAGTTTGAAACACTTGCTCTTCAGACTCTGTAAGGTCGAGATAGGTATCAATAAATCCTGAAATCAACTGTGTCCTCATCCTTCCTGCTGGATACCAAGAACACCAAGAACTAGGAAGAGAAGTCCTTGCCATCGCTGCGGATGTGCAAATCCCTTTGGGGATAAGGAATCTCAATGTCGTTGTCGGCAAATGCTTGCCAGATGGCACAGACCAATTCACTGGTCACAGTCTTGCCAATCAAGGGGTCATCAAGCCAAAATTTTAGCTCAAAGTCAATACGGGAATCCCCAAAACCAAGGGCAAAGGCCAAGGGAGTAGGATATTTCAGCACGCGGGGATGCTGGTGAGCGACCTGCAAGAGGATTTCAACCACCTTGGGAGGACTGCACTTATAGCTAGCACCGACAATCAGGGAACGGTAAACGAGGCGATCGCTTCCCGTCAAAGTAGAGACTTTTTGGGTAAAGAAAGTCTGATTGGGAATAATTTCCTCGGAATTATCCTGTATAACCTGAACTGTGGTAGCGCGGATGCCCAGCTTGGTTATTTTACTCATTTTCCCATCAATTGTGATAATATCTCCTGGTTTCAAAGCCTCTTCAAACAACAGCCAGATACCACTGACAAAGTTGCCGATCACTTCTTTTAAACCGAAACCAATACCAACGGAGAATCCCCCAGTAATTGCAGCAAGGGCGGTGGGATTAACGCCGACGTAGCCAAAAATTAACACGATGCCCAGTCCGATGATAAAGTAGCGGAGGATGAGGGAGGCAGCTTCTACTGACTCTGTATCTTGGCCAATGCTGGTTAAAAAGAGGGGAAACAGGAACTGTTCTAGCAGGGACGTGCCAACAATCAAAAAATATAAGCCTGCAATGATGACAAAAATCATTTTCAAGTTGACTGGCTCGTCAAACAGCTCAATGAGAGTGACTTGAAAGAGTCTTTGCAAGTCAGAAAACCAACTTAGGATTCTCCCGATGGCAAACAGGAAAAATAGAGGACCGAAGAAACTGTAGTGATAGCGACTGATGGCATTAGCAGGAAATAGGGCATAGAGAGAGACCAAAAAAAACCGATAGAACCAGTAAAACCAAAGGAGTTCAATCCCATCACTCAGGTATCCAGCGAACCAACCCTGTTGCACAAACAAACTTTTGAGCAAGCTGATCCCTATCAAGCAGAGGGTGGGAGTCAACAGATAACGAACCAAGGCAGCACCATACTGCCGCCAAGAAATCTTCGAGTCACCCACATCAAACTGGCTGACTTTAGGAAAACGCTGCCTGAACTGAATCCAGCTCCATTTAGAAATCAGCCATGCTAGCAGGATTGAGCCAGCCATCCCCAGCATTTGGATTTGAACGGCAGAGCGTTGTAGTACAATGCCCACTTTGACAAGTTCTTCCCAGAGATAGTTAAGATTTAAGACTGTTTGCTCAGGCATAATCTCCTCCTATTTACTACCATCCAAATTGGCGTTTAACAGTCTGGGTAAGCTTGGTGGCGGCTTCATCAGGGGCGATCTCCCCTGCTAAAACTTGCTGGTAAAGAATTTCGCCGTAGTCTTCGATCAGTTCAGCTTTTTCCGCGTTATCGAGAGAAACAGCTACAGCGGTTCTGGATTGATCGAGCAAGGCGGCTCGAAGGGGAAACAAGTCCCGATTGAAAGTGACTTTTTTTTTGCTGGGAATAAACGGAACTGCTGCCTCTATTCGCTTTTGCTGCTGCACATTGGTCAAAAACTGAGCCAGTTTGAGTGCCAGTCGGTTTTGGTTGGGGCTGGAGGCTCGATTGAAGAGGAAGACGCCAGTGAAGAGCACAGGAGTTGCTGGCTGGTTCGCCTCACCAGGCAGAAGCGTAGCTCCTAACTTATCTTTGCCCAAAGCCGCCCCGAAGTAAGGAATCCAGCCCGTCCGACAAGTAAGATAAGCTAATTTCCCTTCGACAAAAGCTTGTTGAAGGGCTTGGGCATCGTCACTGAGAATAAAATTCGGTTCATTCTGTGCCTCTTTGAGCCATTCCATCCACTTAACCCAACCTCCCCCTTCCGCTAAGATGACCCGACCTTGAGCATCAAATAGCTGACCGCCAAAAATCCCGGTTCCCCAAAACGTCTCGGTGAAACCGGAATGTAACCCGACTGAATATCCTCGCCTTGCTTGTTCAATTAGCTCCGGTAATGTTCTGGGAAGTTCCTTGACTTTATCTTTGTTGTAACAGAGAACTTGGGTTGACAAGTAGATAGGCAAGCCGTAGAGTTGGCCTTGATAGCGGGCTTGTTTGAGAGCTTCGACACGAAACTGGGATTGGTCAATCTCAGAGTCGTCAAGTGCTCTTAATGTTCCTGCCTTAATTAACCGAAGAATCTTGTTACTGGAGTAAACCAGCAGTAAATCGGGACCAGCTCCTCGTTTCACCTGCAACTCAAACGGTTTCAAGATCTGCCTCGACGGAAACAATTTAATAACGACCTTGACTCTGGGATACAGTTTAGTAAATTTCTCGACAGTATCCCTGAAACGTTTTTGGATTTTACTGTTCTGAGTTTTAGTTAAGCCGGATGGCATTTCTTCCCAGACGAGAATTTGCCCCTGAAGGAGTTCAGGCTGCTTGTTTGGGCTCTGGAGTTTGCTCTGGCTGCTACAAGCGGCAAGGAGCAGGGTAGCAAGAATCAGCCACATTTTATTAGAAAACCAGCGGTTGGACATCCTCTCTTTGTAGATTTCAGCAATTCTCATTAAAAGATGTTTCCTTCATCCTTATTAAAATATACAAAATTGGGGTAGGGATTTAGTCTAAACTCCAGTTTAGTAAGAGCGATCGCCGTTTCTCCATACAAAGATTTGTTAAAAATAATTGACTAAATATCTTTCTTAATCAAGAAGCTGTTTTAAAATCAGGTAATTATGGCTAAATTTTACTCCCAACTCACACAACAACTACAAAACTTCATCAAAGAACAAAAAATCTTCTTCACTGCCACTGCACCTAGACACGGGCGGATTAACTTATCTCCTAAAGGAATAGATACCTTGCGCTGCATCGACAGCAAAACAGTCGCTTATCTCGACTTAACAGGAAGTGGAAATGAAACCGCAGCACATTTGCATGAAAATGGACGCATGACCATTATGTTTTGCAGCTTTTCTCATCAGCCTTTGATTCTGCGTCTCTATGGCAAAGGAAGAGTCATTCACTCTAGAGATAAAGAATGGAAAGATTTCTATTCCCTTTTCCCTTCTCTGCCAGGAAAACGCCAGATAATTCTCCTTGACATTGATTCCATTCAAACTTCTTGTGGTTATGGCGTGCCGATTTATGAGTATAAACAAGAACGGCAAACCCTAATTAACTGGGCAAATAATAAGGGGGAACAAGGAATTGAAGAATATTGGCAAGCCAAAAATCAAAAAAGCATTGATGGTTTGCCGACCAAATTACTGGAAGATTAATTTGTTCGCTTATAATAACATATTATTGGGGGTGAGTTGAAGTTGAAATAGAAAAAATGAAAAAAATTCTGGGATTGACGGTACTGGCAAGTATAATAGTAGGATTTAGTAACTTGGGGGTTCCTGTGGCTGTAGAGGCACAACAATCTCTCTTCCTTGCCTATCCTCCGGAAAAACACCAGACAACAGCAGAGAGAATTTTCTTAATTGGCACTGCTTCGCCAGTGGGAGAGGTTCTCATAAATGGTAAGCCAATTAATCGCAGTCGGGCAGGACATTTTGCTCCCAGTTTCCCCTTAAAGATGGGAGAAAATCAGTTTGTGTTGCGCTATGGAAACAAGGAAATCCAGGTTAAGGTAACCAGGATTTCTACCGAACCAGAAATCCCTGACGGGGTAGCATTTGCCAAAGATTCCCTTACACCTACTAGGGATATTGCTAGATTACCAGATGAGTTGATTTGTTTTGGGGCGATCGCTCTACCAGATGCTACAGTTTCAGTGCTACTGGGGAATCAAACTATTCCTTTGTTGCCCCAATCCCCAGCAGTTCAACTACCACCTAACTATGCCGTATTGACCTCAGAAAATAAACCGACTTCCTCCTCTACTGCTGGTCAATATCAGGGATGTACCGCAGTATCAGAGGTAGGAAATTTGGGTAATCCTCTATTCCAATTGAGTCTCAACGGCAAAACAGTAACCCAGCAAGGTGCAGGAAAGGTAGAAATTCTCTCTCCTATCCAGTTAGAGGTTATAGAAGTAACGGCTGAAACTGGTGTTGCCAGGACGGGACCAAGTACTGACTATTCTCGCCTCACACCCCTGCCAAAAGGAACTAGGGCTTCTGTGACGGGGAAAGAGGGGGACTGGTTGCGCCTCGACTATGGTGCCTGGATTCGCGAGGGAGAAACCCGGCTTCTTCCTGGTAATATCCCTCCTAAATCGATAATTCGCGGTATCTTTTCCCGACAGGTTGCAGGTGCAACAGAAGTTATCTTTCCCCTACAAACTCCAGTCCCAGTCAGCGTGCAGCAGGGAGAGAAAACTTTTACCCTGACGCTCTACAATACCACAGCCCAAACCGATACCATTCGCCTGGATGACGATCCGGTGATTAAACGCCTAGATTGGCAACAAGTAACCCCAACTCAGGTGCAATATAACTTTAATCTCAAATTTGAGCAGCAGTGGGGCTATGATTTGAGATATGAAGGGACAACTTTAATTCTATCTCTGGGACATCCACCTACAGTAGGAAGGCAAAACCTTGCGGCAATTAAGATACTGCTCGATCCCGGACATGGGGGTGAAGAATTAGGTGCTAGGGGGCCAAATGGGTATCCAGAAAAAGACGTTAACCTAGTTGTGTCTAAGCTGTTGCAACAGGAATTGGTGCGGCGGGGTGCTACAGTTTATATGACAAGGGAGAGTGATAAGAAAGTGTCTTTAAAAGAGCGGGTAGATATGATTAATGAAGTGAAACCCGCGATCGCTCTCTCGATCCATTACAATGCCTTACCTGATAGTGGTGATGCGATTAACACTGCTGGCATTGGTATGTTTTGGTATCACCCTCAAGCCCATGACTTATCAGTATTTCTCCATAATTATCTAGTAGAAAAGCTGGATCGTCCTTCTTATGGGGTGTTTTGGAATAACCTCGCCCTCACTCGTCCCCATACTGCTCCATCGCTGTTGTTGGAACTGGGATTTATGATTAATCCTGAGGAGTTTGAGTGGATTACCAATCCGCGAGAACAGGAGAGATTAGCAAAGGCGATCGCTGATGGAATTACCGAATGGTTTGAGAATACTCAATAAACTTAGGACTGCTATATAACTTATTTGCGTTGATGCAACAGGCTCGAACCAATACAAAAAGCCCCGAACATAAATAGACCAAAAACAGAAGCAGGCTCAGGTATTTCAGTCTGAATTTCTGGGCGTTTGTATTTTACGTTTGTAATAGCACCACTAATGTCGTCTAGCGTCACCTTAACCTTTGTTACGTTATTGAGGTTGCTAAATTTGTATCTCCTAAAGGAGTTATCATTTTCAAACAACTGCATACCATTGCCGATAGGAACACCTTGTGTCTGTGCTCCATTGTTAAGAGGAACAGGTTGATTTAGTAGTTTTATCCGTGAAGGATCAATGACTACACCAGTATTGGGATTGCCTGCAAAAAAGAACTCAAATTCTATAAGATCTTCGAAGTTATTCTCATCCAGATCTAGAATTCCAACGTTCTTGAAAGTAACTCCACCAGGATCGGTAAACTTAAAGACAAAGGTACCGCCATCCTCATCGTCGTCTGGAACAGTTATAGGGCTGGGATTACCTGACCCATTTAGATCCTGAATAATTAGAACATTCTTCTGGGGACGAGTACCATATGTGGGACCACTGGCCAAATCAAGGTCGCCACCAGTGCAAGGAGTACCAGGAAAATCAGGCCCACAACTACTGTTGAAGAGTACTAAAGGATTGTTATTCGGGTTCTCCGTATCAATCATCAAGCCGTCACCTAGAAACAGCCCGGATCCGTTTATTATTTGACCAGTTCCAGTTTGTAGACGATTGCCATTAGAATCTCTATTAAAGTTAGCGTTAACAATTGTAGCAGCTTGAGCAGAATTGACAGCAAGGGTACCCAAAGCCACCATCCCTATTCCAGTCCCAACTATTGATAACCGTTTGAGCTTATCCATAATATCAATAATTTTCAGCTAAAATCGGGCAGAATCCTGCTCTTGAACCCTAAGGTAAATAGTCGGACATAAATAAATTGTGTTTTCTCAAGAAAAGTTAAATTGTCTCAGGCTTTAGCCTGTAGGCTTATCCAAGAAGGATTGGGAGCAGGGGAGAAAGTCTTGCCCTGTAAGACTTTGGCAGAGTGAGGTATCTTAACCCTCGGTTAATTGAACCACAGTATCCTATAGCAGTCCTATAAAGGGTTGTGAATCAAAACGCTACTCAAAAAGCAACAGGCAACAGAGGGTAAGGTTTCTAGTTATTATAACAATAACACAAAATGTCAACCGATTCTTTAAAGCTTTGGTAAAGAAACAACTGCTTTATGTAAAAGAAATGTAAAGTTTCAGTAAAATCCACAAGCTGTCTTGGTAATTTTGTTGAAGTTTTAAGGAAATTCTCTTAACTGAAAGCAACTAATAAACTGCGACCCCCTAGAGGGTATTTATAAAATAATTCCTAACATAGGTAGAGTGCTTGGTTTTGGTGGGTTACGGCGGATAGTTAGTTAGCAGGTTAGTAGATCAAGTTATCGCCGCCTAACCCACCCTACGCAAGGGTTTAATATATTAACTCAGATCTTGCAGCAGAGTCAGAAACTAGATGAGGGAGAGGCAGGAGGCAGAGGGCAGAGGGCAGAAGGGAGGAAATAAAAGCAAAAAAAATAGCATATTTGAACGATAAAAGCTTTTATCTGGATCAATTTTCGTTATAACCGATTATTCCTCTTCCTGCGGACTGCCTTCTGCCCTCTGCCTTTTACCCAACCAGGAGTTAAATTCAAGGTGCAAGATCTGAGTTAACAAAAAATCAATGGATTTCCCTCTCCCTGTCCCCCTGTCGATGATCGCAGAAACGAAAAAATAAGCTTTTTCTCTCCCTGCTTCCCCTGCTTCCCCTGCTCCCCCTGCTCCCTCTGCTTCCCCTGCTCCCCATCTCCTCAGTCAATGCTCTCAGTCTCCAAGCTGAATCTCTCCTCGGGTCACTTTTTCCATGAGGGACATGACCAGTCCTACCTCTTCTGCAGTAACCTTCTTATCTGCATAGATAGCAGTTCTGATGTCATCGAGTTCTTGTCGAGAGAGCTGGCCATCCGCTAGGGCATCATCAATTCTGGCTTTAAGTTTTTCAAGTTCCCGGGCTTTTTCCGGATTTTCCTGAGCTTCTAGGGTCACTGTGTATCTAATTTCACTTGTGTTTGTGTCTAGGATCAGCGTGTTCTTGCCCGGTTTGAGTTTAGCCTTGAGGGTACTAGTATGGATACTGAGGTATTTACCATTGACAATCGTTCCCAATCGACTGCCACGGTCACGAATAAAGAAATTATCCCCCTCGCGCTCAATAGAACAGTGGTTGCGAGAAACTTGAAAGGGGAGCAGATCGCGGATTGTGAAATCGTTGTTGCAGAATACATTGCTTTTCATCGGCAGCTCTTCCCGACCTAGACGATAGGGAAATTTTTCGATAGTAACCTCTGGACTGGAAGACAGTTTCTTAGTCACTATGTTATCTGCCGCAAGACGAACATCCCACCGCTGAGCCTCATTGGAGACAGCGGTGATAAAAGGGATAGAAAGTTCAGCCGCAGGTGTAGCCTGAGCAGTGCTCTCTTCCTTAGGTTGGATTTCCATAACCCAACTGTCCATGACCGTCCGCAGCCGCTCAAAGAAGTTGGATAGGTAAGGAATAATTTTCTCAGGGTCTTGGAGAATGAGCTTGTTGAATTCATCCTCAGTCATCACTTCCACTTCAGTGGGTTCTATCGCCTGGGCTGTTGCAGAGTGAGGTTTATCGCTAACCAGGCTCATCTCGCCAAAGATATCTCCCTCGCCCATTAACGCCAGCACCATCGGACACCCATTGACAATTTTAGAGATTCCCACTCGTCCTTTAAGGATCCGGTAAGCTTCGCGGGATTCTTCCCCTGTCCGGAAGATGATTTGGCCAATTTGAAAATGTCTTGTCTCCATCTAGGGATACCTATAATTACATCAAAAAACAAACTCAACTAATCCATCATTGAGCAACGTCCTTATTTTTGGTAAAGGGACGGGGCATGTACCACTTGAAGTGTTGATAAGCAGTCCGGGAAATCTGCTGAATGAGCGTTCTTGCACTATAATCATTGTGGGGGCGTTTAACCATTACAGCGCCAATGTAGCGCTTGCCATTAGGCATATCCACTATACCAGCATCCCCTAGAGCCGAGCCGATATCACCAGTTTTGTGGGCGATGGTAGCACTGTTTTCTAAACCCTTTGGCAGTAAAGTCCTGGTGCGAGTTCGTCTCATGATATAGAGCAGGCGATCGCGCGATCGCACTGACACCAGTTTCCCTCGATTAACCATAGCCAGCAAATTCCCCAAATCCCGAGGGCTAGTAGTATTTGTTCCTTTTAAATCTGGCAGGGGATTGCGAATTACCGTCGTTTTCAAGCCCCAATCACGAAACCGCTTATTGAGTGCCTCAGCTCCCCCCATACGATCAATCAGCATATTGGTAGCAGTATTGTCACTAATCACGATCATCTTTGTCGCCGTCTCTAGGGCAGTGAATTGCTTCCCTGGCTTTTGATATTGCATGCTACCGGAACCGCTAGCGATCAATTCCGGCTTCATGGTTAACATTTCATCCAGATAAATCTTGCCCGCATCAATATCCTCAAAGAAAGCAATGAGAACAGGAATTTTAATAGTGCTGGCAGCAGAAAAGGCAGTCTCTCCCTTCAAGTCCACATAAGCACCGTTATCGATATCTACAAAAAATGCCCCTGGCTGCAATTTAGGATATTTTGTTGCCAACTTTTGCAATTTTGCCTTCAGGGGGGTAAGTTCCTTCCCCAAGGATAAAGGTGAGGCAGGACTCTCCTTTTCTCCAGGTTGCTGCTCTTGGGGCTCACTTGGCTCAGTTTTTTGCTCAGTTTGGTTAGCATTGCCAAACAGTGGTTTGGTGAGGTCGATATTGGCTAACACAGTCCCAACGATCGCACCAATGCCAAGACCCAAAATCAGCAGGCGAATGACATACAATACTAGCGAGGAAAACAGTTTTGAGGAACTGCGAGAGGTTCTTTCCCGATCGCGAGTATTTTTGTCTGTGTCGATGATCTCATCAGCAGAAACCACAGTAGGTTGCTCGAGTGAGCTTGACTCCACTAACTTTAACTGAACCGAGGTTGCCGTTTCTGTCGCTACCTTCGACTCTTGATCGCGGTTACTAGCCTCATTGGGGAGTTCTTCAGTCTCATTCGAGACATTATCTTGATCTGATTGGCCAGACACTGGTAACGGTTCCTGTTGTGCAATCTCGTCATTGCTGGGGACTGATTCTGGGGAAGGACTCTCAACAGGTTTCAAGAACTTCTCATCCCGCTTGAAGCGAGGATTGGCACGAGGCTGCTTCTTATTCAGAGGGAATAGAGTTGGATTTTGTTGTTGGGAGCGGGTTTGGCTTCTGCGAATTTCAAAGCG
This sequence comes from Xenococcaceae cyanobacterium, assembly GCA_051439465.1. GTDB lineage: Bacteria > Cyanobacteriota > Cyanobacteriia > Cyanobacteriales > JBFRWF01 > JBFRWF01. The sequence goes on along the minus strand of JBFRWF010000146.1, from coordinate 1,323 downwards.
ATTGCGTTGAGGGTGGTTCATGCTACTCTCTTCTCTGTTACTGTTTCCAGTTGATAATTCTTAAACTGACGTCTGCATTCTAAAAATGTTTCCCTTGTTGACCTCGTTGAGTCAAACCACCCTGTTTAAAACTCCTGCACCACACTTAACTCCTCTTGTAGTAATTCTCCAATAGCTAACAATTTACTGGCTATGAACATATTACGCTAGTACTAAACTCAATTCTCACTGTCTCCCCCTCTCCTTTTCTCCCTTGCTCCCTCTGCTTCCCCTGCTTCCTCTGCTTCCCCTGCTCTCTTCCCCGATTGTGGTAAAAATTGCAGTGCCCAATCCATTTGGCTGAGAATTCCTCGCAGCATTGCCACTTCCTCGGGGCTGAGATTAGCCCGATTAAATAGACGCCGGAATTTTTCCATCCGCGCCGCCGCTGTGTGGGGATAGAGATAACCCATTTTTAACAAGACCGATTCTAGCTGCTGATAGTAGCCTTCTAAGGCATCTAGGGGAGCAGTATCAACTGAAGATCGAGGAAAGTTTTCCGTTTTCCAGGCTTCACTTCTCCCTACTTGCTGCTGTGATGACTGATATAGCTCATAAGCACAAACGGCTACTGCTTGAGCGAGGTTTAGAGAAGGATACTCCGGATTAGCGGGAATAGAGACAAATCGTTGGGCATAGTTGAGTTCTACATTACTCAATCCCCGATCTTCCGGGCCAAAAATTAAGGCCGATTGTAGTTTCTGAGCCAACAACCAGGGGAGGGCAACTCGCGGAGATTCTAGCTGGGTGGGTAAAGTACGCGATCGCGCCGTGGTTGCGATCGCTCTTTGACATCCCTGCAAAGCTTCTGGCAAACTCTCTACTTGCTGGGCTTGTTCCAAAACATCCACCCCATGCACGGCCATCTGCCACGCTTCTTCCTCCAAAGGATCGCAATGAGGCTTCACCAACACTAACTGATGCAGCCCCATATTTTTCATCACCCGCGCCACAGAGCCCACATTCAGAGCCCCTGCTGGTTCCACCAGCACAATTCGCACCCCCGCCAGTAAGGTTTTAGCCATAAGTCTCAAAGCATGAGTAAAATCAGATTGGCAATATTTCATATTGCTATAGCACCTTCTAAAAACCTGATAAAACCTGCTAAAAAGTTAACAGATTAACAGTTTTGGGACATCGGTGACTTCCCATTTTGCGTAACTCTGTTTGAGGGAACTACTGGCATGGAAGCAGTTTGTTTTACTTTCCGCTTGGAAGTCGCATGATGCAACGCCTCGAGGGTTTTCGTCGGCTCAAACAGTTGGTGTCGTGAGATATGATGCT
>JBFRWF010000145.1:0-26636 GCA_051439465.1 Xenococcaceae cyanobacterium | reverse complement strand
TGCGCACTCTTGTTGGCGCTGCCTCCCGCACTCGCGTAGCGAGACCGCATTCTTGTTGGCGCTGCCTCCCGCACTCGCGTAGCGAGCCCGCACTCTTGTTCATGAATCAAATCCGATCGCTATAGTTGTGTAAGCAACTTTATATTTTCCCTCTGGTAGAGGTGCTTCTGTTCCGGCTCTATGGCGGTTTCGATTTTGGGTATATGCTCGTCCAGTTACGGCTTTATAAGATGCTAATAGTTTTCCATTAGCATAGAGTTGGAGTTGATATAACGGATTTTCTAATTTATTTACAGCCCCCGTTGAAGTTAGCATTATATAATTGTTGCTCTCAGATAACTCGGAAATATCTTTAGGGAAAATGCCAATTTCTGGAACGGGAGATATAGATTCTGTCTGCTGAACTGGAGGTATTTGTGATGAAGAGAAATAGCCGCTTTCTTTTCTATAAGCTGCCTTTATAGCAAGAGCTTTTTCTAGATCAGAGTTCCACTGTTTTTTGTTTTTGGCTAGCAGATTCTTTGTTGATGGATGATTCTCACTAGAAAGTTCAGGGTTGCTGAGGGTCTGTTTGGTTACTCCTTCATTAGGATTAAAATGAGCCATGTGTATGGCGGCTATAATGCAACCTAAAGAGGCTAAAGTAAGTCGAAAAAGCATGAAGAGTCTCTCCTTTCTAAGAGAACAGGTTTATTCTTTTTCAACTCCTCACACTTTATAAACTCTCACACAATATGTTAGAGTACGCTTTCAAATTAATTCTTAAGTCATCACTGGACTTAGCCTGCCATCCCACTTATTATTCATAGCTCCAGCTGCAAGGCTATAGGACAAAGGGGGAGTGGCAATTACATAATCATACTATTGTTAGTTACAACACATTGTCAACATTTACTAGTATATGCAACTAACTCGCTTAACTATAGCATAATAATCCTCGTTACAACTGAAGGTTCCAGTTTAAAAATCGCTACAACCTATGCTTAGTCAAGCTTCGGTCGATTTCTTACCTCGGGCTTACTGGGTACATATTAGAGAAACTTCTAATATGGCATGAACATCTCCACCTGCTGCAATCCCTTGTGCTTGACCTGTATTGGTATCGATATTTTGAGTTATGTTTTTATATAAACAATTTTATAAATATATGTAAACAACAGGCCAAGCTGGTTGAGGTTCGCATCGTGGTGGGGTAGCTCTCGCAGTCTTGGGGTAGCTCTTGCAGTCTTGGGGTGGCGATCGCTCTTTTGAGGGGAGGAGTGAACGGTTACATTATGCAAATATTGTATTTGGTCAACATGACAAAATTGACCAATGGGGAGCGATCGCTGTACCAACATCATGCCTATTAAGTGCTCGAAGAAGTCATTCAAGCCGCTTGGCATCTACACCAACCCGAATTGTCAAGTCAGAATCCAAATCGCCAATGGACGACGCCTCTACCCGACCCAAACCCAAGACTTTTCTCAACATATTAGCTGCTTCCAAGTCACCTTGCTGGACAATAATCTCAGTTTCCTGTAGCAGCTGCGGGGATTCCTTCATCAGATAGACGTTATGAAAGTCACGCTCGGCTAGATAGGAGACAACGCGGCGAGCTAAATCCGGTTCATCCGCTGCATTTTGAATGGCAATGCGCACGCGATTGGGCGAACGAAGGATATTGCGCGACCTTAGCTTTGATTCTGTTTCTAGATCGAAATATTCTCTCATCACGCGATCGCGCCCGTTAGGATAGATAATCCAAAAGCTCAAATCATATTCATCCTCCCGGCTAAAACGACCGGGAATCATCACCATTTTGATGTTATCCCTGTCTAAACCCCGACCAAAATTCGCCAATGCCAGCATCTCTTCCAAGCTGAGGTTGGTGTCGATATATTGCCGCAGCACCCTTATAGCTTGGGGGATGCGAGGCAATATTGCTGGATTGTGGAGACGCTTTTGCAGCGCCTTGAGCAAGGTTTGTTGCCGCTGAACCCGACCAATATCACCATACTTGTCATTGCGAAAGCGAGCAAACTGCTCTGCTTGCTCTCCATTGAGGTTTTGCCACCCCGCTTCTAAATTAATTTCCAGCTTTTGAGTAAGATCTACATAGGACATTGGATAAGGGACAAAAACCTCAATCCCGCCCACCAAATCCACCAATTCCTTAAAAGCATCAGAGGTAACGCGCACATATCGGTCAATCGGTACGTCGTTCAAAGTTTTACTCATCACCCGTGCCGTCAGAGCTGGACCGCCTCTGACATTGGCATCATTGATTTTGGCAAAGCCAACACCGGGAATTTCCACACGGCTATCCCGTGGAATTGAAAGCATCCGCACCGAATTATCTGTCGGCTCGAAGCGCAATAGGAGTATTGTATCACTGCGACCAGCAAAAACCTCTGCTGAGCCTTTTGGGGCATCCGGGACACGGTCTATACCCATCACCAGGATGTTGACTGGTCGTGCCAGACTATATTGTAGGATCGACCCCCAACCATCATTCTTTTGCTTTGGCGAAGCTTTTGTCAACGAGGATTCAGCTTTTTGGATTAGGGAAGCAATGTTCAGGGGCAAAGGGCTAATTAGTGTTATGGTGGCGCCGACTGTGGCAGAAATCGCTGCGGTTAAGGTAAAAGTAGTACCCCACAATAATCCCCAATTAAAGGGAGACAATCCCTTGCCCTTTCGAGGGATTTTGTGAGAGACTGGCTTGATTTGAACATCCTCAGCAGACGGTGGGGGTTGTCCTACCACAGTCTCTCGATACATATTAAAATTCTCAGTTGGATCAACTCCAACATCTGTTGGAAATCTTTCGACGCCGTTTTTCATGCTCCTCACCTCACAAAAATTAACCACTCTTTGCGCCTAAACTTGATAGGGGCTGGTTTAACACATATAACTTGGGTTATACAGATAACCTCACAACAAAACTCTTCTCTTCGTGAACTACCATTGCTCGTAGCTTGCTTCTCGCGTAGCGAGTATCAAAGATTACGAGCGTGGCTTCCAACTTCATTGGCAGTAGCCACCACAGTTGACTTACGCCCGATGGCGTGGATTATCAAACTTATTACCATTGCTGGTAATAGCAAAGATGGGTCAAACCCAAGTCAAGACCAATAGCTTTACCTTCATTGCTAGGGTTAGGCTCTAGCCTGACATCATCAAATAGCAAAGAGGCGTAATACTTGTTAGTTTTAGTCTTGGTTATAGTTACGGTTTTTAGTTCTCCATCAAATGTCCTATGTAGATTAGCTTTAATTATTCCCAACTTAGGAAATTTAACAGCATTCTCTAACAATTCGATGTTTTGAGGATACTGTAAAAACTGCTTTCCATGCTTGCTCTTGAACCTTGGGAAACCCCCTCTCTTCTCAAAGAAGTTCTTATAAGCTATACCAAGATTAATAACGGAAGCTTGCAAGCATTGAAAATAGGTTTCTTTCAACCATTTGGTTTCCTCTTGTTTCTTGAGTTGAGGAATCCATTTTTTCATAGTAATAGCCGACAATCCCTTTCCAGTTTCTTTATAGATTTTATTGTTCTCTGCTAGACAATAATTCCCAAGCCATCTGACACTCCCAAATGCTTTAGCTAGAGAGTGTTTTTGTTCTGGTGTTGGATACAGTCGGACTTTTACTACGTTCCTCATCACTACATTTTAACACATATTCTTTGGCTGTCAAGATAAACCTATAACGTAGCTATAATACAAAAATGCCAAAAGCATTTTTATATATAACTTTGATAACGCAGCGTTCAACCCCACCCTTTCTATGGAACGCTAAGCGAACGCTTTCATCCCCTCTACTCCTTCGGAGAACCCTTCGGGAACAATTAGAGATTAGAAGAGGGGGATTCCCGCGAGTAATGCTAAAATTTCTTGAAAGATTATAACTTTAAGCTATCTAGAACCAGAAAGTGCCAAAAAGTTCCAAATTGAGAGAGCCCCACGAACCAATACTGCTCGGTTAAGAAAAGTTTTCGGTCCAGACAAGCAGAGAAGACAGAGGAGGTAGAGGAGGCAGAGGGAGAAAGAATAGAGCTATTACCGAGCAGTATTGACATATGGGGGACAATCCGTCGGGCGATCGCGGTCAGGGTAGGCTATGCTAACAGCTTCCCATCCAGAGGTGAAGCCTCTCTCTCCATCCTCCCCATTCACCAGTCATACGGAATCCGGGTCTAAAACCCCCTTTATCAATTTGTTGTCTTTTTCTTCCCCTGCTCCCTATTCCCTGTTGCCTGTTGCCTATTCCCTGTTGCCTGTTGCCTGTTGCCTATTCCCTGATCCGAAGTTCCCTGATCCGAAGTTCCCTACTTCCCTCTGCAATCTCAAGCAAGAAGCGAAGATATGATTGGTTCTAATAACAAGTGAGCGCTGCATGTATAAATCCTTAATACCCGTAATTCTGGCTGGTGGCAAAGGAGAACGTTTTTGGCCCCTAAGCCGCAGATACCGACCCAAGCAGTTTTTATCCCTTGACGGCAGCGGTAAGAGCCTCTTGCAGGCAACTGCTGACCGACTCTTGACACTGGCAGGAGACTGGGAGCAGTTATGGGTGATAACCTCTGCTTTAATTGCCGACGGTGTCAGAGAACAACTGCCTCAGCTACCAGAAGCCAACTTGCTGGTAGAACCAGAAGGACGAGACACTGCTCCAGCTGTTGCTTGGGCAACCCTGGAAGCCTCAAAACGTTATGGCAAAGAAGCAGTGATCGGATTTTTTCCCGCTGACCACTGGATTGGGGATCGGCAGGCTTTTCAACAAACCCTGAAGGCTGCTACTCAGCTAGCTTTGGCAGAGGAATCCATTGTCACTCTGGGAATCACCCCCAATTATCCCTCCACTGGCTATGGGTACATTGAACAAGGGGAACCGAAGGGGAGTTTTGGTGGATTACCCGTTTATCGGGTGAGTCGCTTCACAGAAAAACCCGACCGGGAAACGGCTGAGTTCTTTATTAGTACGGGTCGATTTAGCTGGAATAGTGGGATGTTCATCTTCCGAGCGGGGGTGGTTTTAGAGGAATTGCAAAATCATGCCCCAGAAATTATCCGTCCTTTGGCAGAACAAGGGAAGGCAGCTTATTCTCAGCTAGAGAAAAAAAGCATCGACTATGCTTTGATGGAAAAAACCCAGTTGGCTTATGTGCTACCTGCTAATTTTGGCTGGGACGATTTGGGGGATTGGAATGCCATTGAGCGACTCCTGAAAGGGGATGGCAAGAATGTAGAGTTGGCAAATCATCTGGGGCAAGATACGAAGGGAGCAATTCTCTATGCTAGTGATGAAGAAGAGGTGATTGTTACTATCGGTTTAGAGGATGTGGTGATTGTGCGCGATCGCAATGTCACCTTAGTGGTTAACAAAAACCGCACTCAAGACATTAAACAGGTACTTAAGTTACTCCAAGCAGATCCCAAATTTGAGAAATTGCTTTAGTCCCGCCCTGGATTGAAAAGATATTGTTGGCGAATCGATTCTTCTGATGCTCTCGTTGCTCTCGTTCCCAGGTAGTACCTGGGAACGCACATCACAAGGCTTTGCCTTCTGGAACGGAACTTTTCCCATACAAATGTACTATAATGCCTCTTAAAGCCTTGCAAAGCAAGCCTTTGAACATTTCTCCTATTTTTAAGTGTGCCCATGTAGGCTCTTGTTTATTTTACGCGATCGCACTTGCCAGATTGTTACGGAAAATCTTAAAATAATTTACATAAGTTTACAAATTCAAGTCGCAGCACAGATGCAGCCAAAGTTAATTCATTTTTTACAAGAAGATTTGGGAATTCCGGCTCAACAGATTCGGTTAGCACTGCGCCAAGTCCAGCAGGTGCCCAATCAGTTACCGATGGTGCTGTGGCAGTACGGGCTGATTAGCTTGGGACAGTTAGAGCAAATATTCGATTGGCTGGAGACAGCATAATTTCTCTGGAAGGTCAAATGATTGATCTCAACACCATGGCTCGAATCCCCTTTTGATCTTCGGTAAAGTTAGCCTGATCTAGGAGCTTAAAGTCTTGTGAGTCGGCGAAAATGGAGACGCCACACTGCGGCGCAGTTCGCTTGATCTCCTGTTTTAATCGTTCCAGAAGTAATTTCTTCGTAGTTTCTCTATTAGGTAAACTCGGATCGACAACAAGATCCCAAACCGTTAGATTGAAAACTCCGTCACCAGTTGCTCTAACAAAGCCAACCATCGCACGATCTCTAAGTAATCTCGCAGTTACGCATAACAGTGAATTCTGCAGCGCTGTTTTGAGTTTGTTCAGATCTCGGACTGGCAAACCGGCTTTGGCAAATAGCTGGTTCAGTTCTTCAGGGATAACTTGCTTGTTAGTACTGGTGTAAACTCTTGAAGCTTTTGTTCGGGTTAGTCGGCTAGAAAGAGGAGACATAACTGATAAATATTTGCAGCCACTCGAATGCTCTTGTGGAGATTCTTTTCCAATTACTGAGAGCTAGATTTGGGATCTAGGCAATTGGCTTTAATATAACTTAACACTAATCGACCTTCTAAAATATATTAAGAACCATTCCAATCCTTACTCAGCAATATCTTAAGCTTATGAACCCTGCCCTGTCTCAATTCGGTGCCCAGATGTCCCAACTCACTGGTGTTAGGGCAATTATGAAAGATATTATCGAAACTTTACGAGCTGGTGCAGGACATGAATTTATTAACTTGAGTGCAGGCAATCCAGTAATTTTGCCAGAAGTAGAGCAACTGTGGCATGATTGTACCGCAGATTTGCTGGATAGCTCAGAGTATGGTGAGGTAGTTTGCCGCTATGGTTCTTCTCAGGGATATGCACCGCTGATCGAAGCGATCGCCTCTGATTTTAATCGCCGTTATGGACTTTCCTTGAGCGATCGCCATATTCTCATTACTCCCGGCTCTCAAGCCCTCTATTTCTACGCCGCTAATACCTTTGGTGGCTACACTACAACAGGACAATTAAAGCAAATCGTTCTCCCCCTCAGTCCAGAATATACAGGTTATGGGGGCGTTAGCTTAGTGCCAGAAGCCCTAGTTGCTTATAAACCCACCCTGGAAATTAACGAGAAGGATCGCCGCTTTAAGTACCGCCCGGATTTCAGCAAACTGGCGATTACAGCTCATACTGGCTGTGTGATTTTCTCTCGTCCCTGTAACCCCACTGGCAATGTCCTTACCGATGAAGAGGTGCAAAGAATTGCCGATTTAGCCGCACCATATAACGTACCACTATTGATTGACTCTGCCTATGCTCCTCCCTTCCCGGCGTTGAATTATACGCCCATGACACCGAAATTTGGGGATAATATCATCCACTGTATGAGCTTATCAAAAGCTGGACTACCAGGGGAGCGCATTGGGATTGCCATTGGCGATCCGCAGCTAATTCAAGTGCTAGAATCCTTCCAAACCAATATATGTATTCATTCCTCCCGCTATGGACAAGCACTGGCGGCGCGAGCGATCGCTTCTGGAGCATTAGCCCAGATTGCCATAAATGTAATCCGCCCCCACTATCAGCGCAAGTTTGAGATTCTGGAAAGTACCCTCAATCAAGTCATGCCCAAAGATTTACCCTGGTTTTTACATCGTGGCGAGGGGGCAATCTTTTCCTGGTTGTGGTTCCGAGATTTACCCATAACTGACTGGGAATTCTACCAACAACTAAAGCAGGTGGGAGTGATTGTTGTCCCTGGTAGTTCTTTCTTCCCTGGTTTGCTCGAAGAATGGCAGCACAAGCAGCAGTGTATCCGCATTAGCCTCACCGCCAGTAATGAGGAGATTAAAACTGGGATGGGGCGTTTAGCAAAAGTAGTACAGGAGGTGTATCAAAAGTCTCAGTAGATCGAAAAGTTTGTTGTTGTAATGAGACTAATAACAATCAGGCTTAAAATAATCCATTTTTGCTTTGTCATAGAAACTGTTCACTCATCCTAGTTTAATGACCTATACTCCATCCCGGTTCAGCGCAATGTTATACTGCGCTAATCTCTCACCTCTACACCTTTCCATTTTCAGGATCGATGATTTCCGATAGTTTGATCATTCTACATTTTTCTAACACTCTAGTCGATAGCCTTAGACTCTGCGAATGTGTGACGGTCGAGTGCATGGGCGTAGTTAGACTGCGATCGCAGTTACACGACCTCTTGCAAAAATGTTTTCTGCTAAGATATAACTAACTGAGAACTAAAGCACTGTTCTGGCTCCGAGCACTATGGTGACACTTTATGTTGCTAACACTATCACCGATCTGGTCGTTGGGGATATCTACGAACATCTTCCTATTACTCAAATTCCCTTAGCAGGAGATGTTGTAGGATTAGGCACAACAACCTCTATAGACAATGGAGAACTCTCCTTCATCTACCAACCAGCACAAGAGTGCACCAACATTTATAAGTGCAATCCCTACGCTGGTCGTGCAGAGTACTTGCCAACCACTTCGGATCTGGTACACTTCCCCTACGTTTGCTATACGACCAATGCCAAGGATAAAGGAATTGATCTTCCTCTCACCCAACTTCCCCAGCATCAGGGCAAACTTCAACCCCTTGTGGAGGCAGCCATTGACCAATTAGAAATTGAAAGGGATTACTGGGGTATCCGCTTAAATGTCCGCTGGCAATCATTGGTCATTACCGTCGCGTCAAAACTGTGTCTGTGGCAACAAAAACACTACAATCATGCCATCGAAGCACCAACGGACAAAAGCGTGTATGGTCAACTCAAGCATTTCAAATTTGCCCCTGCTCCATCGACAACTGACACAATTGAATACCTGAGTAACTCTCTAGACTGGTATCTGGCAGGTTTTTACGCCAAGCGACCAGAAACAGGATTAGTGACGGTGCCGCAGCCAGGACAAAACCTGCATATTCATGGATGTTCAACGGATCTGCGCTATGGTGGTCACGTCCACCACGATCACCCGGAAACCGAGTTATTGGAAGTTACCAGCCTGAGACTATATCCGATTACCAGAGTAGAAACGCTACAATCTGACCTTTGCCTGCGCCGAGCAATGATTGACCATGGCGTTCTTTCGGTTGAGGTTCACAATGTGGGACAGATGGACGCAGACAATGTCGATATCGATATCGTTACTAATAATAGCTACCGTGACAAATTGTTCTATCGAATTCCTTGGCTGAGTGCAGGTAGTTATGAGACTATCCGCCTTCGGAGCGAACAACTTCCACTACAACCCGGTCCCAACAACATTGAGATTATTGTTGACCCGAACAACATCATTTTAGAGACAGCGGAAGAAAACAATCGCTGTTACCTGCAATGGAACTTTTAGCGCACAATTGTGGGTTAAACCTATGCGCGTCAGTCCCTAACCCAGAGAATCATAGTTGTATTTCTGTTGCCTTTAGTGCAAAACGAACAAAAGTTGTACTGTGTTTTAGCTTGTTAAAATTCTCTAACTTTTCAACTATCATTTTTGCGTGTTTCATATCTACATATTTATAACCAGTAACCTCTTTAAAAATTTGAGTCAATTTTGCTTTCGGATTTCTTACTGTTTCTGGCTTTTTTTTAGCTTTGATTGTTTTTTTGAGTGGGTGGGGATTAATAAGTTTCTGGAAGAGTGCTTTAAGAGGGCGATCATCAGCTAGTAGCCATGCTTCTAGTTCCTCCTCAATACAGACAAGATAGACTTCAGAAGAAGTAACTTTAGCTTTTTGGAGAGAGTCCATAATTGCTTGACGGTCTTCCCTACGACAAGGGACGTTGTTTCCTCTCTCGCCAGGGGGGATATAAATCCCAAATAATCACAATGCGATCGCATCCTTCACCTAACAACGAAGCAGCAGCATCACCACAATCAGACAGCAAGTTAGGTTTATTGTTAAGTGTCACACTGGAAATTTCGATGTCTGGTTTAAGCATCCTTACCAAGTGTTCGCACACTGCTTTATCTGCACCATTAGGACCACATTCAAAAATCATTCCAACTTTCATATTTATCCTTGCTGACTCAGTCGATTCATGGTGTAAAGTTTGCCAGATCCGAACTTTTTAGACCATTCTTGAAGGGATTCTTGATCCGCAGGTCGGCTGAAGATAGGTTGACCTGTTTCGTCACGTTCAACCAGAATAATTTGAGATAGCGTTAGCAGGTCAAGTAAGTAGGGAGAATGGGTAGTCAGAATCACTTGTGTTTTACCTGTTTCAACCACATCCCTAATTTCTTCAACAATTAGGTGGATAGTTTTGGGGTCAAGTCCGTTTTCAATTTCCTCAATTACGATTAGTGGTGCAGGGTCAGGATGTCGTAATAAAGTCAGCAGTGCTAGGAGTCGTAGCGTTCCAGTTGAAAGAAGCCAGCCTGGTATTTTGAAATCACTTTCTGTTACCTGAAGATAGACGTTACGTTCTAATTCAGAGGTAATTGCAGGTTGTAAATCACGAGCATAGGGTAGGATAACTTGAAGAGTTTCAACAATTCCATCAAAAGCAGACTTATCCAGTTTATAGATACTCAAGAGGTATTCGGCAATATTGGAGCCATCACTATTTAGGCTGATTTTACCTCCCGTGCGCTTTTGGGGATAAGGTGAACCCATTACATAGGGATTGAAATTAACAAATTGCCAATTTAAAATAATATCTAATATATCTATACTAGATTTTTCTCGTACAAGAAAAGATGAAATAATTGATTCTCCATCTAGACATTTTTCTTTAAATTCATCTTCAGATTTTTTAAGAAATAAATCTCCGTGATCAGAGCGTTCTACGAACATCGGGATTTTCTGTTTTGGTTTAACCTCTAGTTTTTCTTTACGAATAAATAGTTCATTTCCTCCTGGTGCGATTGTGACAGCCATTTCACTAAGCCAATCTTGTGACCGAATCTTAAATTTAATAGGATTGGTTTCATAGGGACGTTCCGTACCCAATTGTCTGTGGGAGTGGGAAACAGCAAGGTTACGAATATACTCAAATCCAAGCCAATAGTTCATGGCATCATCTAAGCCATCTCGAACAATGCTCTGATAGGTGAGCAGTCCTTCAATAATACTGCTTTTACCTGAACCGTTATTGCCAATAAAAACAGTCAGTGGAGTAAATTTAATAGTTTTGCTGTCACGAACAGCTTTGAAATTTTCAAGTTGAAATGATCTGAGCATAGTTATTCAAATTTTGATTAAACCCTTTGTCACATCTCGATAAGCGTTAAGTGCCGCTATTTTAACGGGTTCGGGGACGATGGGAAAGGTACTGAGAATATGTTGAAATTCTGTTTCGGTTAAGCCATAGAGATGAGCTATCATGCCATCGAGTTCGGCACGGAGTTTGGCGCGATCGCTTTCGTCAGTTACGCCGTTTTTGTGGGAACCTAAACCGACTTCTGCGGCTAAGTCGTCGAATTCTGGGGTGGTACAGATGAGTTTGGCGGCACGTTCTACAATTTCATCAAAATATGGTTCGCCTTCTATTAGGCGTGGTACAGTAAGTTGATAGATGTAGAACATATTAATATTTGTTGTTACTTTCTGCCTAAGCAACCAATCAACTACAAATGAATTTAAAATACTAACACATATAAGTTGATTGTTGCCTTCAATGCTTTTAGAAAAATTCAAATAATTTCCTATAAAACCGGGAGGTATTATTGTACATATCAAACTTCTTTCATTTGTATTAGAAGCGATCAAACGATAGGCTAACCTATATTTTTGATATCCTAGAATTTGACAATTATCTTTCTGTTTCTTTAAAATTGCTTGTCTTCCCTCTTGTTCATCAACCCAGTATCTAGGTATATTATATTGATGAGTAAATTGATGAATTATTTTCCCTTCATATACAGGCAACGCCTTCTGTTTTTGCTCTTGATGAAATAGAAAGGCATCATCGGTTATATTAAATTCACGATGTAATTCTAAATTCCACTTCCCCTCAAGTTTCTCACCTAATAATGGAAACTTGACCATTTTTTCGGCAATCTGAAAATCTATTTCATTTTTAAATTCCATTACAGAGAGAGAGTCAGGCGAAAGCTTATTCACTAAATCGACACTGATAGATAATGTTTCATCGTCTGGAAAATGTTGAAGTTCCTGTACATCATGGCGCATAAACCTTGCTGGAAAATCCTGAGTTATGCCATCTTTTTCAAATGTTAATACAACGAACTTAAATCGACTGTCAACACCTTCAAAAATTGCTTTACGATTTTCAAAACAAAATAGACCAGTAATATTAGTTTTACCAAAAAGCATCTCTCTCAGCTTTTTAGCTCCTAAATCTGTATAGATACCGCTGGGAATAACCAAACCACACTCGCCTTGAGGACGTAATAAATTTAAACATTGCTCCAAAAATAATTTGTACAGGTTAACATCTTGTACATGCCTCTTCCCATTTATAATGGGAACTTGATATTGGTACTGAGGTGCCAATCTAAAATACTCTTTCTGGTGAATATAATTACTTTGATATTCTAGCCAAGCATTTTTTATTTCTTCATTCACTAATAACCGTTTCATTTCAGCTTTAAATTCTTTGAGTGACATTTTCTTTTTAGATATTTTCTCACTATGATCAGCAAAAAACTCTTTAGCGTTTGGCTTAAATATTTCCCAAGGTGGGTTTGTAATAATCACATCAAAGCCACCCTTTTCCTCAATCACTTTGTCAAAATGATACCCCCAGTGAAATGGCTTCAAAGCTTCAATATCCGCAATTTTTAATATTCGCTTCTTCCCTCTCCCCTTTAACTGCGCCTGCTCATACTTAATCCCTAACTTGGTACTAAACTCATCCAACAACAACTGATTTAACTTTGTGCTCGATTCTCGATTTACTTTATCAATATGGTTGCGCAGCATTTGCAGTCGATTTTCTTGAGGTGTACCTGACCCATCTTCCAGCTCAAAAGCGTGCTTTTTATATAACTCAATACTCTGATTTTTATCTTCTAGTATCTGGCGATAATTACTAGCTGCTAAACTCTGTAATAAATTCCCCTGCTTGTGCTTTGAGTCGCCAACTGTATCGAAACTTTCCTCATCTACCCGAATCAAACCAATTAAAGAATTCCCCGACATGATATTAAAATCAATATTGGGTAATGGTTCTAATTCATCCACTTCCTGTGCTGAAGAAACCAACGCCAAAAACAAGCGCAATTTGGCAATTTCCGTCGCTTCCTCCATGATGTCTACCCCATAGAGGTTATCCGTGATAATGCGCTTTTTGACAAAATAAGACAGGGAAGGATGCCCACTTTCTATCTCACTCAACCACTGTTTTAACCGCCTATCTCCCTTCAACTTAATCGTGCCAATCACCGCACTGTAAACTGAGATTAGCGTCTTCATCGCCGCCACTAGAAACGCACCGGAACCGCAGGCGGGATCTAGAATTGATAGACTGGGAAGAATTTCATTAATTAGTAAGTTACAGAGATTACTATCTAACTGGATTAACAGTTCATTGATATCTTGGAAAGCAACAGTGGAGACTCCTTCAGCTTCCCCCTTTTTAAGGGGGACAGGAGGGGGATATGAGAGGGGAGAAATAGCAGCATTAACTCGATCTACAATTAACTTATTAATAGTGTGATCGCACAAATATTCTGTAATCTCAGGACGGGTATAGTACGCCCCAAAAGCCTTCTGGTTGATATACTTTTCAAAGATGTAACCCAACACATCCGGGTTAATTTCATCATCTTTTCCCCCAGGGGTATCATCTAGGTTCCAAGAATAGCGAGAAAACAGGTCTAAAATCTGCTCAAATGCTTCATCGGCGATGGCAATATTACGATACGCTTGTTCGACGGGATGCTTGAGAAATAGTCCCCCATCTAGGTATTTCACCTCACCCACTAACGCCGCTAGCGAATCATCCCGTTCAAATTCGGGTTTAGCAAAAACTTCAAAAAATAACGCCTGCAAAAACTCAAGGTAGAAGCGATTTTCTCCCCTTTGTTTACTTTGTTCGAGCTTATGTTGCAGGTAGTCTAAATTCCCATTATCAATAAACCCCTTGCGCTGCAAAAAATAGACAAACATCAAGCGGTTCAGAATCACCGAAGTGTACCAACGCCTATCTCCTTTTTTATCAATTCCCTGCACGAATTGTAAGAATTGTAAATGCTGTTCTTGAAATTCTTTATAAAACTTCTTAGTAACTCGCTCAACATCAAACCCACTCTGCAACTTGTGAGCAATTTCCACAACGGAGGGTTCGCTATGTTCTAATTCAGTAATATCAATTACCAGCGAACCCAACTTACTTAAAAATAAATCCCCTGGTTGACCTCTGACATATAAATGGTCACGAAAATAGCGTTTTGACCCTTCCCGCTTCACCCAATACCAGAGGCTGCGGGTGCGTTCCTCATCGACAAAAATCAACAGGTTTTCGGCGATGCGATCGGCAATTTCCTTGTGAATAGCAGCTCTAATTTTTACCTCTGGAATCTTGCCATCTTCCGCCGTCACCTCAAAGACAGCTACGCCAGAAACTTCGGCAATGCTTTTATATTTATAGTGCCTATCCTCAACTGACAAAGGAACAGCTTTCTGACTTGAGGGTTGGGACCATCCCAACTCCTCAATAAACAAGTCCTGAAACTTGAAATCATAGAGTAAATCCCGCGTGCGTTGAAAATCGAGTGCCATTCTCTAATCCTCTTCTTTTAATTTTTCTCCAGCTTGTACCATCGCTCCTGCCATCATTTGACCTGATTGACTCCTGAATTAGTAATTAGAAGGAACCAATTCTGGTCTCTGGGTCAAAATCGAATATTCACAGGATTGTGGGTTGTCCATCCGTTGAGAAGCATTGAGAATTTCTAACCCAACCACGTTGCCATCCAGGTCATAGTCCAGAATGACCCCCGGACTCTGTTCGTCACTTTCTTCAACGGGCACATTATTTAAGGTAATTTTGAGGGCATCTACTTCTGGATCGTAGGTAACTTTCATAGCTATCTCCAATATTTCTTGATTTTGCTAGTTTTATTGCTCGTTCCCTACCCGCTAGAGCTACTGACTAGTCGGGAAGCAAAACTGATAATCCTCTAAAAAGCTACCTAATAAGCATCTTTCCTGGGGGAGATAGTCAGGATGTCAACTTCTTTAGCTTCAGCATCAATTTCATAAAAAACCCTGTACTTCCCAATTCGGTAACGCCAAGTTGGAGGCTCATAGTTTTTAAGTTTCTTAATATTCAAACCAAAATGAGGTTCCGTCTTCAGCTGAGGTATAACATATTCCTCCATTTTCTTCTCAATCAAAGCTCTATCCTTTGGGGGGAACTTTTTGAGTTGTTTATCATATTCTTCAGCAATGAAGATTTTATAGTTAGGTAACCCGGCGTTTCCTGTTTTTTCTGACATCAGTTCGTCCGCGTTTTAATGATTTTTGTAAGTCTTCATCAGAATTAATTTCAGCCATTTCCCACTCGTCAGCATACTCCAGTTCTTCAATATATCTTAAAGTTGCTGTCTCAATAAAATTAGAAATAGCTCGGTTATCCATGGCGGCAAACTTCTTAAACAGTTCATACTTTTCATCTGTCAAACGAATGGTTATAGTTTTCGACATCATTCCCTCACTGTGACCATAAAATATATTTTATTCATTTGTATTCAGAAGTATTCTATCATAGTTAACAAAATTATATACTTAGTCTGCCCCAAAACCTGCCAGGGGAAACCATAGGGGGATTCCCCTACCATTAATGAATCGGTGTTCTAGGCGGCTGAAACAATCCCAAAGAACAGATAATCTGCGGTTCCTGCGCCCTCGCCTCCTCGTGAACCAGACAGAGGCGATCATCCAAATAGAGGGCTACCACCAACTCTGCCAACTGCCGATCGCCCACCCCGCTTCTGAGGGAGCGGTTGAGGCGATCGATCGCCGACTGCCGCAGGGGATAGCGGTAAATCTGGTCAATGGACTTGAGCAAATCTTGGGTGGCAAACAGCGTCCCCTTAACCTCATAAGCATAACGCTTCAGTCGCTCGTAGGTACGGAACCTCGCCCCAGAAGGGCGACCCAATTGACCGCCTTGAAATAGCCAGTACGCCATTTACCGCTTCTAAAAACCTAGGACAATCTTTTTCAGTTACCAGCATCTGACGACGAGGCAACAGTGCGCCCAGCGTCGACGTTGTCGATTGGGCGCAACAGGCAACAGGGAATCAACCCCACGTCGATTAAGAAAAATAGAAACTTCTTTCAAGTTTCATTGAGAGTGAACAGTTACTTTTAACGGTGGGTTCAATCCCCAGTTATAAATTCTTCCCAGTCACCAGTCACCGTGAAACGACAGTTTGAGATTCTAGCAGATCAACTGAGGCTTTCTTACTAAAGGTGAGGGAATTATCGACACAGTCAATTATAATCGTGTTACTCTCAACAAAAGTATTTTCCAGCAGTTTAGTAGCAATGGGGTTTTCCAGTTCACGCTGAATTGCCCGCTTCAACGGACGCGCCCCATAAACTGGATCGTAACCGACGTTGACAATATAATCTCGTGCCGCCTCTGAGAGTTCCAGAGTAATTTTTTGCTCTGCCAGTAACTTCTGAATCCGTTGAATTTGAATCCCCACAATCTGACGCAATTCCTCCCGCTTCAGGGTGTGGAAAATAATCAAATCATCGACGCGATTCAGAAATTCGGGACGAAAATGTCCCCTCAACGCCTGTGTCACTCGCTTGTGCATTTTCTCATAGTCCGCATCATCCCCAGCCACATTGAGAATTAGCTCACTACCAATATTACTAGTCATGACGATAATTGTATTGCGGAAATCCACCACCCTTCCCTGAGAGTCGGTAATCCGCCCATCGTCAAGCACCTGCAACAAAATGTTAAACACATCCGGGTGTGCCTTTTCCACCTCATCGAGCAACACCACCGAATAAGGACGACGACGAATCACTTCCGATAGCTGTCCCCCTTCCTCATAGCCCACATATCCCGGAGGTGCCCCCACCAGCCGCGAGACGGCGTGTTTTTCCATATACTCGGACATATCAATCCGCACTAGGGCATCTTCGCTGTCAAAGATAAACTGCGCCAGCGCCCTCGCCAGTTCCGTTTTCCCCACCCCAGTGGGACCCATAAACAGGAAAGAACCAATCGGTCGTCCGGGGTCCTTCATCCCCGCCCTCGCCCGACGAATCGCCGCCGCCACAGCAGCTACGGCTTCCTGCTGTCCAATCACCCGTCGATGCAAATGCCCTTCGAGTTGTAGCAGCTTTTGACGCTCAGACTCTAGCAGCCGATTCACAGGGATACCAGTCCAGCGGGCAACAATTTCAGCAATATCCGCTTCTGTTACCTGTTCCCGCAGCAAGGCAGTTCCTTGGGATTGGATCTCTAAAAGCTTGGTTTCTTTTGCTTCTAAATCGCGCTGCAAGACCTCTAGCCGTCCATACTTCAACTGAGCCGCCTTGTTTAAATCGTAAGCCCGTTCTGCTTGTTCTACCTGCACTCGCAATTGTTCTTCTTCTTCCTTGAGGACGTTGATTTCTTCGAGCATCTGCTTTTCTGCTTGCCACTGGGAAGAGAGTTGCTTTTGTTTTCCTTCCAAGGAGCCAATTTCTTTTTCGATCCGCTCTAAACGTTCCTTGGAGGAGCCATAGACAGCTGAGCCTGCACGCTTCTCTTCTTCTTCCAGAGACAGCTTTTCCATTTGTAGCTGCATCACCCGGCGATCTATGGCTTCCAATTCCACTGGCTTGGAAGTAATCTCCATTTTTAGCTTGGCGGCGGCTTCATCTACGAGATCAATTGCCTTGTCTGGTAAAAACCTGTCAGTAATATAGCGATGGGAAAGGGTAGCCGCAGAAACTAAGGCAGAATCAGTTATTTTCACGCCGTGGTGTACTTCATAGCGTTCTTTGAGTCCCCGCAAAATCGATACCGTGTCTTCTACTCCAGGTTGTTTGACTAATACTGGCTGAAAGCGCCTTTCTAGGGCAGCATCCTTTTCGATGTGCTTGCGATACTCATCTAAGGTAGTTGCGCCAATACAGCGCAATTCTCCCCGCGCCAGCATGGGTTTGAGTAAGTTCCCCGCGTCCATTGAGCCTTGGGTGGAACCAGTGCCCACAACGGTATGTAATTCGTCGATAAATAGGACTATTTGCCCTTCGGAATGGGTGACTTCCCGCAGTACGGATCTGAGGCGGTCTTCAAATTCTCCCCGATATTTGGCCCCTGCGATTAAACTACCCATATCCAGGGTAATCAGTTGGCGGTTTTTCAGGGATTCGGGTACGTCCCCATTAACAATGCGCTGGGCTAAACCTTCGGCGATCGCAGTTTTTCCTACTCCCGGTTCCCCAATCAACACCGGGTTATTTTTCGAGCGGCGAGATAGCACCTGTATTACCCGACGAATTTCTTCATCCCGCCCAATCACCGGGTCTACTTTACCCGTTTTCGCTTGTTCTGTCAAGTCGCGTCCATACTTCTGGAGGGCTTCGTAGCGCTCTTCTTGATTTTGCTCTGTTACCTTTTGGCTCCCTCGAACTGCTTTAATCTGGGCTTCTAGATCTTGGGGGTCTAAATTAAAGCTGCGCAAGCAACGTCGTCCGATGCGCTCATCTTCAGCAAAGCCGATCAGTAAATGTTCAACGGAGATAAATTTATCCTGCCAACTTTTCCTGGAAGCCTCAGCCCGATCCAACATCACATCCAGCCCCCTACCAAGGTAGAGTTGATCGACATTGTTAATTTTTGCTTGTCGATTGGTGAAGGCTTCAAGCTGCTGTTTCAAGCGGGGGATATCAATATTGGCTCGACTCAAAATTCGCTGCGCCAGCCCTTCTTGTTCCATAAGTGCCAGTATTATATGCTCTACCTCTAAGTCCTGATTTTTGAAGAGGCGGGCAACTTCTTGAGATTTAACGATCGCGTCCCAAGCTTGTTCAGTAAATTTGCTAGAGTCGGTGGGCTGCATATCCTAAAACGATTACCAGTAATATCGGCAGTTGTCGTGGATAGTATAACAAGGTGGGATTGGGTAGTGGGTAGTTGGTGTCCTAATTGTTGATTCCCCATTACCCATTACCCATTACCCATTACCCAGTATTTAAGCCTGCCAAGCCTTTTTTAACCTATCCCAAAGGCTTTGCATTGAGAGTTTCATCTCCTGCTTGAGGTTCCAGCGTTGGAAGGCTTGCTCATAGGCTTCACCTTTGGATTGGAAAGTCTTCCAAGCATCCAAAGATAATAGTAGCCCCCACAGCAGTAAAATATACAGCGACCAGGAAAGAGTGCTGGCGCTGAAGAAGTTGAGAGATACTAAGAAAGTATTGACAATTAGGTATTTGATTGCTTTTTGCTTTAATCTCTCTCGTCGGTAGGCGTCGAAAGCCTGTCGCTTTTGTTCTACGAGTTGCCCTTGGAGCCAATCCTGTTCAGCTGCTTGTATAGAGTTTTTGTCAATTCCCAATTCAGCCGCTATTTCCCAGAGTTGCTCCCTGGACAATTCTCCGTCGCATTCTTTACGGGCGATCGCCAGTTGGAGAATTTGCTGCAGCTCTTCTTGGTTATAAGATTGGGGAGGTTGGATTTCAGAGGCGGACATAATTCACTTTTTGTGTGGATTACGGGTAAGCTTTTCTCGCTTAATCAGTATTCGTTGCTAGCCTGGTAACGACAGAGCAGCTCTGACTCTATTATGCCCAACTTAATTGAGGGTGGGTTTTGTCTTAAGGTTATTGTTATGGATTCATAGGATATTTCTTACATTCACAAACAGGGAGATCGCCTTCCCAGAGCGCTGCTAACCGAACTTCCAGGGACGGATTTTACTGCAATCAATGGCGTGAGGGGCGTTTTACATTTCGTTACAATGGGGTCATGGAAAGGCGAAATAAAACCTTTCGCTAATTAGATGGGAGGTAATCCTATGAACAGCAACATTCGTGTAGGAAATTTATTTGGAATTCCATTTTTTGTCAATCCTTCCTGGTTTTTCATCCTGGGATTGGTGACTTTAACCTATGGAGGGCAATTAGCTTTATTTCCCCAATTGGGTGGAATCACACCCTGGATTCTGGGATTGGTTGCCGCGCTGTTGTTGTTTGCTTCAGTTGTAGCTCATGAGTTGGGACATAGTTTCGTTGCCATAGCCCAAGGAATTCAAGTTAAATCAATCACCCTATTTCTCTTTGGCGGCTTGGCTAGCTTGGAGAAAGAATCAGAGACACCTTTACAGGCTTTCTTGGTAGCGATCGCCGGACCAGCAGTGAGCCTGCTACTATTTGGTATGTTTACTGCCATTGGTGTTAGCATAACGCTTCCGGCTCCCTTAGCAGCGATTGTTTCCTTGCTTGCTTCCATTAACTTAATTTTGGCACTGTTTAACCTGATTCCTGGCTTACCCCTCGATGGCGGTAACATCCTCAAAGCAGCAGTTTGGCAAATTACAGGTAATCCCAACAAAGGCGTTATCTTTGCCAGCCGAGTCGGTCAATTGTTTGGTTGGTTAGCAGTGATTGTGGGTGGACTGGCTATCTTAGGAATCAGTCCTGTTGGTAACTTCTGGACACTGTTAATCGGTTGGTTCTTGCTCCAAAATGCTGGTCTTTCTGCACAATCTGCTACAGTGCAAGAAAAGCTTAATGGTTTCACAGCTGAAGATGCTGTTATTCCCGATAGCCCAATTGTACCTGCTGGTTTGACATTGCGGGAGTTTGCCAACGAGTATGTGATTGGCAATGGTAAGTGGAGCAAGTTTTTGATAACCAATGAAAAGGGACAGCTTCTGGGTGCGATCGCCGTTGATGACATGAAAAAAGTCCCCACTTCACAGTGGATCCAAACTCAAGTGAGTGAATTGATGCAGCCTCTGGAAACAATCACCACCGTCAACTGCGATCAATCTTTATTAGAGGTAGTGAAGCTACTGGAGACGCAGGAGCATGTGAAACAGCTAACCGTGGTGCGAGAAAATGGCGTAGTTGTGGGACTGCTGGAGAAAGCTTCGATTATCACTCTCCTGCAACAACAAGCGCAAGCAAAACCAGCTTAATTAGCAATTGACTTTCTGCATAATTCCCCAGGACAAGAAAAATCTTTCGGTGTCCTGGGGAATTTTTTTGCGTTGTAACCAATTTTATCTAGTAACAGGGAACAGGTAACAGGGAACATGGAACGGGGAAAGGTGAGGGGGGAGCAGCTTTCAAGGGTAGGTTTTTTACATTTATGGTTGAGAGGAGCAGGGGCGGGAAGGGGGGACTTTAAGTATCTGTCTCCCTCAGCAGGTTATCTGTGGGGATATTTCCCCCCTTTCCGACAGAGGAAGCAGAGGAAGCAGGGGGAGAAAGCTGATTTTTTAGTTGAAAATTTATCTCCCCGTCTCCCCGTCTCCTCGTCTCGGAAGTATGAAGTTTAGGAGTTTTGTCAGTCAACCAGGTGTTAGGTGTTAGGGTTAGCTGATCCGAAGTTCCTATTCCCTGTTGCCTGTTGCGCCCAGCCTCCAGCGTCGACGCTGGGCGCACTGTTGCCTGTTGCCTATTCCCTATCCCCAATCCCCTTAGCTTTTGGTTAGATTAGATTTAGATGATTGTCTAGATAAAAGAAAAGCTTATGTGGTTTATTTTTGCCCTTAACGCTGCCTTGTTTGATGCAGCTAGAGATGTAATGGGCAAAAAGGGGCTAGAAAAAACTAACTTCGCTCCGTACACGATTAGCTGGGGATTGACGGTATTTAGTTATTTTTTTCTGTTCCCTTTTGTGGTACTCAACGGTCTTCCTGAGATTAATCATACCGTCTTCTGGACTGCCTTGCTTTGTGGAGGATTGCTCAATGTTTTTGCCTTTGCAAATTACTTTAAAGCCCTAAAGATTGCTGATTTATCCCTGATAGCTCCCCTAACTTCTTTAACCCCCGTATTTTTGTTATTTATCTCCCCCTTGCTCTCCCTAATATCAGGTCAAGATTTTGACCGAGAACTTCCCACTAGCCTGGGGATTATTGGGGTGGTTTTTGTGGGGTTAGGGTCTTACATCCTCAATCTAAACTTCAAGGATAAAGGAGCCTTAGAACCTCTTAAAGTTCTCTTAACCAATGAAGGGGCAAGAAGGGCGTTGTTCGCGGCTTTTCTGTGGAGTGTTACCCTAAGCATAACCAAAGTGGGGGTTAATAGCATCACCGGGGAGAGCGATTTACAAAAGGCTCTCTTTTGGGGGTGCTTGCTCATGTTTACTATCTCAATGTTTACTCTACCATTTGTCTTTAGGGAAAATCTGGAGAGAGAGAAATTAGAGTCAGAAACTGAAACAAATGGGATTAAAGAATGGTGGAAGTGGAAGACATTGATAGAAATTGGTCTACTCAATGCTGTGGTAATCTTCTCTCAGATAGTGGCTTTAAGTTTAGTAGTAGTTGCTTATGCGATCGCCGTCAAGCGACTGGGGAGTATTTTCAAGGTTGTCTTGGGGGCTGTGCTGTTTGATGAACCCTATCTTAAGGAAAGAATAGCTGCCTCTTCTATTATGGTTTTCGGTGTTGTTTGTATCAGCCTGACTAATGTGCTCCAACTATCCCAGCTTATACAAATTATTCAGGGATTGTTGAGACAGGATTTGATATTCCTTCAGTGATTTCCCAGGTTCCATAAGTAATAAGTAAGTGGACATAAATAAACAAGGCTAAATTGTCAGGTGGGCGTTGCCCAGAATTCTCTGTGTGGGTGAGTTACAAGTTTTTGTCGGCAATGCCCACCCTAGGGTTATTATTGTCCACCTACTTTAAGTTTAGTAGTAGTTGTTTATGCCATCGCCGTCAAGGTTCCATAAGGTAATAAGGAAGTGGACATAAATAAACAAGGTTAAATTGTCAGGTGGGCATTGCCCGGAATTCTCTGTGTGGGTGAGTGACAAGTTTTTGTCGGCAATGCCCACCCTAGGGTTATTATTGTCCACCTGCTTTAAGTTTAGTAGTAGTTGCTTCTGCGATCGCCGTCAAGGTTCCATAAGTAATAAGGAAGTGGACATAAATAAACAAGGCTAAATTGTCAAGTGGGCATTGCCTATAATTCTCTGTGTGGGTGAGTTACAAGTTTTTGTCGGCAATGCCCACCCTAGGGTTATTATTGTCCACCTACTTATCCCGTGATTCAGTACTACAAGACCCATGATTACCAAAGAAGAGAAACAACAAAAAGCACTTCTCGATTGCTATCAAGCTCTCAATCGCCTGGACGAGGCGTTGGTCGATTTGGAACAGAAAGCCTCTGAAGAACTCTCCCTGGCTTCAGGCTTTGACACCGACCACCCAGATACGTTTTTGCAACTGTTCCAACAAACGCAAAACACGCTGGTTGAAATCCGCTGGCAAGCTCGTCGAGCTAAGAATTTTCTGCGAGATTATCGAGAACTCGAAAGGACTGAACGCCAGCCGAGCCTAAGAAAAAGTTTGACTTCTCTCATCCCAAGTGGGAGAAAAAGAGAAACAGAAACTCCCCGGGAGCCACTGTCAACCTCACCGATTGAAACTCTCTCAAACCGAGTCAGCCGCGTCGAGGGGCAAGTGAGTCAATTGCAGACAATGCTGATGGTTGTTGTGGTGATAGCGATTATAGAATTTTTCCTAATCGTTGGAGTCTAGGGCGTGTCTGCAAAGTCCAAAGTCTTATGTAGGGGCGAAGCATTTGGGGGATAAATTATGCCTCAATTCCAGGTTTTTCTATCCAAATGCTACCCTACTCTACTCTACTCTTCGAGAAGGCTTCGCCTACGAGAAGGCTTCGCCTACGAGAAGGCTTCGCCTACGCCCTCCCCAGGGTTTGCAGACTACTTAAAGCCCAAAGTTAAACTGCGGCGATTCATCCCAGTGTCTTTAGACCTGGAATGAATCGCCGCAATCCTGTAAAATGAATTTATTTATTGGGAGAATCTAAGAGTGAGGAGATTAGCAAAGTTAGTCGTCAGCATTACACTACTAATTGTGTTGACAGCTTGCGGGATATCTCCACAAGTGATGGCACAGAAACGGATGTTTCTGAACCTCTCCCTGGAATTTTTGGGGGAGTATCAGCTACCGAAGATAACCTTTAAGGATACCTCAGTGGGGGGATTATCAGCTTTAACCTATGATCGGCAAAGGAACAGGTTCTACGCCCTTTCAGATGACCGCAGTAAACTTGCCCCAGCCCGGTTTTATACCCTAAATCTGATGCTCAATGAGAACGGCAGCATTGAAAAAGTAGAGGTGGAAGATGTCACCTTTCTCACCGATGAGGAGGGGAAAGCTTATCCCCAGGGAACCGTTGATCCAGAAGGTATTGCCCTTTCCCCTAAAGGAACCGTATTTATCTCCAGTGAAGGAGTTCCCCGTCGGGGTATTGCTCCTTTTATTCGGGAATTTGACCTGAGGACTGGACAACAGCAGCAAAGTTTAAGGATTCCCCAACGCTACTTACCGAATCAAACTGACCAAACAGAAGAAGAGCCTCGCGGTGTTCAAGAAAACTTAGGGTTTGAAGCCTTAACCCTCAATGGGAATAGCTTGGCAGTAGGCGATCCTTTTCGTTTGTTTACGGCGACTGAATCGGCACTCCTACAGGATAGCATGCCATCAACACCAGAAGAAGAAGCCCGAATTCGCCTGATGCACTATGTCATCGGATCTGTTGGAGAACCGATATTGGTGGCAGAACATCTTTATCTGCTCGATCCCGCTTCTAGCGATACTCTAGTTAATGGTTTAACAGAATTGACGGCTTTGGAGAAGGAGGGCTATTTCCTCAGTTTAGAGCGAACTTTCGGTTTTTCCGGCGCTGGAGCCAAGATTTTTCAGGTGACAACTGGCAACGCTACTGATACTTCTCGCATTGCCAGCCTCAAAGGGAATCTCAGTCAAATTGAACCCTTGAAGAAAAAATTACTGCTGGATTTAAGCGAACTGGGCATTTACTTGGATAATCTGGAGGGGATGACCCTTGGTCCTCGTTTGCGGGATGGCAGTCAGAGTTTAGTGCTCCTTAGCGATGATAATTTTAGAGAGGAGCAGGTGACTCAATTTCTTCTGTTTCGTCTGGTTGAGGACAAGTGAATATACAAGTTATATTTTTGCCCACCTACTTAAATGCAAAACAGCTTAGCGCTTTTGTCCCGACTTGGACAGGGGAGCAGCCATTAATAAAACCTTCTCCAGCAACCAAGGAGCAATGCGTTGACACCACACCGCTAAATGACTTTGCCATCCCACCAAGATTTCAGATGATCCCTTGTGCAGTCCGGCGACGAGCGTCTGAGCCACTTGCTGGGGAGTCATAGGCATTACCCACCGAAACAACTGTAATTTTCGCACCATGTCAGTATCCGTCAAAGATGGCAGCAAAGCTATCACCCGGATATTGTGAGCAGCCAGCTCACCGCGCAAGGCTTGGGAGAATCCCAAAATCGCAAATTTGGTGGCTGAATAGGTAGACATCGTCGGTGCTGCCACCTTCCCCATTAAACTAGAAACGTTAACAATTGTCCCTTCCCCTTGTGCTGCCATGCGTCTAGCAACTAGACGAGTGATGGTGTACATTCCCATTAAATTCAGGGAGATTTCTTCGTGTAGTTTCGACAGTTTGGATTGCAAAAAGGGAGTTTGGTGTGCAACTCCAGCGCAGTTGACTAGTAGCTGAATCGGTCCGTGAGTCCGCCAAGCTTGGGCGATCGCAATATTCACCGCTACCGACTGAGTGAGATCCAAAGCCAGAGTTACCACTTCCACCTCAAGTGCCTTGATTTCATTGGCAAATTCCGCTAACCGCTGGCGATCGCGTGCCACTAACAACAGGCGTTTTACTCCTTGTTGCGCTAATTCTAGAGCGATCGCTCGTCCAATTCCACGGGAAGCTCCGGTAATCAGAGCTGTCTTTCCTTGAATGTTCATCTCTAAAACCTCCTCCAGTTGAGGTCTCACCGCGCTGTTAGCAAGTGTCAAGGGTCAAAATTTCCCTGGCTCACCCTTGCTCGGCACGCAGTGAGCTAAACAGTGACTCGTAATTGGGGGATGATATTGGACTAAATCTTTGGGAGCCAGACATTGAGTAGAAGCCTGGCTGGGAACCCTCATGCTTGTAAACAAACCTGAGACATATCTTTCAGTGAGTAAGAAGCTGAAGTCGTCCTAAGTGCAGTCAAACGAGCAACAAAGATATTTCCCAGCTGTCATGGGGTCTAATTGGTGTCAAGCAGTGGTCGAAATATCTTTCAGGCAATTCTAGAATCAGTTAATCGGTAAAGAACTGAGATTGATGTAGAGCATAGATGGTACTTCTCCTAGATACGAGCATTGACCAGAAAAACCACTTATGCACACCTTAACAACTAAATCAAGAACCAGCAACATTTTTTCACATTTCTTGTTAAGATTTCTTGACAAAGCTTTCAATCCCTTTCCTGAAGCCATCTCCCCAGCTCTCCATTTCTTACAAGGGTAGGTTTTTTCGATTTCGGGTTGAGACGAGCTCCCGGGAGCAGGGGGAGCAGAGGAAGCAGGGGGAGAAAAAGCGATTGCTCGGTAGGGTGGGCATTGCCAAAGAAAATCTCGAAACACTTCTTAAAATGTCAAGTCGGCAATGCCCACCAACCCAAGTTTCTCCCTCACCAACCATTTGAGCAATCAACCGCGAAAATAGAAG
>JBFRWF010000144.1:0-11697 GCA_051439465.1 Xenococcaceae cyanobacterium | reverse complement strand
TTAATGTTGGTGCGGGGACGATTACTGCTAACTATGATGGGGTGAGGAAGCATCCTAGTTACATCGGTAGCGGTAGCAAAACTGGTGCTAATAGTGTTCTGGTTGCACCTGTGACGTTGGGAGAAGATGTGACGGTTGCTGCTGGTTCGGTGGTGACAAAGGATGTGGATGATGATTGTTTGGTGATTGCTAGGGCATCTCAGAAAGAGATTAAGGGTTGGCGGATGAGGAGACAGAGTTGAGGGGCTGGTTGACTGACAAATTCACTAAATACTCTCTCCATAATACAGGGCGAAGCATTTGGATATAAAAACAAGGGTTTCAGCTCTCACTTGTCTCCCAAATGCTTCGCCCCTACAAGAAATTTTGATTACTGGATCGGCGCTCTAGGCAGGCGATCGCATTGGTATAAGAGAAACTGAATTTGCCTACATTAGGAAGAGAGCAAGGCGATCATTTTGACTAAAGTCGGTAAGGTAAATTGTCATGGCGCTAGATTTAGTTAAATTTTATCAAGCAACGGATCCCACCAAGACTTTGGCTGTGGAAAATGAGGAAGACCGAAAGTATTACATTGATTTCTCGAAGGTGCGAGGCGGCAACCTCATTGAGGAGTTGAAGAACACAATCACTTTTTTCTCCCCTGAAAAGCCTACTTGCCAGTTGTTTACAGGATATATAGGTTGCGGCAAGTCTACGGAATTCTTGCGGCTGAAAGCAGAATTGGAGCAAGAAGGTTTCCATGTAGTTTATTTTGAGTCCAGTGAAGACCTGGAAATGGGCGATGTCGATATCGGGGATATTTTGTTGGCGATCGCTCGTCAGGTGAGTCAAAGTCTGGAAAGCCTAAAGACGATTGAAATTCCTGAACCTAAAGGTTTCAAGAATCTCTTGAAAGGCATTGCCAAGCTATTATATAGAGAAATTGAGATTTCAGCTGAGGCATCGATTCCCGGCATCGGTAAAGTTTCTGCTAGCAATGAGGAAGAGTTTTCCATAGAAACTACTATTCCCGGTTTAGGCGAATTAACTGTGAACAGAGAAGGGCTGTCGCTGGTGGCGGAAGGTATTGGCAAGATTACAGCGAAAGCCAAAAATAGCCCCGAACTTCGTGGCAAGTTAAGGGAATACCTAGGACCACGAACCACAAGTATCCTAGAAGTGATTAACCAGGAATTGCTTGAACCTGCTAAGGAAAAACTGAAGCAACAGGGTAAAAAAGGATTGGTGGTAATTGTCGATAATCTTGATCGAGTGGAGAATATTAAGAAACCTTGGGGGCAAATGCAGCCAGAGTATCTATTTGTAGATCGGAGTGAGCAGTTACGTCAACTGAATTGTCATGTAGTTTACACTATGCCCCTGGCGTTAATGTTTTCGAATAACTTGGCCCGTCTAGCCGCTCGATTTGGGATAAACCCCAATGTGCTACCGATGGTGCCAGTGCAGTTGCGAGATGGCGGTGACTATGCTGAAGGGATGGAACTGATGAGACAGATAGTGCTGGCAAGAGCTTTTCCAGATGTTGAGTCCCAGCAGCGGCTAGACTTAATTGAAGAGGTTTTTGATTCAGCTGAGACTTTAGATCGACTGTGCAGAGTTAGTGGCGGTCATATCCGAAACTTGTTGATTCTCATCAATGAGTGGATCCAGAAAGAACGAAAGCTGCCTCTGTCTAGGGAGGGGTTAGAAAAGGTGATTAAAGCCCGCTGCAATCAAATGAAGTTGGCAATCAAAGACCGTGAGTGGGAGTTGTTACGTCAGGTGCAACGACAGAAAGAGGTGAGAGGAGAGGAAGAATACCAAGTTCTAATCCGCAGTATGTTCGTCTATGAGTGCCGTGACAACGAAGGTTCTTTTTTTTATGTCAATCCGATTTTATTAGAAGCAGGAAAATTATAGTCATGACTAACCTCTACCAACCCGAAGATGTCAGCGTCCATAACCAGCTTTCGTTAAAAGATTTGGTATGGCCGCTTGAGCAGTCAAGTAAAAATTTCTCACTAATTTTGGCAAGTTGTAATTCGATTAGCTTTCGGAAAGGCTTGGTGTCAAGACTGAAAGAATGTTGCGCGATTGAGATTCGAGAGATAGTTTTGAAGCCGTCTGTTAATACTCTCTACACAAGTATTCAAGCAGCTCTTGATCAAGAGCTGCCCCAGGCAGTAATGGTTTATGGTTTAGAGTCAGTAACCGCTCTCGATCAACTTTTGCGATCTGCGAATCAGGTACGGGAGAAGTTTCAAAAAAATTTTCACTTTCCTTTAGTATTGTGGGTTACTGATGAGGTGCTTATCCATTTAATTCGGTTAGCACCTGATTTATACAGTTGGGCAACGACTCTGGAGTTCCTGGAATTTGATAAAAAAAAGTTTGATAAAGAAAAGTTACTGAAATTTTATGAAGCAACAAAACCCAATAAGACGCTGGATGTAAAGAACCCTGAGGATGAGAAGTATTATGTTGATTTTTCGAAGGCGCGAGGAGATCAGATTGTTGAAGATCTCAAAGATAGTATCGCTTGGGCCGATGAGAGTGACTTTACTTGTAACCTATTTACTGGACATATAGGCTGTGGCAAGTCTACCGAATTACTTCGCCTTAAAAAAGACTTAGAGGAGGAAGGCTTCCATGTGGTTTATTTTAAGTTCAGTGAAGATATGAAAATGGCGGATGTGGATATTGGCGATGTGTTGCTGGCGATCACTCTTCATGTAAGTCAAAGCATTGAAAACCTCACAATTGAGGAACCCAGAAGGCTGGAGAAGTGGCTGCGGGGAGCTGCTAAGCTGTTGCTAACTGAGATTGAGTTTAAGAAATTTGAGCTAGGTTGGCCAGAAGGTGTAGGTTTGCCAAAAGGCTTTAAATTTGGTTTGAGTGCCGACAATCAGGGCGAGTTCTCCATGGCAATAGGTATTGGCAAGATCGCGGCTAAGGCGAAAAGTGACCCTACCCTAAGAGAGCGACTGAATCAGTTTTCGGGATCTCAGAAAAATAAGTTGTTGAATGAGCTGTTGACAGCTATTAATCAGGAGTTGATTGAACCGATGATCGCCCAACTGAAACAGCAGGGTAAAAAAGGACTGGTGGTGATCGTGGATAACCTCGACCGTCCACAACAGGAATATCTATTTGTGGATCAGACAGAGTTTTTGCAAAAGTTGAATTGCCATATAGTTTACACTATGCCCCTGGCGTTAATGTTCTCAAATAACTTGAGCAGGCTAACTAGCCGATTTGGGGTAAACCCCAAGGTGCTGCCAATGGTGCCGATCCAGTTGCGAGATGGCAGTGACTATGACAAAGGTATGGCACTACTGCGACAGATAGTGCTGGCAAGAGCTTTTCCTGATGTTGATCCACAACACCGGCTAAACTTGATTGAAGAGATTTTTGATTCGACTGAGACATTAGATCGATTGTGCAGAGTTAGTGGTGGTAATATCAAAAACTTGTTGATTCTCATCAATGAGTGGATACGGAAGGAAAAAAAGTTTCCTCTCTCTGGTGAGGGATTAGAAAAAATGATTAAAAATCGCTTCCGTCGATTAAAGTCGTCTATCGACGATAAGACGCGGGAGTTACTGCCTCAGGTGCAACAGCGGAAACAGGTTAGCGGAGATCAAGAATATCTTCTGATACACAATATGTTCGTCTTTGAGTACCGCGATAGTGAAGGAGCTTGGTTTGATATTAATCCAATTTTGTTAGAAGGACTGGCTCAAGACGAACATGGTAGAATTAGGGCTGATGTCGGTCAACTGCCAGTAATTAATAATCAAGAGCAAGGTGAATTAAATCAAAAATTAGTTAACATTCGGGACAGTATTAGAAAGTTAAAAATAGTTATTAGAGAAAATCCAGACGATACTAGAAGTATCCATAGACTTTTCGCCCAAATTGCCACTGACTATACAGATACACAGATAATACTTTCACGGTTTTTAGATGGTTTGAAATCAATCTGATTTTGGCACAAGCAGTGAGATTAGAATCATGACTAACCTCTACCAACCCGAAGATGTAACTGCCCATAACCAGCTTTCGTTAAAAGAGTTGGTATGGATACTTGAGCAGTCAAGTGGAAAATTCTCGCTAATTTTGGCAAGTTGTAATTCGACTAGCTTTCGGAAAGGCTTGGTGTCAAGACTGCAAGAATGTTGCGCGCTTGAGATTCGAGAGATAGTTTTGAAGCCGTCTGTTAATACTCTCTACACAAGTATCCAAGCAGCTCTTGATCAAGAGCTGCCCCAGGCAGTAATGGTTTATGGTTTAGAGTCAGTAACCGCTCTCGATCAACTTTTGCGATCTGCGAATCGGGTACGGGAGGAGTTTAGAAAAAATTTTCACTTTCCTTTAGTATTGTGGGTTACTGATAAGGTGCTGATCCATTTAATTCGGTTAGCACCAGATTTTTATAGTTGGGCCACGACCATTGAATTTAAAACAGTCATTGCTGACTTAATTGATTACATTAAGCGGACTACCGATGAGGTTTTGGATCAGGTTATAGAGGCAGGCGCAGGCCAACTTCTCGGCAAGATAAATGTCACTTTCGATCTAGAATTTGGTTCTCCACGCCGTGTTGCACTGGAGTCAGCATGGAAGGAGATACAGAGTAAAGGAGTGAATTTAGACCCAGAGCTAGAAGCCAGTCTAGAATTTGTTCTGGGTCTAGCTGCAAAGGAATCCTTCGAGGAATCTTTGAAACATTACAAACGGAGTTCTAAACTTTGGCAGCAAAGCAATAATTTGGTGCGACGCGGATGTTTACTCTTCTACCTGGGTCGCTGGTACCGCACTTACGCTGATAGGCATTTAGCTCAGTATGATAAAGCTTGCAGTAAAGCTACAAAGTATTTTCAGCAGTCTATTGAAATTTTTGAGCAGTGTCATCGCCCAGACTTAGTGGCTAAGTTTATCAATGCTTTGGGAGATATATTGCAACGGCTTGAAAAGTGGGATGAGTTAGAGGTGACTGCAAAAAAAGCATTGAATCTTTATCCAAACTATTCTGATGACAAGTTCAGATTAGCACGAGCTTATGGGTTTCTAGCTCAGGTTGCACTCAACAAATCAGAGTGGTTTAAGACACAGCAATATGCACAACAAGCACTGGAAAATTTTAAGAGTGCTGAATCCGCTTTATCGAAAGATATCTCATTCGAAAATAGCGAGAATTTAGACTGGGAACGCTCATATCATAAAGGTTGGTATTTATTAGCTTTAGCACAAGCGCAGCAGCATCAGGTACAGGCAGAAAAAGCGATTAAAAACCTGGAAACTGCCAGAAAAGTCACTTGCCCAGAATATGATGCAAAGCTTTACATTCAAATTTTGGAGAAGTTGCAATCTCTGTATTTTGATCAAGGTAAATATATAAGGGCCTTTGAGCTTAAACAAGAACAAAGATCAATTGAGCAGCAGTATGGTTTCCGGGTTTTCATTGGTGCGGGTCGGTTACAGCCAGAAAAAACAGTAACTAATCCAGCCCTATTACCCATTGAGGAAAAAGAGAAAGTTGCCCAAGAAATTGTTGCTTCAGGAAGACAGCAGGATATCGAGCATCTAGTTGAGCGTATCGGTCAATCTGACCGTCAACTGACAGTGATTTATGGACCGTCAGGTGTTGGCAAAAGTTCGCTCTTGCAGGCTGGACTCATACCAACATTGAAGCAGAAACCCATCGGCGGCCGTGATGTTTTACCTGTTTTACAGCAAGAGTATTATCCTGACTGGATAAGGCAGCTGGGTAGATGTTTAGCAAAATCTCTCACGCAAGTTAAAAACATGGAGCAAATTAAGCACATCGATTTGAAAGAAGTTAGCCTAGATCAGCTAAAAAAAAATATATTGAGACAGTTGGAAAAGAATACTGCATCAAACCTTCTGACAGTTATAATTTTTGACCAGTTTGAAGAGTTTTTCTTGATTAGCAAAACTATAAAACAGACTATAAATCAGAGACGAGAGAGACGAGATTTTTACGAATTTCTTCGAGATTGCTTAGACATACCCCATGTAAGAGTTATCCTGTCGTTGCGAGAGGATTATCTGCATTATCTGCTGGAGTGCAATCGATTCAAGATTTTAGATGTAATTAACAACAATATTTTGGATAAAACAATCCTATACTACTTGGGCAATCTCTCGTTACAACACTCTAAATCATTTATTCAAAAATTAACCGAATCAACTGCCCTTTTCCTAGAAGAATCACTGATCGATCAATTACTGAATGACTTAGCTGACGAATCTAATGAGATAATGCCAATTAAATTGCAAATTGTAGGAGCAGAACTAGAAACAAAGGGGATTACGAAATATGAAGAATATAAAGAACATGGCTATAAAAAGTATACAAAGGAACTATTCAAGCAATATTTACTAGACGTTGTGAAATCCTGTGGTTCTGAGAATAAAGATGCTGCAATATTAGTACTGTACTTGTTTACTGATGAATATGGTACTCGACAACTGAAGACGCTATCTGAACTGAAGACGGAATTTGAATTGACACCAAAGTTAGGAGTACATGCTAATGAACTGGATTTGGTTCTGGATTTGGTTCTTAGGATTCTGGTGCTTTCTGGTCTAGTATTTGAAGTACCACACTCGGGCTCTAAGAATTATCAACTTTCTCATGATTATCTGGGGATCATGATTCGTCAACAACTTCCCCCTGACATCTTCGAACAACTGAAACAAGCTAAACAACAGCTTCAGCAAGCACTAAGCCAAGAAAAAGAACAACGAAAGCGGGCAGAGATTGCTGAGATTGAGGCACTGAATGCAATATCTGAAGCCCTATGGCTATCCCAGGATCAGCTAGGGGCATTAGTCGCCAGTCTCAAAGCAGGCAAGAAATCCCAGAAGACAGAAACACAACTCGATATCAAGACTAAGACAGTAAATTTACTCGGGAATGTAATCTACAGAATACAAGAGCGCAATCGCTTTCACGGTCATACTGATATGGTCAATAGCGTCCGCTTCAGTCCCGATGGTAAGAAAATTGCCTCGGCCGGTGCTGATTGCACGCTGAACATCTGGAGTCACGATGGTTCAAAGCTAGGGATTTTTTCAAAGCATGATGCTGAAATCAATAGCATATGCTTCAGTCCCGATAGTCAGACAATTGTCTCAGCTAGCGCTGACCACACACTGAAACTCTGGAGCTTGGATGGCACAGAATTGAAAACCTTTAGACATGATAGTTATGTCAATAGTGTCAGCTTCAGTCCTGATGGTGAGAAAATTACCTCTGCTAGCGCTGACGGCGAGGTGAAAATCTGGAATCTGGATGGCAAAGAGCCGAAGACCTTTAAAGCCCATAATAATTATATTAATAGCATCCGCTTCAGTCCGAATAAGAATGATCAGATTATTGCCACGGCTAGTGCTGACGGCACGGTGAAAATCTGGAGTGTTGAGGGCAAGGAGTTGGATTCGTTTCAGGGTCATGGCCGTGAAATCAATAGTATCAGCTTCAGCCCTGATGGTCAGATAATTGCTTTAGCTAATGCTGACGGCACGGTGAAGCTTTGGAATATAAAGGACAAACAACTGCAAACCTTTGAAGGGCATAACAGTAATGTTAAGAGCGTCTGCTTCAGTCCGAAGGGTCAGAAATTTGCCTCAGCTGGCACTGACGGCACGGTCAGACTCTGGTCGCTGGATGGTACAGAACTGCAAACCTTTCTAGGGCATATTGGTGAGGCTAGTAATGTCTGTTTTGATCCCGATGGCAAGACAATTGTCTCGGCAGGGGGTGACGGCACAGTGAAACTATGGGAAGTTAGCAGTACAAAACTGCAAATCCTTCCAGGGCAGCAAACCCGTTCAGAGCGCAGTAATCAGATCAGGAGCATTTCTTTTAGCTCCGATAGCAAGATGTTTGCTGTGGCAAGTATTGACGACATGGTGAGAATTTGGAGTATTGAGGGCAAGCAACTGCACGCCTTTAAAAGCGATCAATCTGGGATCAATAGCCTTTGCTTCAGTCCCGATAACACGAAAATTGCCTCGGCCAGCGCTGATCACACGGTGAAACTCTGGAGTATTGAGGGTATAGAACAGGCAACTTTTCGAGGGCATACCACTTGGGTTAGAAGCGTCTGCTTCAGTTCCAAAGAAGAGAAAATTATCTCAGCCAGCGCTGGCGGCACGATGAAATTCTGTGACTTCCAGGGTAACCACATAAAAACTATTCCAGTAAATAGACGTGAGGTCAGTATTGTTAGTTGCAGTCCCAATGGTCAGAAAATTGTCTCGGTTAGCACTGACGGCATGGTGAGAATTTGGAGTATTGAGGGCAAACTACTAAAAAACTTTAGAGACGACCCTGTCAAGACCCTCTCCTTCAGTCCTAATAGTCAGATTATCGCCTTGGGTAAAGCTGACGGTACAGTGACACTTTGGGGGGTTGATGGCTTAGAACGGCAGACTTTTAAGGGACATAACCGTGAGGTCAACAGCGTCTGCTTCAGTGCCGATGGCCAGACAATTACCTCAGCAAGTGTTGACGGTGTTGTGAAACGCTGGAATCTCAAGGGGAAGGAACTGTCAACCTTGCGCGGACCTAGCAAATGGGTCAGGAGCATCTGGCTGAGTCCCGATAGCGAAACGATTGTCTCAGTCAGTACTGATGGCACGTTGATTTTGTGGAAATCTGATCTCAACTTTGACCTAGATAACTTGCTGGAGCGAGGTTGCAATTGGGCATGTGATTATCTGAAGACTAATCCCAATGTTAGTGAGGGCGATCGCCACCTCTGCGATGACATTTGTAATCATTGACATCTCCCCCGTTTGAAAACCTATCCTTTATTGAAAAGGGGGTTATCAAAGCGGATTTGGTATCACCAACTCCCCTAACCGCCTCAAAACACTCAGAACAGTATATAACTCATTCCCCCGTCGTTTAAGGGTAAACTCATCTGATAGAGCATACCTGGGGTAGTCTTGCTTAGTCAGTTTAATAAAAGTGAAATGACTACCATTGGTGGCAAATCCAAATGTGGGTTTCTCAGTAATAGGATTGCCCATCATATAAAACAAAGCTTGCGGCAAGGCTTCATCCACACTAAACCGCTTGCTTTTCGCCTCAATCACCGCTACCCAGAATTGCTCCTGTAAAACCAGCAAATCAATCTTCCCGCGCACAATCTCACCTTCATCTTCAACCGCAACTTTCACTTCTGCTTCTGGGTGAAAGGGATGGGGAAAGAAACCTGCTAAAGACAGCAATGGAGCCAACACCACCAGTTTGACAATTTCCTCATGGGGAGGGTATTTTTGC
This sequence comes from Xenococcaceae cyanobacterium, assembly GCA_051439465.1. Classification (GTDB taxonomy): domain Bacteria; phylum Cyanobacteriota; class Cyanobacteriia; order Cyanobacteriales; family JBFRWF01; genus JBFRWF01. Next base: position 2,396 of record JBFRWF010000144.1, on the reverse strand, counting down.
AAACTGAGAAAATCAGCCTTGACCTGATCTAGCCATTGCTTTTCTGCATCCGTTGGCTCTAGCAAATCATCCTGCCACTCCCGGAAGAACTGCTCATCGGAAACCTGCTGCAGGTTAAATTTCTCGATAACATTGTACAAGGTGAGTTCGCTAGCTTGGGTGACTGACACCATGACTTCTTCTGTATGTTCGCTGCTGCAGTTCAAGTATAGGAGCATTATAGAGGGGAAGAGCGAAGAGCGTTCCGCCTTGCTTTGCTAACTGATTCACAAGTTATACTATGTCCGATGGCATCGGCATTGTCTAAAATCTTGTAAGGTGGGCAGGTTCGGTAGGAATACTTAAGCTAAACAGTAAAGTCTTTGCTCCTGCCCACCCTACGTTTACAGGATCGATGTAACCGGACATGATATTACTATGCCAGATGGGGATAGGAAAGCGATCGCAGTTTGTGCAGGTGCAATTCTCCTTACCTCCTCACCAACTCTCCTAACCGCCTCAACACACTCAGAACCCCATACAGTTCATTCTCTTTCCGTTCAAGGGAGAAATCACTTGATAGAGCATACTGCGGCGTACCTTGCTTAGTCAGCTTAATAAATCTAAAATGACTTCCATTTGTGACCAATCCAAAAGTAGGCTGATGGGAGTTGGGATTAGTCATCATATAAAACAATGCTTGCGGCAAAGCTTCACCAGCACTAAACCGCTTGCTTTTCGCCTCAATCACCGCTACCCAGAGTTGCTCCTGCAAAACCAACACATCAATCTTCCCGCGCACAATCTCTCCCTCATCTTCAACCAAAACTTTCACTTCTGCTTCTGGGTGAAAGGGATGGCGAAAGAAACCTGCTAAGGAAAGCAAGGGAGCCAATACCACCAGTTTGACAATCTCCTCATGGGGAGGATACTCTTCCAAATAGAGAAAATCAGCCTTGATCTGGTTTAGCCATTGCTTTTCTGCATCCGTCGGCTCTAGCAAATCATCCTGCCACTCCCGGAAGAACTGCTCATCGGAAACCTGCTGGAGGTTAAATTTCTCTTTGACATGGTGCAGGGTGAGTTCCCTAGCTTGGATGACTTGCGCCATGACTTATCCTGTATGTTCGCTGCTGTAGTTCAAGTATAGGAGCGATCAGCTCTACAGGCTACGGGAACACCTAACACAGAGATGCGATCGCACTCGTCAACTACTTCTTTGCCAGATACAGATGGAAAAGCGATCGCTATTTGTGACATTTCCATTCTCCTCAGTCCTCTGGAGGATGCCAGCCAGCCATAACCCAATAACTGCGAACTTCCAGCGCATCCGGATCATCACTCAGATGTAGAGCTGCAACTGTTGCGCGACCAATTGGCGTTTTTCCAACAATGCGTAAACCATCTTCAGTCCATTGAAAATGCTCAAACCAGACTTGGGTACGCGGGTTAAATAGCCCTACAGTCTCACCAGTTTCCGGATCAACTACCGTGGTTTTATCACTTTTGTAGCGATTACAAATCGGACAAGCTAACCACAAATTGGATTCATCATTACTACCGCCTTTAGATATAGGGATAATGTGTTCAATTTCCAAACGTGCCATCACCAAATGCTGAGGACTCAAGCAGTAACCGCAGCGATTACCAGCAGCAGCACGGACACGGCGTTCTATCTCTACACGAATATAAGTTCGAGCCATAGTTATCAGTTGAGAGCAGAGCGCAATCCGCGCTCAACAGCCACTTTTAACGCTTGCGCCTTCCTAACCAAACCCCGTCGATAGACCTGCATGATGGCATCTAGTTGGCTAACTTCTGCCTCGTTAAGCTCTCCTTCTCGATTACGAGCTAAGAGGTTGCTCAAAGCCTCTTGTTGTTCAGTTTCCATCTGCAGATCGCACAGAGCCAAAACCTGCTCATCAGGTAGTGATTCCACTGGTAGTTCTGTAATCGCACGATCAATCCATTCTACCAACAAATCCTCAAGTCGCCGTTCAGTAAGGGCCGCGATTTCCCTTGCCTGTTGTGCCAAGGATTCAGGGAGTTTCAGAGTGACTATTTCAGCCATTGCCAATATAATTGCCTTTCAAGTCTATTGTATCCAGAGCATCAAAAGTGGTGGGTATGCTCAACTTGTCCAGGATGATCGGGATTGTAGTGGGGTTTTGCCCCGGTAACTCAAAGGTCTTGCGATCGTTGTCTTCGGAATCAAAATATGAGTGCAACATAACAAGGACGAATATTGCTCACCTGGCTTATTTGGGGGATGCGACGTTGGGCGATCGCCTTAATGTTGGTGCGGGGACGATTACTGCTAACTATGATGGGGTGAGGAAGCATCCTAGTTACATCGGTAGCGGTAGCAAAACTGGTGCTAATAGTGTTCTGGTTGCACCTGTGACGTTGGGAGAAGA
>JBFRWF010000143.1:0-13914 GCA_051439465.1 Xenococcaceae cyanobacterium | reverse complement strand
TTTCGTCCTGATCTGCATAGGCGTCTACATCAACTAGAGTGATGCTGAGGGGGAGGGGACGTCTCAGCAGTAAGGGCAAGGGATTAAAGCCAACCTCTATGGAGCGAATAGAAACGTTGTCTGGGTCGGTAGGGGTAGCTGGAATAGAAGCTGGTCCCAACTGAATGCTGGTCAGGGAAAAGCTTTTGACCTCTCCTACCCTCACTTCGCGGTTCATAATCTGGCTGAGTTCCTCTTCCAGCAGGGGCGGCAGCTTTTGATAGACGAAGAATCTCAACCCCACGCAGCCAGCCACACCCACGGTGATGGAGGTGACAGCGATGGCGATCGCCCATGGACGTCTTGCTATCTGCAACAAACCGCGGAGCAGGTTGCGACGGTTGTTTGGCGGTTCGGGGGTAGTATTGGGCGGGAGGCTAGTCATCTTGCTCTGCTTGACTACTATTTAAAAGTGAAAGTCATGAAAAGGAAAACCTTTAACAAGAACTTGAAAAATCTAACGCCGTATTCCGCAGGTTAAAGGGCAAACTGATGGTATTTTCTCAATCATGCCACCATCAACATTCAAAATTAGTGTACACGCTCTTGAGCATTGCGGTATAGTCACTTGGTGTAAACTTTTCTTAATCCCGGCAAAATCTTTAGGCTCTTCCGGTCTAACAGTCGTTGGCTGAGTCCTAAACAAAAGTTGTAACGGATCTAACTTGAGGTTATACGTTAGCCAAATAAAGCCTCCTCCAAAAACTGCGATCGAGGCGATTAACATGCCAGTGAGGACACGAACCTGGCGGCGTAGTAGTTTGACTTGCTCGCCCTTTTCTTGTGCTTCAGGTAGTGACGCCACTTCGACTTCTGTAGCTTCAGCAGGCAGCGCCTCTGCCTCTTTAAACTCAACCAGAGAGTGCAAGTAGTCTGCTATCAATTGAGGGCATTTCTTTTGAAACCAGTATAGCGCCAAGACTAAAAACGCGCCTTTAGAGAGCTTAGCAATAGACTTAAATGTACCCTTAAGGTAACAAAAGCGAAACTTATTGTTAATCAAGTTCACATAACCGATGTCATAAAGGCAACCGAGCACAAGCTTAGCGGTAGCTTCTTCTCGTTCAAATAAATGCCCGATCAGCAGCAGAATGTCGCGCATGCGCTCTTGTTCTCGGCGTTCTTCTGAGGGTTTCATAATTTTAATTTATTCAGGTATATCAGCACTGACATTATCCTATTTTACACTCAGGTATTGTAAGGGATAAGTAGTTGGACACAATTAAAGTTAACTGTGAGGACAAGGCAACAGGCAACAGGCAACAGGCAACAGGCAACAGGCAACAGGAAATAGGGAATAGGGAACAGGCAACGAAGGAAGGCAACAGGCAACAGGCAACAGTAGGACATTGAGGGTTTTTACATTTCTTAACTCAGGTGACAAAATTTATGTCCGACTACTTATAGTGATTAACCCTAAATATGTACCTAGGAAGCTATGAGTAATATAGGTGTTCCCAAACTAAGTACAGGATTTCACAAGTTCGTAGCGTAATTAACAGGCGATCGCGAGAAAAAGAAATAGAGTACAACAAGTTAATCTCATAAAGACCTGTATGAGTGGTCGTCCGAAAAATTACTTCGTTGAACTAACTGAATCCGAAACATTGAAGTTACAACAATTGGTAGCAGCCCACAAAACACCTCAAAGTCTTGCCAAAAGAGCCAAAGCGATTCGGGCGTTGTGCTACCCATCCGAGCTTGGAGTGATGCCCAAGTAGCTTCCGAGGTTGGAGGGTCTAGGGCTTGGGTCCGAAAATGGCGAAAACGTTGGTTTCAAGACCGCTCTCTACAAGAAGCACCAAGGACTGGTCGTCCCCGAAAGTTTTTGCCAGCGTGTGAGAGCGACGGTGACCGCGATCGCTTCCACTCAACATGCGTGAGATGGATGTCCCCTTAGCCCGTTGGAGTTGTAGCGAGATTGCCAGTCAGTTAGTTATGCTGGGGTTGGTCTTTTCCATTGCCACTTCAACTGTGTGGCGAACTTTGAAAGCCGAGAAGATAAAACCTTGGCGATTCCATTCTTGGATGCTCTTGATGGATGAGAAGTTTGTCGAAAAAGCCACCCCCATTCTGCGACTTTATGCCCAGGCTTCTTTTTTAATTAAGGCAGGATATCATTGGTGAGAAGTTAAGGTTGTATGCAGTTTGTCAAGGATATCGTTACAAGTTCTAATAATCTATTGAAATCACTGTCGGTTCTAGCTTTTGATGATTTTTGATTGTTGGCGATCGCTTGACTATCAACTGCGGTCTCGCGGAGCGAGTGCCTGCGGCAGCGCACCCCTTGTGACTACAACAAGATGAAAGTTATCCAAAGAGAAGTGGAAAGGGAGTACAGAACCAAATGCCTAGAAGAGTAAGGGATTGAGCGGATAATAAAGATTCATGAAAAGGACTTGACAAATGACCTTCTTTCTTAACTTCTCCCCAATGGCAGGGTATTGGGTAGTGTGCGTAGATGAGAAAACCTCGATTCAGGCGCGTAAACCTATTCACCCCGGTGCTACGAATTTATGAAATCCTGTACTAAGTACGTGAGAGCCTGTTATCGCTTCCTGCTGTAAGGATTGGCCAGATGGAAAGACCTAAGAGAAAGCCCAAAAAAACTCTTGGTAAAAGAGTTGATGAAGAAGTCGAAAAAATCGTTTATAAAGTGATGACCAATGAAGGGTTAGAACAAACCATTGTCAAAGCCGTGGAGAAAGCCTTGATTTCTCTAGTTAAACGTTACTTAGCTTTGATAGTTATTGCTGTCCTGGTTTTGTTATTTATTCACTCAATATTTTTGAGCATAGCCCTGAGGATTAACCTCCCAGTCTTGGGAGAAAATGAGAGTCAGGAGAGCCAAACCTTAGATTGAGTATTTTACACCATCTTCCCATCTTCCCCTCTCCCCATCTCTCTGTCTCCCCCTTTCCCCTCTCCACAAGGGTTTTAAGACTTATGAGTAAGGAATAGTATTTATAGCGGGGGACTTATCCACTAGGGTGTTGATTTTGTGAAAAGCGATCTCACTCTTGTTGGTGCTGCCGTAGGCACTCGCGTAGCGAGCCCGCACTCTTGTTCATGAATCAAATCCGATTGCTATAGTCTACAACCTGACGACTCCCCTTTTTTGCAACGGAGCCCAAAATCTAACCTGCTATTGAACCGTGCTAGGCAGCAGATCAAAAGCCTCGGGCAAGTGTTCTGGTTTGATTTGCAGTTCCGCCGCTCGTCTGCCAATTTTGAGCATATCGTAGCGGAAGGCTGGATTGGTCATGTCTTCCATTGCTTCGGCATTGGGAGCCAACTCTGGGAGGCCCATCTTCTTGATGTTGTCGGGTGTGAACCGAACATCATAGCGAAGATAGGTCAGGGCTGGTTCCGGGGTCAGTAGATCCTCAGATAAGTCACCCATGTCGCGATCAATCTCCCAAGGGGTTTGACTGCGAGAAAGATACTGTAGCAGGAGTTGATTTTGCCAGTTGGCGTCTTCCATGAGCATTAAAGGAACCTGCTGAGCCCAGTCCCACACCTTACCTTTGACAACAGTATCAACATCATCATTACGTTCCCATAACCCCGTTCCCACCGAGACCAGCAGTAACCGATCAGCTCCAGTGCACCAATTAAACCGGAATCCCTTGAGCGTCGCGATCAAAAACAGTGTTAAGGCTGGATTACTGGCCATACTGACCGCCCCATCGACAAAGGCCCCGTATTGCCCCCGAGCGTACTCTAGCTTCTCCGGCACGAAAAGCGTTGGAGCTGCTGTGCTGGCTCGCACTGCCTCACGCAGCAAGATATCCTTGTTGTAGCGGTAGTATTTTCCCTTGGGATGATTGTGTAGCGGCCAGGTGCTGCCTGTATCAGCCCGCTTCACCACAATGCACAAACCCGTCTTGATCGAAGGGTCACTGAGGGGTCGGTCTCCTAAGACTTGTTTGAGATTTTCCTGCAATGGTTTGGCATCGAAAGAGCATTCCCAGAGTTTCCATTTCTTGTGACCAAATATCTTATCACCCAACTCTAAGTAGAACTGTTGAATCTGTGATACCTCTAGACCTATCGCCAAAGCAGCAGCAGCAATTGCCCCAGTACTGGTTCCCCCGATCAAATCAAAGTAATCGCAGAGTCTCAGATCCGGCTTTTGGTAGCGATCCCTTAGAATCTGTTCTAGGCGCTCCAGAAATCCCGAGGTCATGGCTCCGCGAATTCCGCCGCCGTCTAAGGCCAAAATTCGTTTGGGGCCAATTGCTGTTAATCGATCCAGTAAAGCCATATCATCCTATTGTCCAGGATTTTGAATATATCTATACTTTCCCACAAATCGTAGATAAAATGTAGAAAGCCATTCATGAGCTCTGTCTAATCAGTAATCGATGATAACAGACCAGTTCTTTGATGCCTTCATTTCCTATGGGCGCGCTGATGGTAAGGCTTTCGCCAGTAAGCTGTGCAACCTTTTGACCGACCACAACATCAAAGTATGGTTTGACCAAAATGATATTCCCCCTGCGGTGGACTGGCGCAATCAAATTAGCGCCGGGATTGAAAGGGCTAAGAATCTCTTGTTCATCATCACCCCCTATTCCATTAAGTCCACTTATTGTCTTGAGGAACTTGAGACCGCCCACAACCTGAATAAACGCATCATTCCGGTATTGTATATCAGAGTGCCTCGCGATAATAGACCAGAACCCATCCGTAAACTGAACTGGATTTATTTTCGAGACGAGGTGGATGACTTTGATCACTCCTTCGATCAGCTTCTGTCTGCTCTACACCAAGATCAAGAGTATGTTGAGCAACATGCAAGCCTGTATGTGCAGGCCTTGGCATGGTCTAGGAATCAAAAACAAACCAGTTATCTATTAGTAGGTAAAGAGCGTCAACAGGCCGAAGCTTGGCTCAATACCCAATTCACAGCTAGCCAAGCCCCCTGCTTGCCAACGGATCTGCACTGCGAGTTTATCAGCGAGAGCAAAAAAAACGCAAATAACTTGATGACCGATGTCTTCTTGAGTTATGCCGAGGAAGATCGAGCAGTAATGGAGGAGGTTCGACGGCTCTTATTTCGCCAAGGATTAACCATTTGGACCAATAAAACTGATATAAAAAGTGGCACCCATTTTCAAACAGAAATCCACAAAGGTATTGAGGGGGCTGATAGTATTGTCTATTTTCTGTCCAATGCTGGGGTTCACTCAGACTATTGCCAGCAAGAGTTAACCTACGCCCGCTCCCTTAGTAAGCGAATCATCCCCCTGCGGATAGAGGCGGTTGAGAGTGGCTTGATACCGACTGAGTTGCAGGGGTTACAGTACATTAATCTGCCCCCGCTTTCCAATATTGAACAATTTCAGGCGCAAACCGATTTATTGCTCAAGGCCCTCAACCAAAATGCTTATTACCACCAGGAACATAAGGTGCTGTTGGTCAAGGCGCTCAAGTGGAAGGCGCAAAACCAAAACCCCAGCATTTTGCTGCGGGGGCATAACTTGAATCACTTTAGCGACTGGATCAAACAGGCTAAAACCAATTCTGATTATCCGCCAGTCCCCTTGCAAAAGGAGTATGTTACTGCCAGTGAGGAGCTGCCAGCCGAATCATCGTTGGATGTGTTTATTTCCTACTCCCGTTCGGACTCTGACTTTGTGCGCCAGCTCAATGAGGCGCTGCAAATGCAGGGGAAGACCACCTGGTTTGACCAGGAAAGTATTCCCTCCGGCAGTGATTTTCAACAGGAGCTGTACCGAGGCATCCAAATATGTGACAACTTTTTGTTTGTGATTTCACCCCAATCTGTTCATTCGCCCTACTGTGAAGACGAGGTGCACTATGCGAGGCAACTGAGTAAACGCATCGTCACGGTCGTTTATCAACCGGTCTCCCCCTCCCAGATACCAGAAAGCCTGTCAAAATTGCAGTGGATTGACTTCAATCAACACCGTGGTGAATTCTATGCCAATTTCAATGAATTGGTGAGGACCCTCGATATCGATCGCGAGCATGTGAGTAACCATACCAAATGGGCGCTCCAAGCTATGGAATGGAAGAAAAACCACAAGAGTAGAGATTTGCTCCTGCGTGGCAGTGAGTTTGCCATCGCTGAGGAATGGCTTCAGGATGCTTTACAGGACAACAAAAACCCGCCAGTAACTGCCCTGCAGCAGGAATTCATTACCAAGAGTAAGGAGACGATCGCCGCTGGGGTCAAACGAGAAAAGCGACGGGTACTGATTCTAAGGTCCTTGTTGGGATTGGTTAGTAGTGCCTTAGTTGTCGCCATTTTCTTGGGGGTCAGGGCATACGCGGAATTTAAGCGGGCCTCCCGCAACCAAATTCAGTCCATGGCCGGCCGAGCGGCAGCCCTGTTTAAGTCTGACCAACAGCTAGATGCTCTAACAACCGCCTTGCACGCGAGGAAAAAGCTGGTGGCACTGGGCGAAACCAGCGGGGAATCGGCAGAAGCGGTTGAGCGGGTTCTGAGAGCCACAGTTTATCTCATCTTTGAACGCAATCGCCTGTCGGGTCATCGGCGAAACGTGCTTGGCATCGATATACGTTCAGACGGACGAATGATTGCCTCGGCCAGTGCGGACGACACCATTAAGCTTTGGCAACCTGACGGTACCCTCTTAACCACCCTCGAAGGACATCGGGGAACAGTGTGGGGCATTGACTTTAGCCCCAATGGGGAGTGGTTAGCGTCCTCCAGTGCTGACTATACCATCATCCTGTGGCGACGGGCTCCGTCTGGCAAGTCCTATCTTCTCTATAAAATTCTCAAGGGGCATAGCGGTACGGTATTGGACGTCGCGTTTAGCCCGGATAGTCAAACCATAGCTTCGGCAAGCTGGGACCACACCCTTAAACTGTGGGATCTGAATGGGAAAGTGTTGGCTACCCTCAGCGGCCACCAACAAGAAGTCTACGATGTGGACTTTAGTCCCAACGGTCAGTTGCTCTTGTCTAGCAGTGGCGACCAAACCGTTAAACTCTGGCAACGGGTGGATACCCCTGAGCGATATGCGGTGATGCAGACCTTGAGCGGGCATCAAGGGGCTGTCCTAGAGGCGAACGTCAGTCCCGACGGTCAGCTGATCGCAACCGCTGGGGAAGACAAAACCATTAAACTATGGAGCGTTGATGGCACCTTGCAACGAACGTTGACGGGCCACATTGGTGCCATTCGCAGTGTTGAGTTCACCCAGGATAGTAAAACAATCCTCTCAGGCAGTTGGGATAGAACCATTAAGCTGTGGAACACAAATGGCGCCCTGCTGTTTACTTTTAGAGGCCACCAGGATCGGGTCCAAGATATTGAACTGAGCCCCAACAACAAAATGGTGGTCTCCGCCAGTTCAGATCGGACGATCAAACTGTGGAAAGTGCCTGATACCCTGCTGAGCACCTTCAGCGGCCATAGTGCTGGGGTGTTAGACGTTGCACTACAAGATCAACTAATGGCATCGGCGAGTGAAGACAATACTATTAGGCTATGGCAATGGAATCAACAGCAGGTGGGACTGATTAGAAAACCTCGCCAAATACTGCGGGGCCACAAACAATTAGTATTGGACATCGCTCTCAGCCCCAAGGGTGAATTTCTGGCCTCTGCTGGGGCTGATCAAACCATCAACCTCTGGGATACCCAGGGGAAACTTCTGGCCACATTGACGGGCCATGGGGAACCCATTCGGGATGTGGATATTAGCCCCGATGGCAAGATGATGGCGTCTGCCAGTGATGACAAAACCATCAGGCTATGGGACATAGACCAGACTGAGGGATTGCAGGTGACCTTTAATCGGCTCTTTATCGAGCATGAAAGCGAAGTCTATCAAATTGCGTTCAGTCCCGATAGCCAGGTGTTAGCGTCTGTGGGCAAAGATCGGCAGGTGATTCTTCGCTACCTCAAGCCTGTAGGGCAAGGATCAACCGGAACCCTCAAATTATCAGGGCACACCGAAGCAGTCCGCAGCGTAGCCTTTAGTCCCGATGGTAAACTTCTGGCCTCGGCCGGGGATGACAAGCTGATCAAGCTATGGAAAATTGACAGGGGCAAGGCGTTGAAGGCCATGCTCTACAAAACCCTTGAAGGACATCAGCGCCGCATCCTCGATATTGCCTTCAGCCCCGATGGCCAGTTGCTAGCATCCGCCAGTCGGGATGATACGGTGAAACTCTGGCGGCTGGATGGAACCTTGGTAACGACGCTCAGGGGCCACACAGATAGCGTCTTCGGGCTTGAGTTCAGTCCCGATGGCCAATTTCTGGCCTCTGGGAGTGGTGATCGGCGGGTTGTGCTTTGGAATCTCAATCAGGTGACGAAATTAGAGAATATTCTGGCCTACGGCTGCAAATGGATCGCAGATTACCTGAGGACCAATCCTCAGCTGTCGGAGGAGGATCGTAAACTCTGTGACGACATTGGCAAATAGGCGTAATGAGAGGAAATAGGAGTTAAAGTGCCGGATCGAGGAGAATCGCCTATGTCAAATCCATTCAAGAACCTGGATGCCGTCTTTCGGGAGGCAACGGACCCAATCCTGATCGAAGATCTTGACGGCATTGTCTTGGATCTGAACCAAGAGGCAGTCAAAACTTACGGCTTCACGCGAGATGAGCTGATCGGTCGCCCCATCAAAGAGATTGTCCCACCTGAAGGTCATAGTCAGGCAGACGACCTGCTTCGCCGCTGTCGTGCGGGTGAGGTCGTGCGGGGGGTCGAGGGACTGCGCATGACCAAAGACGGGCAGCACATCCCGGTGTTGCTATCTCTTTCGCTGCTCTCAGACGAGGCCGGTGAGCCAGTGGCGATCGCCACCTTTGCCAAGGACATCACAGCCCTACGACATGCCCAAGTCGAGGCACAGCAGCTATCGCGGGTTTTCATGGATGCCGCCGACCCCATCGTCATTGAGGATCTCTCGGGTAACGTTATCAACCTCAACCGAGAAGCAGAGCGAGTCTACGGCTGGCAGCGTGATGAGCTGATCGGCCAGCCGATCAAGCTGCTCGTTCCCGAAGAATGTCACGAACAGGCCGATGAACTGCTCCAGAAATGTTTGGCCGGAGATGAAGTGCAAAATGTTGAGGGCTTGCGGGTATCACGCCAGGGCAACGTTTCCAATATTCTGATCACGCTTTCGCCTCTTCTTGACGAAAAGGGCAAGCCAATGGCGATCGCCAGCATTACCAAGGACATTACGTCACTGCGAAAAGCCAAAGCAGAAGCGAAGCGACGAGGAAAGCGACAGGTATGGCTCCTATCTGGGCTGGGGTTGATCAGTAGTGTCTTAGCTGTTGCCTTGATCTCAGGGATAATAGCCTACAGTCAATTCAGGAGAGCCTCCCGTGAATTCAAGCGGGCCTCCCGACAAGAGATTCAGTCCTTGGCCAACTCTGCAGCAGCCCTGTTCGCATCGGATCAACAGCTAGACGGCCTCAGGATGGCCTTGCGAGCCAGGAAGAAGCTTGAGACACTGGGCGAAACCAGCGGGAAAACGGCAACAGCTGTCGAGCAGGTGCTTCGCCAAACTATCTCTCAAATATTTGAACGCAATCGACTGTTGGGTCACACGAGCAGCGTGTATGATGTTGCGATGCGTCCAGACGGACAAATGATTGCCTCCGCCAGTAGTGATAATACGATTAAGCTTTGGCAACCTGACGGCACTCTCTTGACCACCCTCGAAGGTCATCGGGAAAGGGTGTGGGCCGTTGCCTTTAGCCCGAATGGGGAGCGATTGGCGTCCGCCAGTGCTGACAAAACCATCATCCTCTGGCGACAAGCCCCGTCTGGCAATTCCTATGTGCCCTATAGCATCCTCAAGGAACATAGCAATTCAGTCTTGGATGTGGAATTTAGCCCGGATGGGCAAACCCTAGCCTCAGCGAGCTGGGACCAGACGATTAAATTGTGGGACCTCAAGGGAACAGTGCTGGCAACCCTCAGGGGCCACCAAGGTGAAGTCTTCGATGTCACCTTTAGTCCCGATGGGCAGGTAATTGCCTCTGCCAGTGGGGATGAGACCATTAGACTTTGGCAACAGGTTGACACCAATGAGCGATATACTGCAAAGAGGACCCTAAAAGGGCATCAAGGGAGTGTCTTCGAGGTAACCTTCAGTCTTGACGGACAGATGATCGCAACCGCTGGGCCAACCCTTAAACTATGGACCCTTGACGGCACCTTGATCCGAACGCTGCCTGGTCACGTCAATGGGGCCTACACAGTTAAGTTCACCCGTGATGGCAAAAAACTGCTCTCAGGGGGAGGAGATAACACCATCAAGCTTTGGCAAACAAATGGTACTTTTCTCGGTAGCGTTGAAGGCCACGGGGGTCGAGTCTATGATCTTGAACTCAGCTCCGACAACAAATTTCTGCTCTCTGCCAGTACAGATAAGACGATCAGAGTTTGGCAATTCCCTGGGGCCCTGCGTGGCAGGTTCAGTGGTCACGAGGCTAGTGTGACAGACGTTTTGCTGCACGACAATTTGATTATATCGGCGAGTCTAGACCGTACGATTCGGTTATGGAATCGGGAACGATGGCAAGCGGGACTCCTGATCAACCCCCTGCAAACAATGCAGAGCCACCAAAGGGCAATATTGGGCATTGCTCTGAGCCCCGATGGTGAGATGATTGCCTCGGCTAGCAGAGATCAAACTGTCAAACTCTGGAATACCAAGGGGGAGGTTCTAGCAACTTTGACAGACCATGATGAGTCTGTTGAGGATGTGGCCATTAGCCCCGATGGCAAGATGCTTGCTTCTGCGAGTGAAGACAACACCATCAAGCTCTGGAATATTGACCGGACAACGGGATTGCAGGTTGCCCTGAATCAGACTTTTTTCGAACATGAAGATGATGTTACTGATGTTGCCTTCAGCCCCAATGGCCAGCTACTCGCTTCCGGGAGCGAAGATAAGCTGGTGATTCTTCGCCACCTCAAGTCAGGGGGACAAGGTTCAACCCAGACCATCAAATTATCAGGACATAGGGAAGCAGTTCGCAGCGTTGCCTTCAGTCCCGATGGTACACTCCTGGCCTCGGCGGGAGATGACAACGTTGTCAAGCTGTGGAAAATCGAGAGGGATAATGAGTTGAAGGCAACAATCTACAAAACCCTTAAAGGGCATCAGCGCCGCATCCTAGATGTCGTCTTCAGCCCCGATGGCCAGTTGCTAGCGTCGGCCAGTCGGGATTACACAGTGAAACTCTGGCAACGGGATGGAACCTTGGTGTCCACTCTTAATGGACATCAAGATACTGTGTTCGACGTTGGGTTCAGTGCCGATGGTCAATTTCTGGCCTCTGGCAGTGGCGATCGGACTATTGTTCTCTGGAATCTAAATCAGGCGATACAATTAGAGGATGTTCTGGCCTACGGGTGCCAATGGATCGCAGATTACCTGAGGACAAACCCTAATCTGTCGGAGAGCGATCGCCAACTTTGTGACGGTATTGGCCCCTAGGGCCTTGTTCAAACCAAGGTTACACTTTGGTGAGAAATCACCGACTCTAATCGTTCTTTGGTTCTAAAATCAAGAATAACTCTGGTAAATTGAGCGAGATTTGATTCCATGCCCCATTTCCAAACCTATACCTTGAAGGGCGACCACACGGCTAAAGGCATTCAAGTTAGCAATTTTACGGAGTTGCCGAATGCGTTGGACCAACTAGGTTTGCAGTCAAATCAACCGACCTTGGTATTGGTGGGAGGGGCAAAACTAATCTCCTCTGCAGACTACGAGCTTGTCCAACAGTTATTCTTCCAAGTCGTTGTTCCCGTTGTAGAGCAGAGTGGTGCAGCTGTCCTGGATGGGGGCACCGACAGCGGCATCATGCAACTGATAGGTTATACCAGAGCCTCCTTAGATGCCACCTTTCCCCTAGTAGGGGTAGCCCCGATTGGTAAGGTCAAACTGCCGGAACTGCTTGAAGAGCCAAATGCCAATCATTCCTTGGCTCCCCACCATACGCACTTTATCCTTGTTCCTGGCAACAATTTTGGCGATGAGTCCCCTTGGTTAGCTCGGATTTCTAGCCTGTTGTCGGAGGGTTTCCCTTCCTGCACACTGGTGATCAACGGCGGCAGGGTGACCCTAATGGATGTGGCCAATAGCATTCAAGAAGGTCACCCTACCCTCTTGCTAGAAGGGAGCGGACGGACTGCAGATCGACTAGCTTCTGCCTTAAATCAGTCCGTCGATTTAGAGGGGGATGAGCAAGTAAAAGAGATGGTCGCATCGGGATTGTTGCAGACCATTGATCTAAAACAGAGCTTTGAGGTGACGACCGACAAGCTACTAAAGCTGCTGACTCCTCATTAGACTGGGACTGAAGGGGTATCAATTTTCAATACCCATCATTTTTGGCGTTGTTCAAACCTGGGTTATATCAAATCCGGTTGAATAACCATACTTTTTGGTGAGGAGAGCAGGGAGCAGGGAGCAGGAAGCAGGGAGAAAAATATTTTGCCAAGGAGAGTTTTACTGTGGGCAATTATCAGGATTTGATATTACACTTTGACGGAAAATTACTGAACACCACAGAACATTTGTTCTTATTGAGGAGTTATCGAATTATTAAGAGTTGGTAGCCGTTAAAACCCTATTTGGTATCTAACTTTGAACTCATTGAAATCGGGATTGTAGTCGTATGATAAATTCACAAAAGACTGATCGCCTACCTTCAAGCTCATTTCCACTATGGGGGAAAATCGAAAATCCGCTAAACCAAGGGCTTTACCAACGGTATTTTCCACATCAGACACGATATTCTGTGCCAGAAGGGGAACTAACAACTGAATAGCACCAGAATTGAATACCTGTTCTTGACCTCTATTTTGTAGCCCTTCCACAACGACAAAGATCTGCTCGCCAAGCAGGCGGATAATTTCACCTTTGCTCCGGGGAGGATTGCTAGTGAGATTCACAATAGAGGGATTGAGGGACTCGGAATCCGACTTACTTTCAAAAGCGATTGCCTTAATACAAGCTTCTAGCTTTTGTAATTCTTCCTTGGAGAAACCCTCTGTCTCTGGAATAGGCTGGATTGTATCCGGTCGAATTTGACAAGCTTCAGAGGCTTGTTTCCCCAGAGAAGGCAACAACTGACTGACTTGCCCCTTGATACTTAGTAAGATATTAATTCTCTGAATTCTGCTAAGCGGATCGTCAGGGATCTCACTCGTTTGCTGATTTGTTTGCGACAACTCCGGCAGTCTCTTACGGAAATCAGATACCAACGTTCTCATCTGGATATCTAGTTCTGGGTTCAGCAATCCTCGCTCTGGGTAAAAGACAAGCTGGTTATTATGGCGGCGATTTAAAACAAACTGCGTATTGGGGGAAAGCAGTTTACCTCCGGTGTCAATCAGTGTACCTCTAATTGCGTAAGTTACCTGTCCTCGTTCCAGTTGAATCGCCCCCTCGGGTTGCAAGTTGTTAAGGTTGTCGAGAGTGCCATTCAACGTCAAAGCGCCCCCAAAGCGAAACTTATACAGGCGCTGTCCAATCTCTAATCCCTTCAAAACAACCCGAAAATTATCCAACTGCGGCACTATGGCTACACCAGCGTTCCTGGTGGCAGTCCCCCTCCACTTGTCAAGGGCACCGGAGGCTTTTCTCCCGCCAGCTCCCCACTGGGGGATGAATACCTGACCATTGGTGAAGCGAACTTCTCCCCCAATAACTGGACGCAGAGCCGCACCTTTAACGACGACTTGACCACCGATCCCACCCTTGTACAGCCCCTTTAAATCCATCTGGCTTTGCTCGAGGGCCAGGGTCAGAGGATTCGATGCGTCGGGGTCATCTTCCCTCAGAGGCTCAAAGAAGGGCAACACTCCCTTAACCGTCACTGAAAGCTGGC
>JBFRWF010000142.1:0-10748 GCA_051439465.1 Xenococcaceae cyanobacterium | reverse complement strand
GCCGAACCAGCCCACATAGAGGCGGTTTTCGGTGCTGGTGACCCACTGGCAGAACCGTTCCCAAACGTTAGCTCTTTCGAGCTGCTGTAAAGTTGTGGTCATGTGGTTATAAGTGCTATTGAATTTTCAAGGTTCGTTATATGACTATCATAGGCATATTTTTAAGTTTTGTAAAGTTATATGACAATAAATTTACTTATTTTAAACATAAGAATTGCTTATATTTGCAGCCGACATCTTCCATAATTTCATAGTGGGTATGGAAGTCTTTGAACTCAGGGATACTATTTTTGGTAAAATCAACTATAATATTATGGTAAGAATAACTATAATTCCTGGCAAACTGTTTCATCCTGGGAGTTACCCCTAAACTGTGTTCACAACTGCATTACCCCAACAAAAGCCAACTGTTGATTTTTTCCCCAACGACCTGTTTGACGCCATTGATGAGCTGAAGCGGGAGTTAAACGCTGTCATTCTCGCTCACTACTACCAAGACCCCGATATTCAAGATATTGCCGACTATATTGGCGATTCCCTCGGTCTTTCTCAAAAAGCTGCTGCCACAGATGCCGATGTCATTGTCTTTGCCGGTGTCCACTTCATGGCAGAAACAGCCAAAATTCTCAACCCTAATAAACTGGTGCTGCTACCAGATTTAAACGCCGGTTGTTCTCTGGCGGATAGTTGCCCTCCTAAAGAATTTGCTGCCTTCAAAGCCGCTCATCCTGGTCATCTGGTCGTCTCTTATATTAATTGCACCGCCGAAATTAAGGCGATGAGCGATATCATTTGCACCAGTTCCAACGCTGTCAAGATTGTCAACCAGATTCCTGAAGATCAGCCGATTATTTTTGCCCCAGACCGAAATTTAGGTCGCTATGTGATGGAGCAAACAGGACGGGACTTGGTACTGTGGCAAGGTAGCTGTATTGTTCACGAGACTTTTTCAGAAAAGAAAATTGTGCAGCTACAAATGGAACACCCAGAAGCAGAGGTGATTGCTCACCCAGAATGTGAACCCCCCGTGCTGCGTCACGCTAGCTACATCGGTTCAACTACAGCCCTATTGAAATACTGCCAGCAAAGCTCTATTCAGGCATTTATCGTTGCCACTGAGCCCGGAATTATTCACCAAATGCAAAAAGAAGCACCGCAAAAATGCTTCATTCCGGCTCCAGCTATGAACAATTGTGCCTGCAACGAATGTCCTCATATGCGGCTCAATACCTTAGAGAAGCTGTATCTGGCGATGAAGCATAAAACACCAGAAATTACTATGCCAGAGGAAATCCGAGTGGCAGCTTTGCGACCAATTCAGCGGATGTTGGCACTATCTTGATCAGGGAATTCTGAACCGCCAACGGAGCCCATGAGCAGATTGGGCATGGTTCAAAACAGAGTAACATGCTTAGAGGAGGAGAGGGGGAGAGGGGGAGAGGGGGAGCTTTCAAGGGTAGGTTTTTTACATTTATGGTTGAGACGAGCAGGGGGAGCAGGGGGAGCAGGGGGAGCAGGGGAAGAAAGCTGATTTTTTCGTTTCCAGAATATATCTAAAATATGTTGAAATTATATCATTAAATCCTCACCGTTGAGCCTGAAAAATCTGTTCAGCAGTCAAATTGAGTTCAGGAAAAGTTAGTGATTTACTAATTAGCTCTTTTCCTCTAAACTGTTGTACTTGATACTCTCCATCCACAAGCTGATAAATGGAGAGAGTTGGTTGTTTTGGCTGCCCAATAAAACGCACTCCTCCTATTCCTAAATAATCAACAATCCAATATTCACGAAGACCGATCGCCTCGTAATCAATGAGCTTGTAGCCATAATCATCACGCCAGTTAGTGCTGACAACTTCAATAACTAAAGGAATTGATTCCCCATGAATGAGGGTTGATTTTTTCTCCCAAAATGGCTCAGATACGAGATGTCGGCGATCGATAAGTAATAAATCTGGATTATAGCCAGTTTCTTTATCATTTAGTTTGACTAATGCTTTGGGCGGAATACGATAGGGCAAATTCATCCTTGTGTATTCTAAGGTTAATTCTTGGGTGAGAAATCCAGTAATATCTTCATGTTTTCCTGTGGGCTGTATTTCGACGATTAT
Organism: Xenococcaceae cyanobacterium; assembly: GCA_051439465.1. GTDB lineage: Bacteria > Cyanobacteriota > Cyanobacteriia > Cyanobacteriales > JBFRWF01 > JBFRWF01. The sequence continues at coordinate 8,638 of JBFRWF010000142.1, read as the reverse complement.
TCCTTCATGTAATTCATAGCGTCTATTCTCTGGTAGCCATTCAATAAATTCATCAAAGGTTATTAGTTGTGGTAATGATTGGATCATAAAAAGCCTCGCTTTTAAAATTTATTTTTGAGGGCGATCGCGTTTCAATTCCATAACTCATTACCTCTTTGGATTGGGAATGGGATGGGGTGCGATCGCCACTCCTCAATAGACCTCTTGCAAAAGTAAAAATCAAATCAAATTGACTTAAGAAAAAGACAATTTCTTCGACTATTGCCTGTTGCCTTTTGCCTGACTTCTGCACGAACTCTAATAATGATATCTGCAAGCCAGAATTCTAATCTTGTCATCTAGAACTTGGTAAACTAGGCGATGTTCTTTGCCAATCCTTCTAGACCAACAACCGGATAAATCATGCTTTAATTTTTCCGGTTTGCCAATTCCTTGAAAGGGAGTGCGTTGAACTTCTTGAATTAGTTTAATAATTTTTAATGCTTGTTTGCGATCATTTTTAACCCACCAAGCCAAATCGTCAAAAGCAGCCGGATCAAATTCCAAGTTTTTCACAGACTTCCTCTAATCCCATCCCACCTTGACGATTTTTGGCTTCTAAAAGACGGCGCTTCATCGTGGTACTTCTCAATAAATAAGCAGTTTCTCTTTCAGATTCAATGTCATGCCATAAATCAATAGGAACAATAACAGCAACGGTTTGCCCTTTTTCGTCCGATACATACTGAATGTTTGTTTTGTTCATCTGTTATTAGCACCTTTATTGAGTTTTTTAGCAAGGACCTTAAGACTATCATAGCGTGAGATCACTTGTGAATTTCTATGACTGATTACCTCTTTGGATTGGGGCTGGAACAGGGGGCGATCGCTTTTCAATTTCCCTGACTCATTACCTCTTGTCAAGGTAGCGACGTTGTAATTGGTGGAGAGCGCTCCACAGGCGGCGATCGCCTGTTATGGATGTAAGAAACACATGGTGTTTCTCGATAGGCGATTGCGACATGCTACGACAAGATTTCTTATGCTTATAATTTCATTATATAAGCTAACGCATAATAGGGTGGTCTGTTTTCATGTTCTTGCCCACCGCCACTTCGAGTTATTGCCAAGCTATGAGTATGTTCTCCTTTTCCTTCTGTTGGTTGAGTGATACCATAACCCGTAATTTCTCTTATTTCATCTAATTTTAATTTCAAAATACACGCGAGGGAGTGTAGTATCAGAAGATTATAAATTTCGAGCATACCGCGATCGCGCTTCTCAAATGCTAACTAGATAACGCGTTGCCGTAGGCACGCTTCGCGCACGCCAAAATTAGAAAAATCTCAAAAGCTAGAATTAGCAGGCCATTGTCGATTTAGTAACGATTTGTAACTAGACTATTGACAAATTGCACACAACCTTAACTTGTCACTAATGAAAGGAAGTAGTTAACCCGGATTTGGGATCATTCTTCCTGAATTGTTTTGGCGATCGCTGGTAATTGCAAACCAGGGGGATAAGTACCCTCAGATTTAATGCGCTTGATTTCTGCTTCAGGAATTGCCAAATTTTGTTTAGCGGCGACAGCCTTAACAATATCACCCCGATCGATCACACCAGCCACCGCACCCGCAGGAGAAAGAACGGTAATCCGATAATCGCCGATCTTTTCTAACTGGTTAATTACCTCTACCAAAGGTGTCTTCTCTTGTACAGAGGGGATTTCTGTTAAGGGATGGGCTATTCGGGTCAAGGTTTGGCTATCCCACTCACTGCGCTCAACTGAGTGCAAATCAGCCGCTCTAACCAAACCGCGATAACGCCCATCAGAAGAAGCATAGTAAGACATGGGGATACTAATATCTAAGAGAATGTACTCGTCCGCAAAATCCCGCAGGGTTAAGTTAGCATTAACCACGCGAAACTCACGAGTCATCGCGTCTGCTGCTATTAGCTCCAATAAGGTTTCTTGCAGCACAGTCAGTTGGTCGTAGGCGTTAGCGTTGCGCAACACAAACCAGCTAATTAACGCGATCCAAACTGCGCCTATTTCCCCCGTCAGTAAGATGAAAAATAACCCTACTGATATTCCTAACCAGCCTAATAACTTACCACTGGCGGAAGCCCAGTGGACTCCGGCGAAGCGATCGCCTGTTAGTTTCCAGACAATCGCTTTCAACACTTGCCCCCCATCTAGAGGTAAGCCGGGAATTAAGTTAAATAGTCCTAAGACAAGATTGATTCTGGCTAAATCTGAAGTCAAGACCTGTAGGATGCTCGATTCACTGAAGAACTGAGTCAGGGCAAAAAATAGCCCAAATAGAGCAATACTAACGATTGGACCAGCGATCGCCACTTGGAACGCTTCACCAGGGGTCTTAGATTCTCGGTCAATGGAAGCGACACCACCGAAAAGAAACAAAGTAATCGAGTTGACAGCAATGCCTTGAGAACGCGCCACTAAGCTGTGACCGAGTTCGTGCAGCAACACCGAACCAAACAGCAACAGAGCCATGAGAAACCCCGTAATCCAGCCGAGAAATGGCGCACCCCCGGACAATCCGCTGGCATTGACATCACCAGCATTGATAATGGTGACAAAAGCTAAGATTAAAAACCAAGAGGAATCTATATATAGAGGGATTCCAAATAAAGAGCCAATTCGCCAATTTGCTTGCATTAAACTTTTCTGATTTCCCATGCCTAATGCTCCTACTTACCAGGATAAACGATCCCTTGGTGACTGGCGACTGGTGACTGGTGATTGGTGACTGGTTATTGGTTACTCTCCAGAAACTTAAGGATAATTGCCCACACTTAGGCTTTCCAGTCAAAATCCTTCTCCCCCTGCTCCAGAAGCTCTCTCACCACGAAGTATGGTTATTCAACCGGATTTGATATCACGGGAGCGCTCAGTCCCTAATCTCAAGAGATTTGGAAGATAAAAGTTACCTTATCTCCTTTGCCCAAGGCAATGCGATCGCCCGCTCGCAGTCGATGGCGATTGCCTGCGGGCAAAGGTGTGTGGTTGATATAAGTTCCATTGGAACTGCCTACATCTTCGATGTAGAAAGTATCTCCCTCAACTCGGATATCAGCATGAATCCGGGAAACAATATCTGAATTGGGAAAACCGGAAACATCAATATCCGGCGGAATCCTGTCATTGGGTTTGCCAACATGAATCACCGATAGATTTTGTGGTAATTCAATGCTCTTATCTGTTTGGACGTGCAGCAAACTTGCCGCTTGCAATTGTAGCTGGGTAACACCACTAATTGCTGGGGCTACAGTTGGTGGGGATATATCGGTACTTTCTGGCTCTGACGAAGGCAGTGGTTGGCTAGTAGTAGCTACGGTTAGGCCTGTTGCACTACTTGGCTCTGGTTCCATCGTCAGCGAAATAGCTGGTTCTGGTGGACTACTTGGCTCTGGTTCCATTGTCAGCGAAATAGCTGGTTCTGGTGGACTACTTGGCTCTGGTTCCATCGTCGGCGAAATAGCTGGTTCTGGTGGACTACTTGGTTCTGGTTCCATCGTCGGCGAAATAGCTGGTTCTGGTGGACTACTTGGTTCTGATTGAATTTGAATCGTCAGCGAAGTCTCTGGTTCAGCTTGTTCGGGACTTTCAACCTCCGGGAGTTCCGGCGGATTGACAATTGTCTCTGGGATCTGCTCGGGAATATCCATCTCTAGTTTTAAATTAAAGCCACATTGACCACAGAAGGTCGCATCGGTTTGTACGGAAGCACCGCAGTTAGGACAGTTAGTAGTAGTGAGCAAAGGAGTATAGCAAGCTTCACATTGGGTAGCTCCTTCGGGATTTTGGTGATTGCAGTTGGGGCAGACAATCATAGGTACTTAATTAGTTGTCCAGTGGTTCGTTACTGATTATCGATCTCGGCTCCGGCCAATTGATCTAATAGCCACCAAAGTTCTCCTTGGGGCTGGATTAATCGGGAGGGGTAGGTCATCTCATCCGCTGCTCGTGCAAAGACTTTCCCTAAGGCTCGTCGCTTACTCTGACCAACAACGAGAAAGATTACACAGCGAGCGTGGTTAATCAAGGGGGCAGTAAAGGTAAGGCGGGGTTGACCACCTTTGTTACCAACTGTCACCAAGCGATCGCGCACTTTCAGAGCTTCGGTGTGAGGAAACAGGGATGCGGTGTGTCCATCATCTCCCATCCCTAATAAAACGATATCGAAAATGGGAAAGTTTCCAGGGGTAACTTGAAAAAATTTAAGCAGTTCGGCTTCGTATTTTTCCGCATCTGCTGTTGGCTCTGCTGCCCCTGTGGGCATAGTATGAATATTGGTGGCTGGGATATCAACCCGGTTGAGCCATGCTTGACGAGCCATCCTCTGATTACTATCGGGATGATCCGCTCTGACATAGCGCTCATCCCCCCAAAACACCTGGATTTTTTCCCAGGGTAATGACTGAGTAGAGAGGGCTTCATATAGAGGTTTGGGTGTATTGCCACCCGCTAGGGCGATCGTACACTGTCCTCGCTCCAGTATGGCTGCTTGCATTTTTTCCAGGACAATGAGGAGCGATCGCTCAATTAGCCTTTTTTTGTCAGGTAAAACTTCCACAAATTTTTTCATCGGTCTTCTCAGCTAAATACCTTGTCCATACTAAGATCGTGGGCGGGGAGCTTCAACAAAAATCTTGTCCTTGAGATTTGATTTTCTCTTTAACAAAATTTAACTAGTTTGTTAACTTATGTTTCGCACTCGAATAATATTTGCTATGCTTGCTGTGCTCAGCTCAAAACAATAAACCTCCAATGTCTTGATTTAAAATTTCTAACCAGATCAAAAATGAAAGCGATGAATAGCTCTGCAATGTCCTCATTTACTTCTCTATCTCTCAAGTTACTCGGAGTAATCATCATTATCTCCTCTTTACTGGACTTCATTGTTATCCCAATTCCCTATCAGCCGCTGGATGCACAATGGCAAATAAGATTCACCGTTCAAATTGTTGAGCGGGGTATTGTCCCGATGGTAGGAATGGCTTTCCTATTAGTAGGGTATTGGATTGATAGCAATGTTGGTAGCGGGGGCGCTGCTCAAAAGCCTTCTTTTCTCAATTTAAGATTGCCGATGTTTGTGCTCGCTAGCTTCTTAGGGCTGATTTTCTTGCTTTTAGTTCCTTTACACTTGAACAATCTTCGTGTAGCTAGTACTAATGCCCTAGAGCAAATCGAGCAAAGAGCTAATCAAGAGGAAAATGCAATTCAAGCTTTTTTAGATCAGCTCGACACCCTCTCCCAAGATCCTCAGCGACTCAACCAAGCAATTCAACAGCGCAACCAAATCATTGAAAGTGGTCAATCTCAAGGAAGGCAACTCAATGCACAACAGCTACAGATATTTCGTCAACAAAGAGACCAACTCGAACAATTACGGGACTTGGCGAAGAAACCTGAGGAACTTGAGGCGCGACTCGATGAGCTTCAAAATCAACTGCAAACTCGACAGCGCGATCAAAAGCTTGAACGAGAAAATCTTGCGAAAACCCAAGCTCTTAAGCAAGGTTTGCGCATTGGCTTGAGCAGCTTGATGTTGGCGATTGGCTACATTACCATCGGCTGGCTCGGCTTGAAAGAAATGGGCGGTTCCCAAACCAGTGGTCGTAGAGCTTCAATGCGTTAAGCTCCTTCCCAGCAAACAAGTCGCGGGCAGGGGTGAGGCAGGCTTGACTTTACCGAGAGGGAATTCCCCTTCCTCAACGGATCTGCTAATATAGATTAGAAATATTATCCAGATTTAAAGGTAAATGTCAATACTTGTAACAATTCTTTACAATTCATTAGTTATTTACCTTGGAAAACTGAGCAATATCTGAAGTCCATAGTTCAGAGTGCGAGTCAACAATCCACCCTTGACTACTTCGTAGTACAAGGGTGGCATGAAAAAGCCCATAGTTGACCAGTCTAAGTCTTCACTGACTACGTTATCCGAGTTATGACACCCTGATGTGCGTTGAGTCAGCATCTTGCCCTGTCGTCTACCTTTAAACGTCCGAGTCGGGTTAAGGCAGTGAGGTAGACCTAACAAGCTCAGATAACTTTGACGAGGCTCACATTACCCATTTACAGAGGACTTTATGTCTAACTTTGTGTTCGTTCTCGACACAAAGTTACAGACAAAAGCGCTTTTGGTATTATAGCTTCGATAGCGTGTGCTTCTCACCGCATTTTGCTGGACTTGTACGACTGGTTAGCTACCAGAGGACGAAACAATTGATACTAATATAGATCTAGTATCGATGCTTAATTAATCGTTTGTAAGGAGAGTCTGCCCTCTGTGCTCCAACACTTAAAGCAGGATTTAAAGAATGACCTGATAGCAGGTCTTCTGGTAGTAATTCCCCTAGCTACTACCATCTGGCTAACAATTACCATTGCTAGCTGGGTGATCAATGTTCTTCCCCAGATTCCGAAACAGCTCAATCCTTTTGATGGTCTTGACCCGCTCCTGACCAATATCCTCAATATTTTGGTAGGATTAGCTGTGCCTCTGATGTGCATTTTGCTCATTGGCTTAATGGCACGTAATATTGTGGGGCGGTGGCTACTAGACTTTGGAGAGAAGTTTTTGCAAGCAATTCCCTTGGCTGGGCCAGTTTATAAAACTCTCCAGCAGATATTAGAAACCCTCTTGAAAGATTCTAAGAGCAAGTTTCGTCGTGTGGTGATGCTTGAATACCCTCGGCGGGGAATTTGGACTCTTGGGTTTGTCACAGGGAAAGTTAGCGGCCAACTTCAGTCCCATCTGTCTAAACCAATGCTCAGCATTTTCATTCCCACGACCCCTAATCCAACTTCAGGTTGGTACGCAATTGTGCCAGAGGATGATGTGATCAATCTTTCAATATCCATTGAAGACGCTTTCAAAGTGCTTATCTCTGGTGGGATTGTCAGTCCCTCCGGCACATCCTCAGTGCCAATTTCTCTGCCAAATTCTTATCGCAAAGTTCCCTTAGAAACCCCCTTGTCTGAAGAGAAACACCAAGTTTTCCCTGTGGAAGAAGAAAGTTAATAAAGATGCTCAGGATGTAGACCCTGTCTTCGACGCTTCCCTTTGAGACTAGATTTTACAATTCTATCTTTATATGTCACCTCGCCTACTACCCCGTCGCATTTCCCGTGAATTAGCGCTTTTAAGCTTGAGTCAAGTTAAGGCTAATCCTGAAAAACTTGAACAACAGGATTTGAACAATTTGGTGCTGGCAGCAATTCGTACCCTCACTGGCGAAATACAAGACGCTTTAGAAACTGCTGCTGCTGAAGTCAAACGTGGTAGCGATCGCCTGTTGAGTAGTGAAACTCGTGCTACCAGTGTCGAAAGTGCTAAAGCGATGGTAAAGGATGCTCTTGAACTGACTCAAACTGCAATCAATCGATTAGGAGCAGCAGTAGAGCTGCCGGAATTTGTCCAGCTGTCCAATCGAAACGAAGTTCACGAATACGCTGTGGAGTTGATTGGGACTGTCCACCGCAGACGCAAAGAGATTGACCAACAGATTGAAGAAGGGCTAGTTGATTGGCAGTTCAAGCGTCTGCCTTCTCTTGAGCGGGATATTCTCAGGATTGCTGTAGCAGAACTTTTATTTCTCAACATTGACAAGAAAGTGGCGATTAACGAAGCTGTAGAACTAGCTAAACGCTACTCTGACGAAGAAGGATACCGATTTATTAACGGAGTGTTGCGGCGAGTGACTGACTGCTTGAAAGCTGACGGGGGATTGATGATTGGCGATCCAACGCGCAGAAATATTTGACCGACGCGCAGTCTGTACTACCACAGCAGGGGCGCGCACCCTCAGAAGGGACGCGCACCCTCAGCAGGGATGAAGTCTAGTCTAGCCTAGTATAGAATGAGCATCGTCGAGCATCGCAGTGATTGGTGATTAAGGTAGAGAAGGCAGAAGGCAGAAGGCAGAAGGGATAATAAAACTTCGGCATATTGAACCATGCCAAAACTTCTGCCCTTACCAGGTAGGTACGGTTGTCCTACCTCTAAAGACAAAAACGCTCCGTATTATAGTTTAACAGACCTATCCTTTACCCACAACGACTGAAATTGTTTCCTAGAAAGGCTTCTAGCCTCCTAATTTTAGGTCTATTTTCGGCGCTTCCCCTCTCTTTTTAGCGATCGCCCCGAATTTATTCGACCAAACTCCTAATCTTTGGGTAAATTTACTCTACATCACTCTCTCCCCATCTCCCCATCGACCGAGTCTCTCCCTCTCCCCCTCTCCCCCTCTCCCCCTCTCCACAAGGGGTTCAAGACTTATGGGTAAGGGATAGTTTAACAGACGGGGGTGAGGGGGTGGATAATTCCCCCGCTATAAACCTTGTTTTAGCGGTGGGATACAGCCATCCGGGTGCTCATCTCATCCCCTCGATGGCGATGAGATGAGCCCTTACCATTGTATCGATAGTGTGGTAACGTATAACTATGTTAACCCTAAACTATACCTATAGAATCTATCCCGACCATAAGCAGGAAGAGTTATTGCTCCAATGGCTAGAAACTTGTCGCCGTTCCTATAACTATGCTTTACGGGAACTAAAAGATTGGATTGCTTCGAGGAAGTGTGCGATAGATAGGTGTAGCTTAGAGTCTGAATATATCATGTC
>JBFRWF010000141.1:0-18854 GCA_051439465.1 Xenococcaceae cyanobacterium | reverse complement strand
CGAAAAGTTTTCTAGAAGCCTCATCAGTTGGTCGATTCTGAGAATAGGGGCGACTTGGACAAAGAGCGTTAGAGTCAGCTTTTTGAGGATCTTACTGCGTTCGACTCTAAGTGCGATCGCTCTGTTGAGTTCCCAAAAGCATCGACCCAAACCCTCATGATTTCGTCAACTTACAAAAGTTTTCGATCTACTGAATGTTTACCAAGGTTTCTCGACTGAATCATTCCTCCTACCCTATTCAGAAATGTTTAGACCCAGTCCACAGAGTTCAGAACTAGAAGACGGATTGCCAATCCTGCATTCTGAAGTGCCTATCCATTCTCGGTAAACGTAGTAGGGGCACGGCATATTTTAATTGTTGGTCAAACCATTTAATTAGAAGACGCCGTCCCCTACATTGCGAACGAGTTACTGAGGCTAATCAACGAGGACACAAACAATTGTTCATACCCCGACTACCCGGAGCGCTTTAGTTGTGGGTCGTTGATGAAAAATTTAGAATCTTTCAATAGTGTAAATTTTCTTGTCACACTTCCAACCAGCTTGCCGATTTTCTTTACAAAAATTAATGATCAACTCAGAAAAAGTTTCATTTTCAACATTAAACTTGATGTGTGCAATGCAGTAGCGATCGCAGCAACCCATGGCTCGATCAGGGCAGTAACCTCGATCAGAGAAAGGGGAAATAATCTTAAAACCCTTTACTCAAAAAATATTTTTGAATTTCTGACCTTCTTTTTGCTAGATACTGTACGTGACTGCAGCCCTATCAGTTACCTTTTCCTTTAACCTTCTATGGAGTTAACATAATGCACCCAGTAAAAAGGATAGAAATCATTTCTGATGAAGTATTATGGGATGAATATAATTTGTAGATGGTGCCTCTACTTCCTGTGTTACGCTGAGATGAAGACTAGATCAAAGTACTAGCAGTATCTAAATTGAGCTTAAATCGGAATCAGAGGAACCGTAGGAGAAGCGATCACAATGATTGCAGTAATTGATAAAACACCAATCTCATTCAATGAATTCATTGATTGGTATCCAGAGATTTCAGAGACCCACTACGAACTAAGGCGAGGGGTAATTGTTGAGATGCCAAAGCCCAAAGGTATGCATTCAGAGATTGCAGGGTTTGTCATCAAAAAGTTGAATAACGCCATTGACCAGATGCAGGTTCCTTTCTTTATTCCCAGAGAATGCATTATCAAAATATCTGATGATACAGGATATGAACCTGATGTAGCTGTTGTGGATCGATCATTCCTAGCTAATGAACTCCGTTGGGACAGCTCATCTGTAATTGAGCATGGGAAATCGGTCAAACTGGTGGTAGAAGTTGTTTCAACCAATTGGCGTGATGATTACGCGCTCAAAATGTCTGACTACGAGAGCATTGGTATTGATGAGTATTGGATTATCGATTACCTTGGCATCGGTGGTCGGCGCTACATTGGCTCACCTAAGCAACCAACCTTCACTGTTTGCACGTTAGTGGATGGGGAATATGAAATGCAACAGTTCCGTGGCAGCGATCGCATTCTCTCCGCCACCTTCCCAGGATGGCAATTGACGGTTGACCAGGTTTTCAATCCGAGGTAATAAATAAGTAAAAAAACGAACAAGCAACCAATCCAAGCCCAATTAGCAGCGCAGAATGGTTCAGTAACTTTTTCATCTGTTCCTGATGTCCAAGGTGATTTCAGCAGTAATCAAGCGGTCATTTTGTCCAAGGCCTTCTAATAGCAACGGAGAAATTTTGATCGCTTAACGACCATTTTTTCCCTGCTGCTATACAAAGGCCAATAAGGGAGGGAGTAGCTATGCTACTCCCTCCCTATCGAATGATTATCATTATCAAGATGTCAATTAATACATCAACTGTTAACATCAACTAACCGAGATGTGGTAAAGCGGTTCATCCAACCTTCCAAGTAAGCGCGATTGGCTTGCTGCTGCTCTAAATCATCAGTGTCAAGAGGATAGGGCGCTAATCCCCGAATCGCTGCCGTAGTCACGCAAAACATTGACTTCTGGAAAGTCTGGCAGATTTGCACCCGCAAGTCATCTTCTTCCCGCTTACCTTGGCGATATATCTCGTGCAAATAGTCCGGTAGATAATGGCGCATATCCTGCATCAAAAGCGTTGGTGGAATTCCAGCTCCGCCGATGGGTAATGGATCGGCATACAAAGCCCCATAAGAAAACATACTTTGGTCGTAAGGAATTTGGTAGGCTTGGGCATTGTAAGAAATTGTGCCAGTAAAAGGTGTTCCCCGAAAGAAAATCGCCTCCACATAAGGGACTGCTGTATCGTTGAGAAACGTCAAGCCAGCAGATTCGGGAATGATATCGTAAACCTGACCCCGAATAGTCACCTTGTAAGTAATCGGTTTACTTGCATCTGCGACCAAACCATCCAGAATATGCTGCACCACTTGGGGAATAGATTTGATTTCTCCTCGGTCGTAGCGGTCAGATAGAGTGAGGAAGATATCGCTCATCACCCGCCAAAATTGACCTAAACCAGTGTAGTAAGCCATTTGCCGAATTTGTTCAGGCAAAAACTCTGGAAAGGCTTTGTGCAGTCCCAGCATCAACCAATTGCCCTTAAATTTTGCCTGAATTGCCTTTTCTGCCGCTTCCTTAAATTCTGGGGTGTCCAAATAAGCATCTAAACCGCCGCCGCCGTGCCAGAACATGGCTTTCATGCAATATTCGGCATATTCAAAATTAATCCGGTCGTGCCACCAATGACGCAGCAACTTGGCGAGGGAAACTTCCCCATTGAAGTATTTGAAAAAGGGGAAAAACACTAAAAACTGCTCCTCGGCAATGTAGTTCAGATTGATGGAGTATTGATCTAAAACAATGCCGTAACTTTTGAGAATGCCGACCACTTCGACGACATTTTCCGGAGAATCTTTGAGTAGGGCGTCCCCAGCTTCTAAGCGGTGAATATACTCAGCTAAGGAATGTTTAGAAGGTGACTGTTGGGTGCTTACCATGACAAGTCCTTTTATTTTTATCGATTGCTGATTGATAATTGAGCAACAGGTGATTGGCTGGTAGTTACCGCTTCCAATTCCCCAGTCAAAAAGACACCTGCTTGGGGTTCACTCCAGCGCACCATCCAGTTCGGTTGAATTCCCAGGACGAAGATCAACAATATTAAGGCAAAGGCAGGAATGTGCTCAGACCATGATTCTCGCGGCAATTTAACTAACTGAGCTGTTAGGCGACCAAAAAAGACGCGGTTGATCATCAGTAAGAAATAGACAGCCGTTAAACCGGTTCCAATGAGACAGAGGAGGGTTTGTAGGGGAAAAAGGGGAAAACTGCCTCGAAAAACCAGAAATTCGGCAATAAACCCGACCATGCCTGGGATGCCAGCACTAGCCATCACCCCTAGGATCATCAAGCTACCTGTTAATGGCAAACCTCGTTCTGGGGTCAGGAGACCCCGGAGAACATTCACATCCCGGGTTCCAGTTTTTTGGTAAACAATCCCAACTAGGAAAAACATCACAGCTGAAATCAAACCGTGGCTGATCATTTGGTAGATAGCTGCCAATATGCTCAGGCGAGTAGCGGCGGAAGCGGCTAACAGGATATAGGCCATGTGAGCAATTGAGGAATAGGCCACCACTTTTTTCATATCTTGTTGAGCGATCGCGCAGGAAGCACCATACAATGCACTGACCGCCGCTAAGCTAGCCAACCAAGGAGCCAAGACTACCCATCCTTCTAGAAACAAACCCACACCAAACCGGATCAGACCATAGGTTCCCAATTTCAAGAGCACGCCAGCCAGTAGCACAGAAATCGGTGTTGACGCTTCAACGTGAGCATCTGGCAACCAGGTGTGAAAAGGGAAGATGGGAATCTTGATGAAAAGACCCACCAATAGTGTGGAGAGGAGTATGAGTTGCGTTCCCAAAGGCAGAACGTGCGATCGCAAAGGCTCATAATCAAAACTAGACGCCCCGCTAAACCAAACCACTCCCAAAAACGAGGCCAACACCAAAATTCCTGAAATTGCTGTATAGAGGAGAAACTTCATCGCCGCATAACCTCGGCGTTTCCCTCCCCAAATAGCAATTAAAAAATACAGCGGGATGATTTCTACCTCGTAGAAGAGGAAAAACAGCAACAAATCCTGAGCTAAGAAAGCACCAGCAGCACCGGCACTGAGCAGCAATAACAAAGCATAATAAAACCGAGGTCGATGGATAGACTTATTAGTGCTTAGGATCGCGATTACCGTTAGCAGACTATTTAAAAATACTAACGACAACGATAGTCCATCTAGACCGAGGTGATAGTTCAAGCCGATCCACTCAACCCAGGGAACATATTCAGAGAACTGCATCTGGATCTGGGTTGGGTCAAATTGAATTCCCAAGACAACAAACCAGATCAATACGCCACCCGCAACAGTCAAAGCAACTGCACGGGAACGAGCAGGCTCCATAGCTCCGGGCCAAAACCCGATAAGAACTGCACCCAACAATGGCACCCAGATTAAGGCACTGAGCATCTATTTCTTCTTGCTCCTTACTAAGATAACTATGATTAGTCAATTGATCCAATGCCGATCCATTAACCATTAATCACTGATGACCAATAGTTAATAACTACTGACCAGTCACCAGTGGCCACTGCCCAAATTAATAGCAAACCAACCCCAAGCAGGATAGTCAGCACATAAAACTGAGACTGACCAGAAACGTTGTATTTTAAGGCATTACCACTGAAAATTGCCGCTATACCAGTCAAGTTAACCACACCATCGACCACATAACGGTCAAGCCAAGAGGTGAACTTGGACAAGATAGCCACCGCCCAAACAACAGTCAGGTTGTAGAGTTTGTCAATGTAAAAGTCATAAGCCAACAAATCCTGCAAAAATCGCAAGTAAAATTGAGCCGGTCTTGCCCAAGACCTGCGCAGCTCAATCATTATCCCCACCATAAAGCCAACAAAGCCACTGATGACTAACAGGGGAACAGCGAATTGAATCAGAAGCCGCCCGCTTGCAACCCAAGGACCTGTCCAGGTAAGCAAGAATTGCCACCGCTGCAACATCAGAGGAACTAACAGGGTGACAACTGTTAAAGCCACCATGGGCAAAGCCATAGGCCAGGGAGCCTCTGGAGCCCTGCGGGTCTTGGCTTGAGGTTCACCCAAGAAAACAAGACGAAATACGCGGGTTAAATTCAAGGCACTGAGACCGTTGACCAACAGCAAGAGAATCACCAGCCACGAGGGGGTTTCCCAAAAGCCATTAACCCAGCGCCGCATCGTCCAAAAAGTCCCCAGGGGCAGCAGCGCCACTAATCCCGCTGCACCCACGACAAAGGCAGTGGTGGTGGCGGGCATCCGAGACCACAAACCTCCCATTTCCGTTATGTTTTGGTTGTTGGTCGTCAGAATTACCGACCCAGCGCTCATAAATAAAAGGGTCTTGGCAATAGCATGGGTCAATAGCAACAACAAGGCGACATCGACTTGCTGTAACCCTACTGCAATAAACACCAACCCCAAGTAAGCACTCGTGGAATGGGAGAGCGCACGTTTAATGTCAATTTGGGCAACAGCCACCAAGGAAGCACCGATTGCTGTGACTGTACCAATAACCACTAGCACATCTGAAGCCACTGGTGAGAGGGTGAAAACAGGCTGGAGTTTAATCAGTACATAGGCACCGACAGACACCACAATGGAATTCCGCATAAGCGAAGCGGGATTTGGTGCCTCCATTGCTTCATCCAGCCAGAGATTGAGAGGAAATTGAGCGCATTTGCCTGTTGGTCCGGCAATTAATGCCAAGCCTAACAAAGTTGCTGTCAGAGGGGGTAATGGAGCTGTATTGGCCCAACTTTCTAGTTCGCTGAATTGCAGTCCTGCCCCATAGCTGGAAAGCGCTACGAGCCCCATCAGCAGGATTATGTCTCCCACCCGCTTGGTTAAAAAGGCATCTCTGGCTGCTGTAATGACTAGGGGCTGAGCGTACCAGAACCCTACCAGCAAATAAGTGGAAAGAGTGAGTATCTCCAACAGGCCATAACTTAGTAACAAGGAATCACTTATAGCGATGCCCCCTACAGCCGCCTCAAACAATCCCATCAGACCATAGAAGCGTGCCAATGACCAGTCCTTTTCCATATACCCCAGGGCATAGAGTTGTGCTAGCAGACTGATACTAGTTACCAACTCCACTGCTCCTAGACTGACTGGGGAGATTTCTATAACCAAAGATAAGTCTAAATCTGCAACTTGCAGCCAGTGGAGTACTAAATGTTGAGGCTCTTGGTTCCATGTTTGTACGAAGGCCACCGAGCCATGGACAAATGCCAAGAAGGTCATCAACAAGTTAAAGTAGGCCGCTGGTCGGGGACCTGTCCGACGCACAATCCCCGTAGACCACGGTAGGGTAAAAATAGCGCCAATTAAGCAATAGAAAGGTATAAACCAACAGATATCTAAGAGGAAATCATTCATCAAAATTGCCTTTGAATTTACAGCATAAGCTATAGGAGCTCAACCCATCTTTGAAGCTATTCCAGATGTACAACCGAGTGCCCGAAAAGGTTTTGGTCAATTTGTTGGGTTAAATTTAAGACAATGCTTGCCCTTGAAAGCTGCCTGTTTCAAGCCCCGTCCTCAATGAAGTAGGGCGGGTTCATTGACTTGGCATAAAGTAAAACTTTTAAATCACAGATAATTTTATAGGACTTTAAGTTTTTCTGATAGATCGAGACTCTTACAGTATTTTTACCTACTGAATGGGCAGATACTATCCGATTAACAGCGGTTGCTCCTCCTGGGTCAATCCCTGAAGAGCGGCTCTGTCCTACTTGACTTTGAGCGCAGCCAATAAGGCGCACTGCCAAGCTTTCCCCCTCGCCAGTCCAGCCCATCTAACACTTAGTATAAAGAAATTATTAATAAAGTCCGAGCCATTCCGAGCCATTCTAGTAATTTGGGGCTTCTGATGGCTCCGTCGCCAGGGGATAAACCTTAATTATTAAGTTTTCTTAACTATAAGTTAAAAAATCATCATAATGATTTATCTTGTCAAAGGGGCCAAAGATTTCCTATGCTTATTTCTAGATTGATAAATTAGCCATCCTCGTGAAATTTTTGCCAGCTTGATTTTTGGAGGGATCAGTGGATCGGATGTCTTGGTATTGGGGTAAAATGCAGATTGATCTCTAGTTGCCCTGAAATCAAAGATTTCACAATGCTCCCTAAAGCTGGGGGTATTTAGAGGAACGAATTTGAGATAAACTTCTCAATTAACATCAATTACACAGTTAGTTTAGTTTGGCTTGAGGAGGGAGGGAATCAAAAATGCCAATCGCAGTAGGAATGATTGAAACCAAAGGCTTCCCAGCAGTGGTGGAAGCAGCAGATGCGATGGTCAAAGCCGCCCGCGTGACGCTGGTAGGCTATGAAAAAATCGGTACAGGTCGAGTGACCGTCATTGTGCGGGGAGATGTCTCCGAGGTGCAAGCCTCGGTAGCCGCAGGCATTGACGCGGCAAATCGAGTTAATGGAGGTGAAGTACTCTCTACCCATATCATTGCCCGTCCCCACGAAAACTTGGAGTATGTGCTGCCTATCCGTTATACCGAAGAAGTAGAACAGTTCCGAACGTATTAGCACTGGTGAGGAGGTGAGAGGGGAATAAAGTAATCCCTAATCACTAATCTCCCATCACTAATCTCTGATAAATAACAATTCAGGAGTTGAGATTCATGTCAATTGCAGTTGGAATGGTAGAAACTCTGGGCTTTCCAGCAGTGGTAGAAGCAGCAGATGCAATGGTCAAAGCCGCCCGCGTAACGCTGGTGGGCTATGAAAAAATCGGTACGGGTCGGGTGACTGTTATTGTAAGGGGGGATGTCTCCGAGGTGCAAGCTTCAGTATCAGCAGGCATTGAGAATGTTAAGCGGGTAAATGGAGGTCAGGTACTCTCCTCCCACATTATTGCCCGTCCCCATGAAAACCTGGAATACGTTTTGCCGATTCGTTACACAGAAGCTGTGGAGCAGTTCCGGGAAAGCGTAAATCCGATCCCCGTGAGAAGAACATAAGTTAGTAATGCAAATTGCCAAAGTTCGCGGCACAGTTGTTAGCACCCACAAAACTCCCAATCTCACAGGAGTGAAACTACTCCTGTTGCAATTTATCGATGAGCAGGGACAACCCTTACCGAAATATGAAGTGGCAGGGGATACAGTGGGAGCCGGTATAAATGAGTGGGTGCTAGTGAGCAGGGGTGGTGCAGCCCGTAAAGAAAGAGGACACGAGGATCGTCCCCTTGACGCGATGGTGGTGGGGATTATTGATACGGTGAATGTTGACAATCGCTTGCTTTATAGCAAAAAAGACGAATCTCGCATTTATTGAGGTATTTTTGCGGGATAAATTCGGCTTAAGCTCAATTTAGGAGTGTTTTGCTCATTAGATTAGCTATCGCTTATTGAATTTAGGAGGGATTGTAGAGATGGTAGTCCGCACAACAGCGGCTCCCCCGACTCCTTGGTCGAAAAATTTAGCCGAACCGCGGATCGATCAGAGTGCATATGTGCATTCCTTCTCCAATCTGATTGGAGATGTTAAAGTGGAGGCGAATGTGATGATTGCCCCTGGTACTTCCATTCGGGCTGATGAGGGGACTCCATTTTATATTGGTGAAGCTACCAATATTCAAGATGGGGTTGTCATCCACGGGCTAGAGAAAGGTCGTGTAGTTGGGGATGATAGCAAGGAGTACTCAGTTTGGATTGGCAAGGAGTCCTGCATTACCCACATGGCTCTGATTCATGGCCCGGCTTATGTGGGAGATGAGTGCTTCATCGGCTTTCGCTCTACGGTATTTAATGCCAGGGTGGGTGATGGCTGTATTGTGATGATGCACGTCCTGATTCAGGATGTGGAGATTCCCCCAGGGAAATATATTCCATCGGGAGCTGTGATTACCAATCAGCAGCAGGCGGATCGCTTGCCGGATGTTCAACAGGGCGATAAGCAATTTGCTCATCATGTGGTGGAAATTAATGAGGCTTTGCGAGCCGGTTACCGCTGTGCAGAAGATGCGACTTGTATCATTCCGATTCGGGATGAGCTGAGTCGCGCTAAGAGTGGCGCTGATGGGACTAATGGCGCTAAGGGTACTAGCTATATAAAATCGGTGGGAAGTATGAGTTTGAATGGAGATATCCGAGAGCAGGTGCGATCGCTCCTGTCCCAAGGTTATAAAATCGGTATAGAACACGCTAATAAACGTCGGTTCAAAACCGGTTCTTGGTTGAGTGATGTGGCGATTACAGGTAAGCGAGAAGACCAAATGATGGTTGAGCTGGAAGCTTGTCTGGCAGAGCACCAAGGGGAATATGTGCGCCTGATAGGCATTGACCCGAAAGCGAAGCGGCGGGTATTGGAGGCGATTATTCAACGACCTGGCGAGACTGCAGGTGCGTCCTCTGGGATCCCGACAGCTAAAAGCAATGCTGCTAAAGGAGTTAGTGCTGGGGTTAGCAGCAGCAATGGCAGCTTGAGTCCAGAAACTGCAGCTCAAGTGCGATCGCTCCTGAATCAAGGTTACAAAATCGGGACAGAATACGCTAATAAGCGTCGGTTCAAGACCAGTTCTTGGCAAAGTTGTCCCCCGATTCAAAGTCAGCGAGAAGCAGAAGTGCTCAGAGAATTGGAAGCTTGTCTGGCAGAACACCAAGGGGAATATGTGCGCCTGATAGGCATTGACCCCAAGGCCAAGCGACGGGTGTTGGAGACGACTATTCAACGACCGGGTGAAACTACTAGTGGGCGTTCGGAAGCGGCAGCAGCTCCCAGTTATAGCAGTGGGGTTAGTGCTGGGGTCAGCAGTGGCAGCTTGAGTGCTCAAACCGTAGAACAGGTGCGATCGCTCCTGAATCAAGGTTACAAAATCGGGACAGAATACGCTAATAAGCGTCGGTTCAAGACCAGTTCATGGCAAAGTTGTCCCCCGATTCAAAGTCAGCGAGAAGCAGAAGTACTAAGAGAATTGGAAGCTTGTCTGGCAGAACACCAAGGGGAATATGTGCGCCTGATTGGCATTGACACCAAAGCCAAGCGCCGAGTGTTGGAGACGACTATTCAACGACCGGGTGAAACTCCTACTAGTGCGCGTTCGGAGGCGGCAGCAGCTCCCAGTTATAGCAGTGGGGTTAGTGCAGAGGTTAGTAGTGGCAGCTTGAGTGCCCAAACCTTAGAACAGGTGCGATCGCTCCTGAATCAAGGTTACAAAATCGGGACAGAACACGCCAATAAGCGTCGGTTCAAGACCAGTTCTTGGCAAAGTTGTCCAACGATTCAAGTTCAGCGAGAAGCAGAAGTACTAAGAGAATTGGAAACTTGTCTGAAGGAACACCAAGGAGAATATGTGCGCCTGATTGGCATTGACACCAAAGCCAAGCGCCGGGTGTTGGAGACAATTATCCAACGACCCTAGGACGAGTAATTAGGTGTTAGGTCAAAACCAGTTGGTTGGTGATGATGGGACAAGGGGACAAGGGGACAAGGGGATAAGAATAAGCACCCTCTCCCCCTCTCCCAGTCTCCCAGTCTCCCAGTCTCCCAGTCTCCCCGTCCCCCCGTCTCCCAGTCTCCCAGTCTCCCCGTCTCCCCGTCCCCCCGTCTCCCAGTCAGTCTCACAGTTAAATGTTAAAAACCTACCCTTGTGAGGTCCCCTGTCCCCTTCTAGCCCTGGTGCTGTTTTCATGTATTTGCCGCCTCTGCAAACCGTCAGTAAATCAGATATTTACATGAGTGGTGATGTAACAATTCATCCCAGTGCGGTAGTAGCTCCGGGAGCGATCCTGCAAGCTGCTCCTAACAGTCGAATTGTTATCGGAGCAGGGGTTTGTGTCGGCATGGGAGCGATTCTAAATGCTTACCAAGGATCTATAGAAGTAGAAACTGGTGCAATCTTGGGGGCGGGAGTCTTAATTATCGGCAAAGGCAAGATTGGTGAAAATGCCTGTATTGGAGCCGCAACGACGATCTTTAACGCTTCAATTGAACCGATGGCAGTAGTGTCAGCAGGTTCACTGATTGGAGATCCATCTCGTCAAGTTGCGGCTCTCCCAGAGCCAGAAACTGTCACCAGTGAGGAGTCGGCGGTGGACACAGAATCACCTCCTCCAGAGCCGGAACTTGTAACCAGCTCCGAATCGGTGATTGAAAGCGAGTCCCCTCCCCTACAACCAGAGACTACCCCAGAACCGGAAGTTGAGGTGCAACCGAAGAATAGCTCCGAGCCTGAACCCTCTCCTGAGAAGGAAAAGGCTCCAGTCTTTGGTAAAGTTTATATCAACCAGCTATTGCTCACCCTTTTCCCCCAAGGTCAATCCTTAAATCGTCCCGATCAAGATAACGAGTAAGCAGATAAATGTCTGGATTGACGATACTTGAATGAGAAGTAAAATCAATGATTAGCTTTCAAATAAAACTGAGTGAGTATTTGTACTTAGAGCAATAAGGTATATTTTTCTACTCAGATTTATTGCTTAACATTTTGTTACCTTTTTTGATGGCTATTTACTGATCATTAGTTAAATTAATATGCCTCAGAAAAAAATACAATCTAAATCCGAGAAAAGCGAGAAAATTTCAAACAGTAAGCAAAATACTAGAGAATACCTAGATTTAGAGGTTTAACTGAGAGTTTGTATATGGCTAACAATTGTGGTAAACTACTTTTCGTTCGAGATGTTCTAGCTTTGTGTAGATGTTCTTAGTAGGTGAACAATAATAACCGTAAGGTGGGCATTGCCGACAAAAAACTTGTAACTCAAGCACAGAGAGAATTCTGGGCAATGCCCACCCTACAATTTAGCTGCAATTTAGCATTGTTTATTGATGTCCACTTACTTACATGACTCTACTAGTTCTGTCTTTCTTAAGTTTAGTGAACCGAAGCTGGGTCGAGTAATCGAGCAATATTCTGTAGTTCATAGCGAGCGAGTGCGACGTTTGTTGTGCGACTGGGAACGCCACCAGGGGACGAAACGGCTTTACAGTTAAACCCTGACGGGTATTTATCTACCCTTGATCCTAGGGGTTTCAAGGTTAGGATTCTGCCCAATTTGGCTAAAGATTTTTCTCTCTGAGAACATCAGAGGGAGATCGCTCTTGACTTTACAAGTGAGAAATACGCCTTTTATTTATGGAGGAATGACCAAATGGTACAAGCAAAATCAGCCGCTGGGTTTAAGGCAGGGGTACAGGATTACCGCCTGACCTACTACATGCCAGACTACACTCCCAAGGATACGGATCTTCTAGCTGCCTTCCGAGTAACGCCCCAACCTGGCGTTCCTCCCGAAGAAGCCGGAGCCGCTGTTGCCGCTGAATCGTCTACAGGAACTTGGACAACAGTCTGGACCGACGGACTGACTGATCTGGATCGCTATAAAGGTCGCTGCTATGACATCGAAGCAGTTCCCGGAGAGGATAATCAATTTTTTTGCTTCATCGCCTATCCTCTAGATCTATTTGAAGAAGGGTCAGTTACCAATATGCTGACCTCCATTGTGGGGAACGTATTTGGCTTCAAAGCACTGCGAGCTTTACGTCTGGAAGACCTCCGGATTCCCGTGGCTTACCTCAAGACCTTCCAAGGGCCACCCCACGGTATTACCGTTGAGCGGGATAAGCTGAACAAGTATGGGCGTCCCTTGCTGGGTTGTACGATTAAGCCCAAGCTGGGTCTGTCTGCGAAGAACTACGGTCGGGCAGTTTATGAGTGCTTGCGTGGAGGTTTGGACTTCACCAAAGACGATGAAAACATCAACTCCCAACCCTTCATGCGTTGGCGCGATCGCTTCCTATTTGTTCAAGAAGCGATCGAAAAAGCGCAAGCTGAAACCAACGAAATCAAAGGTCACTACCTCAATGTGACTGCTCCTACCTGTGAACTAATGATGCAACGGGCAGAGTTTGCCAAAGAAATCGGCACCCCGATCATCATGCATGACTACATCACTGGTGGTTTCACCGCTAACACAACCCTAGCTCGTTGGTGTCGTGAAAACGGTTTACTACTCCATATCCACCGTGCTATGCACGCCGTGATCGACCGTCAGAAGAATCATGGGATGCACTTCCGAGTCTTAGCTAAGTGCTTGCGGATGTCTGGTGGAGACCACCTCCACTCCGGTACTGTTGTAGGTAAACTCGAAGGTGAGCGGGGCATTACTATGGGCTTTGTTGACCTAATGAGGGAAGACTATGTTGAAGAAGATCGTTCTCGCGGTATCTTCTTCACCCAAGACTACGCTTCTATGCCTGGGGTAATGCCTGTAGCTTCCGGTGGTATCCACGTATGGCATATGCCAGCCCTAGTGGAAATCTTTGGCGATGACTCCTGCTTACAGTTCGGTGGCGGTACTCTCGGACACCCCTGGGGTAATGCTCCTGGTGCAACTGCTAACCGGGTGGCTCTCGAAGCTTGTATCCAAGCTCGTAACGAAGGTCGCAGCTTGGCACGGGAAGGCAATGATGTGATCCGTGAAGCCTGCCGTTGGAGTCCTGAGTTGGCTGCTGCTTGCGAACTGTGGAAGGAAATCAAGTTCGAGTTTGAGGCAATGGATACACTCTAATCAGGTGATAGTTGTTAGTTTTTAGGAGTTTAATTAGAAAACACTAATAACTAACAACCGCACTATAGAGATCCCGTTGGGACAGATAGGAAGAATGTATCCCAAAAAAATAGCTCAAGATACGGCAAAGGTTTTACAAAGTTACCTGACTTACCAAGCAGTCCGAACCATCATTAACCAATTATCAGAAACTAATCCGGGTCAGGCAATTTGGCTGAGTCAATACTCTGATCGCCAAAAAATACAGGATGGCGAAGTCTATCTAGAAGGACTGATGTCGGAAAACAAGGAGTTAGTGCTGCGAATTCTGACTGTGCGGGAATACCTAGCAGAACAAGTGCTGGAATTTTTGCCGGAGATGGTAAGTACTGGTATTAAACAGGCAAATATAAAACACCGCCGCCAGCTTTTGGAACGTCTCACTCAGTCCCAACATGGAACTTCCTCTTCTCACCCAGAGACTTCTGACTCCCAGTTAGATGTTAATGAGTCTTCGGACTAACCATTTTTGATCAATAGGAATACAGAGCCCATGAAAACATTACCCAAAGAGCTTCGTTACGAAACCCTTTCTTACTTACCTCCTTTAACCGATCAGCAAATCAATAAGCAAATTCAATATATGCTGGATCAAGGATTTATTCCTGCGGTTGAATTTGAAGAAAATCCTACGCCCGAACTTCACCATTGGACTTTGTGGAAGTTACCTCTGTTTAGTGCTACCAGCCCCCAAGATGTGCTCAATGAAGTGCGGGAATGTCGCTCAGAGTACTCCAATTCCTACATCCGGGTAGTGGGGTTTGATAATATCAAGCAATGCCAGACGGTTAGCTTCATTGTCTACAAGCCCGGTGGCAGCCGTTTCTAATTAGGCTCTTGTGCCCTAAAGCTTTATAGAGGTGGCGCGAGAAGAGAGATTCTTGCGCCACCTTTAGAGTAGATTTTGGAAGCAGGGAACAGGGAACAGGAAACAGGGAACAGGGAACGGGGTAAGGGGAACAGGGAGCAGGGGAAGAAAAATATAGAAAATTGATAAAGAGGGTTTTAGACCCGGATTCAGTATAAGTTACCCAGCGCAATGCCCCAGTTGTACCAGGCTTCGTAGTAGTCGGGTTTGATTTCTAGGGCCCGATCCAACCATATATCATCAATTACAGATACAACTTCAATAGCCTTGTCATAATGAGAAATTGTTCCTTAATTGTATATATCCAGACTTTCCCAGCTACTTCTTTTTTTCAGGTCTTCATACTCATACAAAGAATACTCTATACCCGTCACAAATAGAATATTAATTTCCTCCTTCTCAGATGACTTATCAACTAAATCGTAGAATTTCTCAATCGGTTGATCTATCCTATTCGTGAAAATCCGCGTCATCCGCGTCATCCGTATTCTATTCTCATAAGCTTAAGTTAGTGCCATTCAACTAAATGTAAAATAGCAAGCGCGATCATCTGTCTGGGTGCTTAGATCATTTTCTATAATTTTCCCTACCAGCCAGATTTCCTCAGGTTTTGAATCAGCAGCGATATGACACAACAAGTAACCAGCCAGCTAAGCATCAAGTATCTAAAGTCTTCGCTTTTAGAGAATGTCCATCCAAGTCAACTGCTGTCTAGTTTGACGGCAGGGACGATCGTAGGGGTGATTGGCGTAATTCGGGCCATATCTTACGCCGCCTTGATCTTCTCGGGGATGCTCTCGGAGCATCTCTCCACAGGGATAGGGATGGCCGTGTTTAGTACTGGCATCATCAGTATCGCAGTCGCCTTAACGAGTGCGTTTCCTGGGATGATTGCAACGCCCCTTGCAGCCCCCACCGCAATTTTGGCGATTCTGGCGGCAGCGATCGCCAATGGCATGGCTGGTTCAGCGACCTCAGAGGAGATATTAATCACGGTTTTGGTGGCGATCGTTCTGAGTTCTTTGCTCACCGGTCTTTTTTTACTGGCATTGGGCTTGCTGAAACTGGGTGACAAGATAAGGTTTATTCCTTATCCGGTAGTTGGTGGCTTTATGGCAGGCACCGGCTGGCTGTTAGTAGATGGGTTTATTCAGATAACAACCGATGTGCATTTGAACTTTTCCAACCTGTCCCATCTCTGTCAAACCGATGTCATACTGCAATGGCTACCAGGACTGATATTTGCGATCGTACTGCTGATTGTTTCCCATCTGTTTAAGCACTATCTGGTCATGCCAGGAACCTTGTTAGGGTTTGCTGGCTTATTTTATCTGTTCTTGTGGGTAACCCATACCCCGATTGCTGAAGCCAGAGCTGCAGGCTGGCTGCTTGGTCCATTCCCCGAAGGGGGACTGTGGCATCCCCTCAATTTCTCCGCTTTACCACAGGTGAGTTGGTTGGCGATCCTCAACCAAGTTGGCAGCATTTTCACGGTGATGTTCATTAGCCTTCTCTCCCTGCTTCTCAGTAACAGCGGCATTGAGTTAGTGGTGGGGCGTGACATCAATCTCAACAGCGAGTTACAAGCGGTAGGGATAGCTAACCTGGCTTCTGGTTTCAGTAGTGGAATGGCGGGTAACCAGGCTCTCCCTAGTACTCTGCTAGTCCATGACATCGGTGCCGAGAAACGTCTCACGGGTGTATTATCCGCTGTCCCTTGTATTGCGGTGCTGCTTCTCGGTTCGTCTTTTTTATCCTTTCTGCCCAAGTCGGTTCTGGGCAGCTTAATCCTGTATCTTGGCCTTTCTTTGTTGATCCAATGGGTATACGAAGCTTGGTTTAAGCTTCCCTTGATCGACTATCTGACGGTGCTGGTGATTCTGGTTGCGATCAATACCCTTAGCTTCCTTCAAGGCATTATCGTTGGCTTTGCGATCGCTGTCGTTCTGTTTATGTACAACTACAGCAGTGTGGATGTTGCTAAAAATACTCTTTCAGGAGCAACTACGAGGAGTAATGTCGGACGCACACCCTCTCAGCATCAATTGCTCTCGAAAAAAGGAGAGCAAATCTACATACTGAAACTCCAAGGCTTTCTCTTTTTTGGGACGGCTAACTACTTACTGAACAAGGTTCGCAATCGGGCAATGGCTTCGGAAGAAATGGGCGCGGATGACCAATCCTTGCAACCCTTGCGTTATGTGGTGCTGGATTTTCGCCAGGTTAGCGATCTTGACTCTTCAGCAGTCCTAACGTTTAACAAGATATTGAAGATTGCTCGTAAGAGGGGATTGACTTTAATTTTTACGAATCTCTCATCAGAATTCCAGGAAAAACTAGCCAAGAACGGTGGATTTGAAAAAGATAGTTCTTTGTGTCAAATATTTCCTGATATTGACCGGGGTCTTGAATGGTGTGAGAACCAAATTCTCAATCAGGAACCTGATTGTTCAACCCTTGAGAAAAAGTTGAGCGAACAACTTGCTCAAATGTTTCTTAAGCCTGAACAAGTGCCCGAATTTATCAACTACCTTGAACCTCAGCAAGTGCCTGAAGGACATGTCATTTTTCAACAAGGAAAACCACACATTGGTCTTTACTTTATTGAATCGGGTCAGGTGAGTGTTTTGCTTGAGCTATCAGATGGTCGGACCAAACGACTGCAAACCTGTACCAGTGGTAATGTTCTGGGGGAAATGCGCTTCTATGGCAAAGTGCCACTATCTACTTCAGTAGTCACAGACACACCGAGCAGTCTCTACTATCTCTCACCTCAAGCTTTCGAGAAGATGAAAACCGAAGCCTCCGAGCTTGTCCAAGCGGTTCAAGAATTTATCGTTGGCGTCCTCTGTGATAGCCTGGTTCGCCGCGAAGAACAATTGCGAGTTATGCAATAAGGCTGACGGGTTATATGTAATCACATCCTCGCCAAGTGTTGGCGAGCAAAATCAGCGATAATCCGCGTCATCCGCATCATCCGCGTTCTATCCGCTAACCAATTGTCAGTTCAGAATCCCCCGCTATGCCCGTAGGGTTAGCGGTGGGAGTATGTCAATTTGTTTTAAACGTAAATTTGAACGGGACTGCTGAATTTCCACTTTTATCTTTAAAGTTCTTAAACTGTGAGGTATTTATCCAAATAACATATTCTTTATTGGGCTCTAATTTGACTGGCAAGATATTTTTTGTGTTGTTTTCGGTATAATATGCTTGCCCTGTTATCTGAGGAAATTTATTTTTGTCTTCATATGCCCATGACCAATTTTGATCCATCATTTCCTCATTAAATACGACGGCTATCTCCTCTAAAGACGGATCGACCTCTTGGCTTTCATTTTGAGGAAATGTCTTGACAACTCTTGGGGGTGTAGTATCTTTTTTCGCACATGCTACCCCAAAAGTCATCAACACCAGTGTTAAAACCAACAACGTTTTTCTAAACATTTCAAGTTCCTTCTTTGTTCCCTTTTGAGTAGGGTTTTGATTCACAACCCTTTATCAGACTGCTAATCTAAACTCCAGCGATCGCCTTTCTGCTTTTTGTCCAAAGTCCAATTAACTACTTCTTCTTGTTTAAATCGAACTCTTCGAGGTAATAAGACTCATCGACTTCCACCAACCGCTTCTTCGGAATCTTTCGCTTAGAGGGTTCTCCAGGTTCTGGCGGCGGGTTCGGAGCAGGTTCATCGCTCCCTTTGTCCCAACCGCCATCGTCAGAGCCATTGAACAACGATGCCAACCAGGCTACTAGTAGACCAAATAAGTAGGCGATCGCAAGGAGGATAACAATCCTGAATGCTATTAAAAACATAGTCTCTCTCCTAATAACATCACGGCTGAGTGTGAAACTCTCTGGTTCTTACTGCACCGGTACAGAGAGGGGCCCAATACTGCGAGGGATTTGCCCGAATTAATTTTCTCCCCTGCTCAGAAGCTCCCCTGCCCCCCTGCTCATCTGGACCGATAACTTTATCTTAACCGAGCAGTATTGGGGAGGGGTCGCCTCTTCTCGGCAATGAAGCAATCCAGGAACTTAGCCAGAGCAGTCTTACTGATATTCTTCCCGGCGTGCACGAGTTTGGGTGTATTATGGGCTGCTTGTCCCTCCTTGCTCTAGGATAACAGAGCTTTCTATAGCAATCCTATTTGATTCGCGAACACCTTTGGCTCTTCCGTACTTAGTGTGCTAAATCAGCCAAAAGCCCTACTGGGCAAGGAATATAGTTTTTAACTCTATGCTTGAAGTGAATCCCTTGCCCAGTAGGGCTTTCAAGATTTTCTATTCATTTTTA
>JBFRWF010000140.1:0-29477 GCA_051439465.1 Xenococcaceae cyanobacterium | reverse complement strand
CAATACTGCTCGGATAAGCTGAAAACCCTTATCTGTAGGTTGGGTTGAACTCCTGTGAAACCCAACAAAAACTAGACTAGAGTTGGGTTTCGTTCCTCAACCCAACCTACATATTCTCTTAACCGAGCAGTATTGTCCAACCATACGTGAGTTCGACGAAGATAAGAAGCTCAAAACCCTTATAAAATAAGCTTTATGGGGTTCATCAATTCAGGCTGGGCATGTCAACAAGCTGAGTTTATTGAGAATATTCTGTCTGAAGGCTGTGATCGCAGTGTTTTTGTCATTAAGACTGGCTAATTGACACAGCTTTTCCTGCGGAATGTGGACTGTAAGTACCACTGTACATGGATTTAAATGGTTTGAATTTCGTCGAACTCACGTCCAACCATAATTCTAACTGCTTGGGTTGGGATACTTTCTCGGTAAATGGTAAAAAATTGCCCAAATGCAGCATCCAGCCATGATTTGTTCGTAACTGCTCAGTGCAAGAGAACAGTCTTATTGAGAATGTTGTAACAGGCGATCGCTACAGACAGGCGATCGCTACAGACAGGCGATCACTCTTTGGGGGGGAGTGAACGGTTACAATTTCTGAGTAGATATGTTGATGAGGATAAGCTCGTATTGCGGGATGCTTCGAGTAAGTATCCAAGGCCCGAACCAGTCTTGCTAGAGGCATGGGAGCGTTATAAAAAATCCGCGAATCAACTAGGCGACGCCCTCACGTAGGTGACTCATCTCCCCTTAGAGCGGATCTCTAGCTACCTCGAAGGATCTAGCCAGATAAGATAGAAGGTCTAAAAGCTAGATTAAGGTTCGGGGAATCCCCGTCACAGAGAGTGCAGGGAGGTTCAATGGATGTTGGAAGGAATAGGGTGTCGTGGCTGAAACCCTGATTTTTTCCTTAGGGGATGTATAAAGTTGTGTCTTAACTCAAGAAGGCAAAGGCTTTTATGGTGAATGTATCTAATCAAAAAGCAGCTATTATTCGGACAGAGCGTGGACTGACAATTGCTGGGACGCGCATCACCCTATATGACGTGATGGACTACGTGACAGCCCAGTATCCAGCCAAATTTATCCGAGATATGCTTAATCTGACCGAGGATCAGGTTAATGCTGCACTGTCATATATTGAGTCTAATCGTGCTGAGGTGGAAGCCGAATATCAAACTGTTCTCAAGGAAACAGAAGAAATAAGGCAGTATTGGGAGGAACGCAATCGTGAACGATTGGCACAAATCAAAGCCCTCCCACCCAAGCCAGGACAGGAAGCAATTCGGGCAAAACTTCAGAAATGGAAAGAAAAGCTGGGAATGACTGAATGAATTTTCTGATTGACCGCAATCTTGAGGGCTATGCCATTCAGTTATTGGGAACTTTAGCTAATCAAGGCTGGCTTGAGCTATTGTCAATTCGTTTTGTTATGTTTCACGAAGTTGAGTTGGCTATCAATAGTAGCGATCGCGCTGTCTGGAGATTTGCCCAAGAAAGTCAGATGATTTTATTAACTGCTAATCGCCGGATGAAGGGAGCTGACTCGCTAGAGCAAACAATTCGTGAAGAAAATACAGTCACTTCATTACCCGTATTTACAATTAGCAGTTTAAATCGCTTCAGCGATCGTGAATATCGAGAACAATGCGCTGTTCGCCTTGTTGATATTCTGCTCGATCTGGACAACTACAGAGGTGTCGGCCGGGTTTTCATTTCTTAATAAAGGCTCCTTAAGCCCCATCATAAATAATTCTGTTCCCCGCAGCCTCAAACGGCCATCGAGAATCGGTAAT
The DNA here is from genome assembly GCA_051439465.1 of Xenococcaceae cyanobacterium. Classification (GTDB taxonomy): domain Bacteria; phylum Cyanobacteriota; class Cyanobacteriia; order Cyanobacteriales; family JBFRWF01; genus JBFRWF01. Next base: position 27,684 of record JBFRWF010000140.1, on the reverse strand, counting down.
CCCCTGACAAATTGAACTGGAAAAGCTTCTAAAATTCGGTTCTTCCGTACTTAGTGTGCTAAATTTTTAGGAAAATGCCAAAAAAGCAAAGTCCGTCTTTCAAAATTATTAAAATTTTTAAAGCCAAAGCCACAGCGTTTTAATAGCTTTAATTTGTTATTAATCCCCTCTACTATTGCGTTGGTTGTTCTTTTGCTTTTGTGGTCAATAAAGATTACGGATGGTACGGTTAACTAAGCTTAGATAATCGGCTATTTCTTCATAAGAATCTAATTCCTCTTCTTGCTCTGAAGTTAACCCCGATTCTTGTTGTAAAGATAGTAATTGTTCAATGCGCTTTTGTACCATTTTAGAAGCTCTAAAAATGGGGACTCCTTCTTGTAACTCAATGCTTATTGCACCTTCTTGGGGTAAACTAGAAGGTAGATGACTAAGCTTGGGTAATTGTTGTGCAGTCATATAGCAGTTAATTTAACCTATTATTCTTAGTTTCATATTCAGCCTTTAACTGTACTTGTTTTTCCGCCCCTGTAACTTGGTTAATCACAGAAGTGACCTAAACAGATCTTATCGTAACAGCGGTGATAGGTATCTTGAGACCCTCTCATAACATCCGTTTAGAATCCCTCGTTTTTCAAGCAAAGGAGATGTCAAAGCACATCAATTTTAGGCTCTTGCACTAGCTGGTTAAACCGGAACAAGCGCAGGTAGATAACAGACAGAGCGATGCCAATAATCACGAGGATAAAACCCCAGGCTGCGCCATAACCCCATTGGTTATTGCCAAAATAGGTTTGTAAAGCGCGGTGGTAAGCCGTGAGAGCCCACACTTCAGTGTTGTACAAGCCTGGTCCGCCATTGGTTAGTAGCAAAATGTATTCAAAGGATGTCAGCAGCGAAAGCGTCTGATAGGTGCTCACGAACAGCAGCGGCCACTTGAGTTGTGGAAGAATAATATCGCGAATAGTCTGCAAGTTCGATGCGCCGTCTACCTTGGCAGCGGTGATGAGGTCTTTGGGAATAGATTCAATGGCCGAGGTAAAAATGATCATGCCAAAGGAGGCTCCAACAAAACCATTGACCAAAATGACAAAGAGCCAGGGACTCTTCTGAAGCCAATTTTGCGCCTCAAGACCAAAAGGTTCCAGCAGTTGGTTGATAATGCCAAAAGGTTCATCTGCGGCGAGCCGTTTCCACATCATTATATAGATCACCGACGGTGTGATGCGGGGCAACAGCCAGATGGCGCGGAAGAAAAACCCTACCCGACGGTTGATCTGGGTGGTTAGCAGGGCTAGCATCAGCGCCAAGCCGACATTAAAAAAGCCCAGGGTGAGGATGATATAGAAAAAGGTATTGCCCAGGATCTTGGATAAGAACCTATCGCCAAATAGTCTGATGTAATTCTCTAGGCCAATAAAATCGGGGTTGACAAAGTTTTTACTGGATAGGTTGGTCAGGCTGACCCAAAGCAGAATAATTACAGGAATGAAGAAGAATATGATTACCAACACGGTGGCTGGTCCCATAAAGCCCCAAGCACTTAGGGATGCGCGTATCTGTTTAAGTTTACTCACATTTTTTATCAGCGAATCACAACATTCTCACCAAGTTCATTTTCGAGCCGATCGATCACAACCTCCAACGCTTCCTCCGCCTTCAAGTCGCCAGATTCCACTGCCTGGATACCCAGGAAGAACGCCTCTGACCAGGCACTCCAGTAGGGGCTATTGGGCAGGAAGGTGGTAAACTCCAATAGAGGCGTCACCTTGCTTAAAAACTTGGCGCTGGTATAAGGCGGGTATTCTGTCTGGGATTTTAAGATACCCAAGTGACCGCTCTCCACAGCATAGGGAGTGTTGAGTTCGGAGGTGGTGGCTTTAGCAATAACCAGCAAAGCCAGATCAGAATGTTTAGATTGGGAACTGATCGCGTACACCAGTGGGTGCGTCAGGGTGATGGGCTTGCCTGTACTACCAGCCGGGATGGCAGCAAAGCCAATATTCTCAAACAAGAAGTCCTCACCACCGCGATCGCTAACATAGTTGGACGCCCAATTGGCCCAGTTCCACGTACCACCGAACCAGAAGAGCACCCTGTCAGCGGAACTGACGGTACTGTACCAATCATTCCACTCCATGCCTAAAAGGGTAGGCGAGAGGATGCTTCTTTCCTGTGAAGCCGAATAAAGGATCTGGTAGACGGCTAGAGCAGCTTTCTTATCAAAGACGAGCCTATCGCCATCCCCCAAAATCTCACCACCTTGTGCCAGGTAAAAGTATAAGAAATCCGGGCCATTTTTAGGGCGATGCCACCAACCGTTACCTGGTTTCACAATACCAGCCCGAACGGCCTGTTCCCCAGTGTCGAGCATATCTTCCAAGGTAAACTCACCCTTGACGATGCGCTCTGATAGGCTTTCAATTTGTTCGGATGTCCACCCCAACTTCCGCAGAAGCGGCTTGCTGTAGTATAGGGGACGGGCTTCGGCGTCCTGGGGAACGCCCCAGCGTTCTCCCTTCCATTCCGTGGCTTGCCACAATGACTCTATTACTTCCTCAAATTCCGGGTGGCTGCCGAGCATCTTGGTAACGGGGATAATCAGCCCAGCTGAGGCCCAGTCGCCAATGTGCTCGTGCCCAGAGAGAATAATGTCCGGTGCCTTTCCAGCTTGAAAGGCGAGTTCAAATTCGGTCTTATATTCAGGCCAATCCTTGTTATCTTGGATCGGCTTTATTTGAATTCGGAGGCTGTCGCCTCGGTCTTCCAGTTCGGCGTTGGCTGCTTTTGCTGCGGCTATCAGATTGTTGCAGCGCCCATTCTCCGTGGGAGGATTGGCTTTACAGCGAGCAACGAGGGAGATTAGTTGGCCGCCGGGAGGAACTTCGACTTCACCTTTTTCTCGACTACATCCAATGGTCATGATCGTAATAAGTGAAAAAATGACCAGGAGAAGGCTCAAGAATCTGCTTTTCGACATTATCCACCCCAAATCCACTCAACCGGATCTAACTTGTAGTAACGTTTCAGTTCATTATAAAGAGCAGGATGCAACATTTTCATTTGTTTGGGTTTTTCAAAAAAAGTCTCTGTAGCAACTGCAAAAAATTCTGCTGGATCAGTTGCGCCATATTCATCAATAACCGTTTTCAAGCCTCGTTCAACTTCCCTTTGCAATTTTTTATATTCTTTTCCAAGCACCCGCGCCCAAGTGACATAGGCTGAAGTTTGCTCAAGAATAGGTACGCCCTCCGCACTCCCACCCTCTTGATCTAGCTGATGCGCGAACTCATGGAGTACCACGTTTTGTCCATTCTTCTCATCCATTGCATCGCGTTTTACATGATCCCACGAGAATACGACTAGACCACTCCTCCCCCATGATTCGCCACTTACAACTTGTTTTCCCTCTAGGTAGTGATCTCCAAGAGGCGTGGTCTTGTTTACTATAAATGCGCTTGGATAAACGAGAATAGAATAAAGTTTCGGGTAATAGTTTCCTCTCTCATTCAGTAAAAGGAGACAAGCTTGGGCTGCAATAGTGAGCTTGATTTCATCAGTTATCTGCAATCCACCACACCCTATGAACTGTTTCTCGGCTAGGAAAATATTGATGTGACCGTGAAGTGGTCTTCGCAACGATTCTGGAAGACGTTTATAGAGAGGAATATTCCGCTTAAGAATGGTAACCCAATGTAATGGAAAAGGTTTATTTTTAAGATGTCTGCGCCGAATTATAGTTAGAGCGCTGCTTCCCCAAATCAAAGCGATAATGATAATAAGAACTAGCAGAAAAAGGACGGTTTTAACCATAGAGTATTTTGTTTGAAGACCTACCTAATAAGCTGCCACGCATCTAATTTTGCGTCTTTTCAGAGACGTAGAAGTTTGTTAATAATTGTCAAATTCTCTTGGTGCAAGGGTTTTAATGTCATGGAATCTTAAAATGAGAATTGCTGAATAGACCGACGCTCTAACTATTCCACCAACAGAGCGATCGCCGATGAAGTAAACTGACAAACTGCTGCGAATTTAACTGCCTGTGTGAGCAAGTGCCTGTATTCTATAGCAGTCCTAAATGAGTTGTGACAAATCAAAACATATATAAGTTGAGCTAAGGGAAACTTAGTTTAACAAACGACCAGAACCCTTACCCCCTATTCCCTGTTCCCTATTCTCTATTCCCTGTTCCCTATTCCCTGTTCCCTGTTCCCTGTTCCCTGTTCCCTTTTGAGTAGCATTTTGATTCAAAACCTAAATAGGATTGCTATATGATTGGGATACCCGCCCCAAACACGGGTGCCTACTTGATATAGTAGCCTGCAACTCTCCACTTACTATCTTTATCCAGCATTGGCGTAATCGTTTCGATCGCAGACTTCTTGTTCTCGAATGAAGTTTCGTATTGGATCACTACATATTCTCCATCGGGTGCCCCAGGTAACTCTGTCATGAATTGTTTGGATTTGAGTTCTCTGGATTGAACTTTTCCAAGGGGTTTTCTGATGGCAGTTAATGCCTGTTCCCACTGTTGCACAGTGACTACATTCTTGAAATACTCTGCTGCTGTCTCCCAGCTTTCAGAGTATTTTTCCGCGTCCACAAGAGCCAACCATGCCTGAGCGGCCTCCACCGCAGCGGGCTCCTTTTCTTTACTACATCCTCCAGGGAAGCCAAGGCCAAGAATCCCAATGAAGGTTAATACGAGTATGCTGAGGGTTTTATGCTTCATCATTGCCTCCTTTTTTTTGGTAGGGAAAACTATCTTGAACGCACCCCACCCAGGCATGGTTCAAATCAAGGTAACTTCTTAACGTCCCCAGGACAAATACTAAATTGTAGGTGGGCATTGCCCATAATTCTTTCTGTGCGTGAGTTACAAGTTTTTGGTCGGCAATGCCCACCCTACGATTATGGCATGGTTCAAATCAAGATAACACTCTAGTTCTCTCTTGCTTATGTTACCCAAAATCGCCTGTTTTTGAATCATGCCGAAAGGTATTGTAATCATAGTTACCTTTTCCAGATTAGATCTATTAGACCTGCTATATGGTCCGATCATCGAGAATTCTACGCAACTTACTCAAGCCAAGTCGGATGCGGGTTTTAACAGTGCCCAGTGATACACCCGTTTGAGCTGCTATCTCTGTCTGGGTCATGCCCTGATAGTATGCCAGCTCTATAACCAGCCGTTGTTCTTCTGGAATTTGCGCCAGCGCTGCCATTACGCGCTCGCGCCGCTCCTGGATTAGCAAATTTTCTTGGGGAGTAGCTCCCGATGATGAAGACTGAACTTGAGCTGCTTCTTTAGAGACGTTGACTGCCTTTGACTGCCGTCTCGTAGACCGCAGCCGATCTAGCGCCCGACTCCGCGTCAGCATAAACAACCAGCTATCAACTCGTCCTCTTTTAGGGTTATAGGTTATCGCCGTGCGCCAGACCTGAGAGAACACATCCAGAACGACTTCTTCAGCTTCCTCCACGGAGCCCAGCATTTTGAAAGTAACCGAGTACATTACACGGGCGTAGAGGTCATACAGTTCGGATAGGGCAGCTTGGTCTTGCTGGGCGATCCTCCTGATGAGAGAGATGTCGTCAATAGATTTCTGGATGGTCATTTAACGGTCATTGTAGCTGCATCAAAAAAAATTTTCACAGGGAAGATCCAAACTGGTGAGGTCAGCGTATACCTCTTTAGATTGCAAGTTGACAAGGTAGCAATCTGCAGTTGGCTCTGTCATCACAGTGGTTGCGTTGAGCTACCCAACTTCCATTATCTACAGATAACCCTACTAATGTAAAACAAGGAGATTCTCATGCATCATCCATTCGCTTTAGAACTTGCTGAACTCGAAGCTCTCGATTTGGAGATTCAAGATATTACCAATGAGGAGGCGGAAAAAGTTTCTGGTGGCGCTAGCATTACCACTCAGGCCTTAGGTGAAGAAGGTGGCGTGACCACTCAGGCCCTGGGTGAAGAGGGGGGTGTTGACCCAGATGCAATCTGACCCCACTGAAGCGAGGTGAATGAGGGGGTTGGCCGCTCCTCATTTAGCAATAGACTCCCATGCTATGAGATGGTAGCACACGCGCGGAAGTGCTGCCAGCTCCGGGAAGCTCACAAGGGTAGGTTTTTAACAAAAGGGTGAGTCAGGACGATCGCAGAAACGAAAAAATAAGCTTTTTTCTCCCCCTGCTCCCCCTGCTCCCCCTGCTTCGCCTGCTCCCCCTGCTTCCCCTGCTTCCCCTGCTCCCAAGAGCTCGTCTCAACCTGAAATCTAAAAAACCTACCCTTGAAAGGCTCCGGGAAGGGGGGCATGGGCCTCACAAAATAGAAATCTATTAAGAGCTGTAAAGACTGAAAAGATGAATATTCTGGTTCTGGGTAATGCTTCAGACGCTCATGCTGCCCATGTCAAGAATGCTTTAACACAAGCGGGTGCGATGGTAGATTATTGGGATACCCGCTCGTTCCCGACTCGATTGCAAATGTCTTGGGAACCAAACAAGCAGACGGGATGCCTGAATTTGTCCCCAGAGCGTCAATTGGAATTTCGGAACATTCATAGTGTTTTTTGGCGCAGTTTTGCTAGCATTCATACTCCAGTGTTAGAGGACTCACATCAGCAGAGGCTCGCGTTCAATGATTCCATCAGTGCGCTGCGATCGCTGATCCAAGCTTGCCCCGCCCACTGGGTGAATTCCTGGCAGGCATATCAATTCCACAAAGAGAAACCCCTGCAGTTAAGCAAGGTACACCGACTAGGGGTCAACATTCCGGCAACCCTAATCACTAACGATCCAGAGCAGGTGATTCAGTTTGCCAACGCTCATCAACGTGTCATCTTTAAGCCAGTCTATGGCGGGGCGCATACCCAAAATCTGACGGATGCTCATTTAGATCCCAAGCGACTAAGTTTAGCCCTGCGTCTCTCTCCCGTTACCCTCCAGGAGTATATACCTGGTACTAATATTCGCAGTTATGTCATCCGCGACTCTATCTACTCTGCCGAAATTCGCAGCCAGTCTTTGGACTTTCGGGAAGACGATCGGGCTGAGTTGCTCCCAGTGGAATTGCCCCACGTTGTTCAACAGCAGTGTTTGGCTATTGTCGAGGCGCTGCTGTTAGAGTGGACAGCCATCGATTGGCGTTTGACTCCCTGGGGCGAGTACGTTTTCTTGGAGGCTAATCCCAGTCCTATGTTTTTACACTTTGAGCGACAAACGGGTTTTCCCATTACTCAGAAATTAGTGCAAATGTTGATGCATTAATTCCACCAAAAATTTTTATAGCGGAATAGATCCACATCAGATAAGTCGGCGTATACCCCTATAGATTACTTGATTTTGAGTATAGCAATGCCAACCAGATCGCTTTTTCAACACCAACGCAACACTTATAACAAAAATGATGTTGGTATCGGCCAAATCCTGACGCCATTTCAGCGCAAACTCCTGCAAAAAAGTCTGCAAGACGATTTACCAGAGCAGTACCGCCAGCGCATCGAAATTATGCTGCTAGCAGACGAAGGTAAAACTCAAACCCAAATTTGTCAAGCTTTAGGGTGTTCTCAAGCAACGGCACGACATTGGATTTTTATGGCTCACTCAGGTCAGGCGCATAAGTGGCAAGAGCAACCGATTGGACGACCCAAGTCAGTTAATGAAGAATATCTAGAGCGTTTGCAGGAATTGGTAAGTCAGAGTCCGAGAGCGTTTGACTATTCCTTTCAGCGTTGGACAGCTCACTGGTTGAGTAAGCATCTAGCGCAGGAATTCGGCATAGAAGTAACAGCTCGCCATATTAATCGGCTGCTGAAACAGATGGGGTTGTCCACAAGAGGGAAACCCAGCAAAACAGAAGAAAACAGGAGTGAGAATTCAAGGGGCGATGCCGCAGACACGCTAAGCGCACGCATCTTGATTCGTGACCTGCAATCTCCCAAGGTGCCTGATTCTTGAACGCACCCTAACTAAGCTTCGCTATAGGTAAGGATTCATTCGCCAAGAAAACAACTAAATCTCTTTCCAATTCCATTCATTAAAGTTGCAGCATGGTTCAGAATCTATCCGCGTCATTGATTGTCCGCGAACAGCTTGTAGAGATTTTGGGGCATCCTCTTTCCAAACAGGAATTTAATCGCTGTCTCAAACGAATAAAATTTCTAGAGCCTAAGGTAGGTAAGTTCTGGCAAGCAGATAACACTGAAGCAGGAGTCTATATCGTTATTGCGGGCAAGGTAAGGCTCATTAATAGGGCAGGGGATTTAATCACCACCCTAGAAGCTGGTACCTCCTTTGGGGAGTGTACTTTCTTTCCGGAGGCATTCTTTGGTTTCTACTCAGCTAGAGCTTCAGTGAAGGCAAAGCTGTGTTATCTACCCCCTGAGCTGTTATTGCCCCTGATTAGCAAGTATCCCCAAATCCAAGAGCATTTTTATCGTCGAGCCAAAGCGCTTTCAGAGCTGCTCAGGGAGTCCGATAACTCGCCAGTGACTCTGGTGGCTAAGAGTTTAGATTCCATTCCCCCCCTATTGCCAAAAGCCCAGAACAAGATTAGTCAAGCCTCCTTTCCCCACCCTACCCAACAAGTGAGTCATCTCTGGCAACGAGTTATCCGGCGCTATCCATTCTTTGCCCAACAGAGTGCCTCTGACTGCGGTGCAGCTTGTTTGGTGATGGTGGCTCGCTACTGGGGTAAGCGCTTCAGTGTCAATCGGTTGCGGGATATATCCAATGCAGACCGCAATGGAGCGTCATTACGGGGGCTAGCAGCAGCAGCAGAAAGCATCGGCTTTTCCACTCGACCTGTAAAAGCCAACCTAGAACAGCTAGCCAAACAAAAACTTCCTGCCATTGTCCACTGGGAAGGGAAGCATTATATCGTTGTTTATGAAATCACCCGTTCTCAGGTAGTCGTGGCTGACCCCGCTATAGGTCAAAAAACCCTCAGTCACCGAGATTTCAAAGCCGCTTGGACTGGTTATGCCCTGCTGCTGCAACCCACAGTACTTTTGAAGGAGGCTCAGGAGAGCACGACTCCCTTCTGGCAATTCTTGGAGTTGGTGAAACCTCACAGCCTAGTTCTGCTGGAGGTGTTTGTGGCTTCGGTATTTATCCAACTCTTTGGACTGATTACGCCGATATTCACTCAGCTCATTCTAGACCGAGTTGTGGTGCAGCAATCTCAGCTAACTTTAACAGCAGTTGGGTTAGGTTTGCTGATTTTTAGCCTGTTTCGCGTTGCCATGACGGGTTTGCGGCAATATCTGCTGGACCACACCGCAAATAAGGTAGATTTAGCGCTGATTGTCGGGTTTGTCCGCCATACCTTGCGCTTACCCTTGAGTTTCTTCGAGTCTCGCTATGTGGGGGATATCATCTCTCGCGTGCAGGAAAATCGCAAGATTCAGCGCTTTCTTACCGGTGAGGCGCTATCGATCCTGCTGGATTTACTGACGGTGTTCATCTATGTGGCATTGATGTTCTGGTATAGCTGGCAAATGGCACTGCTGGTGCTAGCGATCGCGCCGCCATTTGTGCTGCTGGCTTTGATTGCCACCCCCTTCTTAAAACGGATTTCACGGGAAGTCTTTAAGGCGATCGCAACGGAAAGCAGTTATCTCATCGAAGCCCTCAACGGTATCCGCACCATCAAATCCACAGCTGTTGAGCAGACGGTGCGCTGGCGTTGGGAAGAACTATTAAATGAGAAGGTTAAACGGAACTTTGCTGGGCAACTTATTGGCAATCGGCTCCAGATTTTCAGCAATACCATCGAAGCGGTGGCGACTACCGCACTGCTCTGGTTTGGCGCGTGGCTGGTGATTCAAAATCAGCTCACCATAGGGCAACTGGTTGCTTTTAATATGTTGCTGGGTAATGTGATTCGCCCTTTCCAACGGCTGACGGTGCTGTGGGAGGAGTTGCAGGAGGTGGCGATCGCAGTAGAGCGCCTTAATGATGTACTCGATTACGAGCCAGAGGAAGATTTGCACTCATCAGCGCGTCAATCCTTACCTCAGTTACGGGGTCAAATTTGCTTTGAGCATGTAACCTTCCGCTATCACCCAGAAAGCGACATCAATGTGCTGGAAAATCTCAGTTTTGAAGTCAAACCAGGACAAATGGTGGCGCTGGTGGGGCGCAGTGGTTCGGGGAAAACAACCATTTCTAAGCTGATTTTGGGGTTGTATCCGGCTACAGATGGGAGGGTATTGATTGATGGACAGGAGATTGCCAGTCTTTCTTTGTGCTCCTTGCGTCAGCAGATTGGGGTGGTGGATCAGGATACGTTTCTGTTTGGGGGAACTATTCGAGAGAATATCAGCCTAGGTCATCCGTCAGCAAGTTTGGCAGAGATTATCTCTGCGGCGCGACTGGCGGGTGCTGATGAGTTTATTCAAAAGCTGCCAATGGGTTATGAAACCCAGATTGGGGAAGGTGGGGGGATGCTCTCTGGCGGACAAAGACAGCGGATTGCGATCGCCCGCGCCTTGTTAAGCAATCCCCCTCTGTTGATTTTAGATGAAGCCACTTCCCACCTCGATGCTGAATCAGAGCGGATTATTCAGACAAATCTCAATACCATTCTCAAAAATCGCACCACCTTAGTCATTGCTCATCGTCTTTCTACAGTACGCAAAGCCGATCTCATTCTGGTGCTGGATCGGGGGGTGTTGATTGAAAGTGGCACTCACGAAGAATTGATGGCAAAGCGGGGACATTATTTCTATCTCAATCAGCAGCAAGTCGATCCTAAGTAGTTGGACACAATTAAAGTTAACTGTGAGGACAAGGCAACAGGCACTCGCTTCGCTCAAAGGCAAAAGGCAAAAGGCAAAAGGCAAAAGTAGGGAACGGGGAAGAGGAAATAGGCAACAGGCAACAGGCAACAGGCAACAGGGAATAGGCAACAGGCAACAGGCAACAGGCAACAGTAAGGCATTGAGGCTTTTTACATTTCTTAACTCAGGTGACAAAATTTATGTCCGACTACTTAGCAACTTAAATGGCTAACAGCATAGCGTCCTGCAAATATTTTTCTTAGGAGATAAACACCAATGTGTCGGCAAAAATTACTGGCTAAAATTTTAATTTGGTTTGCATCTGAAATCATACTCAACCTTGTGGGATTCGATAACTTGGCAGACTACAGTGAGTTCATTTTTGACAGAAATACAGTGGTGTTAAACAGCTATCATAAATAACTTGAATACTTTCCCAATCAAGCTGCTACTTAATCGGTTTGATTGCTCACAAACATATCACTTGTTTTGACTAATTCTGTTATGCCTTACTCATTAAATGGACACAATCCAACTCAAATTAAGGAAGACAAGCGTTACTACGATGATTTCCTCCCCCAACTAGACTCTTCTCAACCTAACAAGGAGAAGCAACCTAAAAGTGATGATTGGTCTTATGCTACCAAGGAAATTCTTGATACCTTGCCACGGGTTTGGACGCGGGGATTGCTGTATTTTTTTGTTATTTTTGTCGGTATTGCCTTACCTTGGACAATGCTGTCTAAAGTCGATGAAACTGGTATGGCAAAAGGCCGACTGGAGCCTGAAGGAAAAACCGTTATCCTCGATGCACCAGAATTGGGAACTGTAGCAAAACTTCCAGTAAAAGAAGGTGATTTTGTCAAAGTTGGGCAGCTTTTATTGGAACTAGAATCCGAGTTAGTTAGCGCTGAACTTCAGCAGCAGCAAAGTAAATTAGAAGGTCAACAAAATAGGTTGTATCAGTTAGAACTACTCAAAAATCAATTAATCCTCGCTATCCGCACTCAGAATCAACAAAATCAAGCCCAACAATTGGAAAAACAGGCGCAAGTAGAGCAAGCGCGACAGAATCTTAATTCTCTCAAAAATTCCTCCAATTTACAAAAGGAAGAAAAATTAGCTCAAGTCAATCAAGCGCGGCAGAATCTTGAACATAGCCAAACTGCTTATAAATTAGCAGAAATTCGTTTAGCGAACGCCAGGGCTGAAGTACAACGGTACCGAGAAGCTTTGAACCAAGGGATTGTTTCAGAAATTCAGGTGGTTGAAAGGGAAGATATGGCGCAGGAAAAACAACAATTTTCTGAACAAGCCAAGTCAGATTTTGAGCAGGCTAAGCTACGTTTGGCAGAACAAAAAAGTAGTTATGAGCTAACAATTCGGCAAGGAGAAGCAGACATTGAGCAGGCAAAATTACGATTAAAAGAGCAGGAAAGTAGTTATCAAAGTTTGATTAGTTTAGGCAAACTAGCTATACTGAAAGATTCTGAAAAGCTCAAAAATGTAGAAACAAAAATTACTAGCCTATCTTCAGAAATCGCCCAAACAAAAAGTAAAATTGAATCCTTGGAATTTCAGTTAAGTCAACGAGTATTAGAAGCCCCGATAGAGGGAACAATTTTTCAGTTACCGATTCAAGGGGAAGGGGAGGTAGTGCAACCAGGAGACATGATAGCGGAGATTGCACCCCTTGGGGCGTCCTTGGTACTCCGGGCGCAGATGGCGACGACAGAAAGTGGTTTTTTAACCACAGGAATGCCAGTGAAAATGAAGTTTGATGCCTATCCATTCCAGGATTATGGAGTAGTGGAAGGAGAGTTAGTAGAGATTTCACCTACTACTAAAGTAACGGAAACAGACCAGGGTAAAGTAGCTACCTATGAACTAAAAATTGAACTTAATCAGACTTGTATTTCCACACCTAATGAATGTATCGCCTTACGTCCTGGAGACACAGCAACGGCTGAGGTTGTCTTGCGGCAGCGTCGCCTAATTGACTTCATTATTGACCCATTTAAAAAATTGCAACAAGGTGGTTTTTCACTGTAGTCGACTGAGTAATCAGTCATTCGATTTTGTCTTGTTCACTATTTACTTTATTTACTTTTTAATATGATAAACATCATGTCACAACCGATAACCATCAACAGCGAAGATATTCTGCACTATGTCAAGCTATCTTGCCAGATTCCTGAGATCGTTAAAAAGATTATTACCCGCCAGATTATTGAAAATGCTATAGCAAAGGCGGGCATCAAAATAGAGACAGAAGAACTTCAAAAAGCAGCAGATAATTTCCGATTAATCAACGAACTTCATAGTGCTGAAGAAACCTGGACTTGGCTGCAAAAATATAGTTTATCTGTAGATGATTTTGAAGAATTAGTTTACACCAACTTGAGCATTAACAAGTTAGCTCAACATCTGTTTGCAGAGCGAGTTGAACCCTATTTCTTTTCTCATCAACTAGACTACTTCGGCGCAGTCATATACGAAGTTATCTTAGACGATCGAGATTTAGCGATGGAACTTTTCTATGGGCTCATCGAAAGAGAAATGAGTTTCTCTGATATTGCTCATCAATATATCCAGGATACTGAGTTACGAAGAAAAGGCGGATATCGGGGGATAGTGCGTCGCCAGGATATGAAACCGGAAATTTCTGCTGCTGTTTTTGCTGCTAAGTCTCCCCAACTTCTCAAACCCATAGTGACTTGTGAAGGTGTACATCTAATTTTAATTGAGGAGATTATACAACCACAATTAGATGAGAAATTGCGCTCTCAAATTCTGTTCCATTTGTTTGATGAATGGATTCAACAGCAACTCGATCTGGTTGAAGCTGACTATTATTTAGAAAACAGCTAAGTCTACTCGATGAAATTGAACGAGTTAATATCGGATACAAACTCTATCTGCTTCTAATTGCACTACACATAGTTATTTTAAGAATTTAAAAATCACGAGCCAGGAGACCTGTTGACTCCTGGCTCCTGACTCCTAAAAATTGGTCTTCAAACTGAATTGGTATCAGACTTACCTATTCTGCCGTAAGTATGTTTCGAGTGCCTCTGCATCAGGCGTGAGAAACACACTCCCACCATGAATTTTTTTTGCTTCTTGATCAGTCAGTTGTGTCACTGTTACTGAATTATTTTTGGGCTGTTCAGGAGCAATATTGAGTGAAGAAATTTTCAGATTAGTCATTTGGAGTTTACCTCTAAGTAAAGTTTATTTTTCTAGACATCAGGCTTTTTTGCCTTGTTTCTTATTACTATTTTCTAGTCTTTTTTTGAATTTGCCAAGGGGGTTACTCAAGAAAAATAGACATAATTAATGTATTTAATTCCTGGTTAATTAATTTAACCGACCTACTTAAGAGAGAGATGAATTCACCGAAAATAGCAATTGAGTACATCAACTTCCTGATTGCCACTCAAAAAGCCTATAGCTGTAGTGAAGCTGGTCGAGTGCAACCAGCCCTTACTGATGCAGAAAAGTCCTGAAAGCCTTGACAACGATCGTTGGTGACAAGTTAAGGTTGTGTACCATTTGTCAATTATGTAGTTGCAAAATGTTACAAATCCTCAAAGTGCTTGCTCATTCTAGCTTTTGAGGTTTTCCTAATTTGGGCGATCGGAGCAAATTATGTGAAATTCAGAGCAGACAAATCATTACAATTATAAGGGAGGCTGAATATTATGCGTGACCTAATCGCAGAGCTAAAAGAACGGAGAAACATAGGCTCACTGGTCTCCGATGAACAACTGTTCAAAGGAAACTTTCAATCACTTTCAGTTGAAGAGCTGCACATAGCCGAGTCCGATCTCGGTTTTGCCCTTACACCGACTTTGCGGCGAATCTATACCGAAGTGGCCAATGGCGGTTTTGGTCCACAATATGGTTTACTCGGCTTGCGCGGTGGAATGCTCAATGAAGACGGCAATGACGCGATCGCTCAATACAAGTTGTACAGACAGCCGGATCCCGAAGACAGCTATTGGAGTTGGCCGGACGGACTCCTTCCCCTCGGACATCTTGGTTGTGCGATGTATCTGTGCGTGGACTGTACCAAAGACAGTGGGCCAGTAACTTGGTTTGAGCCTAATCCGCACTGTTTGGGCCAATCCTGGAGCGATGCTTTCATTCCCTTTGCCGAGTCCACAGACAACTGGCTACTGGCCTGGCTTGATGGACAAGACCTGTTTGACAAACTTGTTAATCAAGTATTATTCTGCAACTGCAACACAACTATAAGTTAGCCTGCTTGATTAGTTTCAACTGTCTAATTCTCTGGTGATTTCTTCTGCTTGAAATTACTCATCTAGAATAGACGAGTTGCTTTCATTTTCATTATGTTCTCTTTTCCCTTTTCTCTCAACTCAAATCCATTTGGCTGAGTCGGGTTTCTAAAAACTGTTTCCCTTGTTTTTCTCCATCTTCAATCAGTCGCTTAATGTTTTCTGGACAGCGATCGAGTTTACTTTCATAGTTGAGACTTTTGGCCAAATCCTCAGACATTTCAATCATGGGAATGTGGTAAGGCTGATCGGGATCCTCGGCAAAAGATTTAGGAATTTTGAACGGTTCTTTGATAGCGAACTGTGACAGAAACTCTTCATTAAAAGCTTCTTTTAAAAACAGAGAATTGAGAAACTCGATTTGATCGAGACTTTGAAATAAAGAGACATTCCCTTCTAGTTCATTGCGACGATCTGCAATATCATCGGCTGCCGTCGGAATCTTATCAGTCTCGGTCGGATTAATCTTAATTACCCAAATTTCATTAGGGATATTCTCTGCTCCAACAAAGGCACTCCTGATCAAAGTACGGATGGGCGGATTATCAGAAAATAGTCCATCCCAATAGGCCATTGTTTCAATAAATACCGCTGGAAAAATGTTAGGAACGCAGGCAGAAGCGAGGAGGTGTTCGACTTTAATCGATTCGTAACGGGAGTTAAATTTATGCAATTTTCCGGTCAGGATATTACAAGCTCCTAAAATCAGAATGGGAGGCTCCGGTTGCGCTCCCAAAGCCTCTAATTCCGAGAAATCAACATGGGTTTCCAGTAATTCCTTTAAATCCGTAAATCGACTCCGTATCCCTGCCGTAGCAAAGGAAAACAGAGTTTTGGACAAAGGGGAGGAAGGGCTGAGATTATACTGGGGTATCACTCCTTTACTTGCCCATTCCAACGACTTAATCACAAAATCATTGAAAAACCTTTCTTGATAGGTTTGGGCTGTATTGTCCTCCCAAAAATCGAGCAGCCGCTTCCACACGGGATCTTCGCCTTTTTTCAGGGCGTACCAAATTAGAAAGGCACAGATGGCTCCCCCTGAAGTGCCACTCAAACTGACGATATTGAAGTAGTCTTGAATCTTGTTCTCAAAAAGAGCTTTCAGTACGCCAGCGGTGAAAGCAGTTTGGCTGCCCCCTCCCTGACAGGCGATCGCAACTTTAGGTTTCATGATATCATTTTTTCCTCTTTTATGATTCCCATTCTCAGAAGTCCAAACTAGGATGCTGGGCTTTAAACCGAGCGATCGCCTCCTCTAAACCTTCGGTTGAGGCATTGGTAATCAAAAAAGCCTTAAATTCTTGCCCTTGACTGAGATAGTCGGCATATGCCGATTGAAGGTAGAGACGATAATCTTCATTGTCCAGTAGATGCACTTCTAAAAAGGCCAGTATGAGCGCTTGGTTATAGCTGGTGAGCAATGCTGGCTCAGGGAGAGACAAATCCGATTACATTCTTGCTCTAAATGCTCAAAGTCATTATTTCTCCAGTATCAAAATTAAAGTAACTGCCGACGACTTTAAGTTTATTTTCTGCTTTCAATTGAGAGATGACAGGCGATTGATTTAGCTGATTAATCTGATATAAAACATTGGCTTTAGTTGCTTTTTTGATCGCTACTTTATCATCCCGGCTTTTAATGTCATGAAATCTTAAAATGAGAATTGCTGCTTGTTCACTACGTCTCTGGACTGAAATGCTCCTGTAATTTAGCTTCCTGCTCATTGGACAAATTTGACTGAATCAGTTCGGCACTTATCCCTCCGAGAGCTTCTTTTACTTTGTCTCGATTCACTTCACGAGTAAATAAAAAGAGAGCCGATGTCCCTTCAGTCACTTTGCTCTTGACATCGTTAATAAAGTCGTCATTGATGCCGTAATCACGCATAGAACCTCCCAAAGCTCCCATTGATGCCCCAACAGCTATACCGAAGATGGGACAAAAAAAGATCAATCCGAAGAGTAATCCCCAGAAAGCCCCATCTAACGCCCCTATACCGACTAAATTGATAGCCTGTTGGGTTTTAGGTTTCTTTTTGCCCTCAGGCCAAGAAACGGTAGCTGCATCTTTAATGTCGATGATATGTTCCTTTTGTAATTTGGTCAATTTAGTTAAAGCTTCTTGGGCACCCTCGGCAGTATTGAATTTCCAAACGGTGAGCGTTGTCATAATTTTAGTTTGAATGGATTTTGTGATATGCGCTAACCTTACTATGAGCTCACCATTGGAGTCAAATAAATCATCTCTAAAGAGGTGCGGTCAAGGGGTAACTTGCCGTCGTGTACTAGTAAAAGGGAGGAACGACTGTTGGAACAGACAATTGGTGAACTACTAACCCACGCGGTAGGCGTGGCGATCAGTCCCTTCCCGATCGTGGCAGTGAGCTTACTGCTAACGGCGGGGAAAGGCTCCAATAGCTTAATGTTTCTTTTGGGTTGGTTCGCTGGTTTGTTCGGCGTTGCATTCGGTGTGGTAGCTCTTGAGGATGTATTTGCAGACCCTGACGGCGGTGCGTCCACTACTTCTGGTGTCATTGAGCTTGTTCTCGGGCTGATGTTCCTGGCATTTGCAGTTCATTCATGGCGATCGCGGCCTACTCAGGGGAAGAAAGCGACGCTCCCTGGGTGGATGAAGGCTATCAACAATTCCACACTGCTGACTTCCCTGGGTCTAGGACTATTGATCTCTATCCCCAACCCGCCGAACTTCGCCCTGTCGGTAACCGCTGGGATCATCATCGTTAGTGCAGGTCTCGGTACGGTAGAGCAACTCGGCGCTATTGGGGTCTACGCTGTCATTGGCTCGACCTTGGTTGCACTGCCGATAATTCTCTACTTTGGCTTCCGCTCCCGCGCTGAGGCGATTCTGCCGGATATTAGGGCTTGGCTAGTCCAGGAGAACGCCACGATCATGCTGGTGGTTTTCGGCATCCTTGGTGCAAAGTTCCTGGGTGACGGCATCCAAATTCTGACAGGTTGAAATGAGAGAGATGGAGTATTTAGAAAACTCTGAAATTTATCTTATTTTTAAAAGGCACTAAATTTCAACCTCCAAATCAGGTTCTCAAATAAATTTGTGAGAAATGCGGATTCCTGCCTCCTTTCCTCCTCAGAACCGCAGGAATGTAACTTTCATGTAAAAATGGGATGTTCCTATCCATTTTCCCAAATCGAATGACCATTATTCCAAGACAAACTCAAAAATGGTCAAAAAAAAGCGGTTTTAACCTCTGGTGTGAAAAATCGATCACTCTCTTGGCTTTGATCAACCTAATTTTAGTCTTTTTTGATTTGAAATACATTTCTCTGAGAGATTTTTGGCTCCATGGCAGAGTACAGCTTTTGATTAAGATAGGTCGTTTAGAACTTGAGCTTCCCCAAGAACCTCTGAAAATTTTACCTTTTCGCGTCACCGACTGGTACGACTGGGTTAAAGGTATTGAACCTCAACGAGATACGAAGCAGTATTTAAAACTGGTAGAAGACCTGGAGAATCGAGTTAACCAGGTAGGATTGCCAAACTTAGACGATAAAATCCTCAAAGATTTGCGTGATCGCAGTGTAGAAATGATTGAGACGAATCCATTTCTAATTGCCGATAAAACAGGCACTCTGGCTCGAATTAAAAATAAAATGCGCCTGCACGTATTCGGCACGAAAGAGGCATCAGCGAAAGAAGCATTTAGAATCTTTTGGAGTCGAGAATACTTAACACAAAAGGGTGTCGAGCAAGAACTGAATTTTTTTGACCGCCAGATTAAACCTTTAATAGAAACCAACTACTTCCGTCCTGTTGGAGAAAATGGGGAATCGATCGACAATTTCGGACTCATTGACTTACCGTTTTCGATTATTTTTGTTTTAAATTTCTTGGCGGGTACCTGGTATATCAGTCGCCGTCGCACCGGAGTCAGTTGGACAGATGCAATGCTGTGGCGCTGGTATGACATTTTTCTTTTCATTCCCTTTTTTCGCTGGCTGCGAGTCATTCCTGTAACTATTCGCTTAGATCAAGCCGAGTTAATCAACCTCAGTAAGATTAAGATACAAATCATTCAAGGCTTTGTGGCTGGCATTGCTAAAAATGTAGCTGAAGTAGTAATTGTACAAATCATTAGCCAGTCTCAAGAATCAATTCGCCGAGGAGAGATCGACAATTTGCTGTCTCAAGGCAATGCTAGAGAGTACATCAATCTTAACGGAATTAATGAAACCGCAGAAATTGCCAAGTTAATGGCACAATTAACGGTCTATCAGGCCATTCCTAAAATTCAACCCGATCTTGAAGCTTTATTACAGCACAGCATTGACAAAATTATGCACCAGTCTCCAGCCTATCAGGTAATTCAACAATTTCCAGGGGTGGAGAAGTTACGAACGAACCTCAGCAAGCAACTTGCTCAACAGATTTACCAAAGCTTGTATGATACTCTCAACAGCCTTTTAGAAGAAGATCCCGTTTTTTTAGAAATCTTAGAACATCTAGTCGCCAACTTTAGCGAAGTTATGGGGTCAGAAATTCAAGCCAAGCAGAGTATAAAAAGAATCGAATCTTTACTGGTCACTTTGCTAGAGAAAATAAAAATTAATTACGTCGAGGGTTTATCTGCCGAAGATATAGAAGAAATTCTCGAACAAACTAGAGTGCTTCATCAACGAAATTTCCCTTAGTAGCTTTAACTAGTGTGGGGAGTGTGGGGAGACTCCTAAGAAGTAATAATTACTTCCCCCCTCTTTCCCCAAAATCCGTTAGAACTAGAACCAGTTCGACAGCGGCTCCCAGTGGCCAACATCTTTTAGCAAGGCTTGGTAGCCCCTGACGTTGGGATGGAGTCCGTCGGGCCCCAGGTGGTCTCGCCGCCAATGGTCTCCCCGTCCCATCCAGAGGTCAAACAAGTTCAAGTAGGGGATTTGACGATCTTGGCAAGCTCGCTGCGTGGCGAGATGGTAGCGGCACTGGTCAGCGTGGTTGTAGTAGAGGCAATTGAGGAAGGGCATGCGGCTCTCCTCTACTGGCACCATGCCGACAAACAGCACAGGAGCCAGTTGTCGGCTTTGTTCGAGCAAGGCCGACAGGCTAGCTTGAAACCGCTCGAATTCCATCAAATTCCGCCCGTCGAGCCGGCCCACTCTGGGAGTGTCATTGATTCCCACCGAGAGAAGGATTAAGTCGGGCTGGCGGTTGTGGAATTCTCCTCGCCGCCGAAATTCTTGAGCTAGCCTCCCTTGGACTTGAGCCACCCCATCTCCCCTGATGCCTAAGTTGTAGAGGGCGTGAGCCGGCCCCGACGGACTCATCCACTGACTGCGCAGTCGCTCGACCCAACCCCCGCCAATGGGGTCGCCAAAGCCATAGATGAGACTATCTCCCACCGCCACGATCCTTAGAGGAGGAAGCTTACGCTTAACCCCTACCTTTGAGGGACTAGCTACAGCCGTGCTTGACATAAAAACACCTCGCCGATTGAATCTAGTTTGAGCAACTTAAGCAGTAACCCGAAACCTTCTAAATCAATAATTGATTGGCCCCCTCATGCTAACTTCTCATCTCTCAGAAGAACGTATCCTCAGATACCCCACCGCCCCCTTCGAGACAGCCGGACAGATGTCAGGAGTCATTCCCTCTCTTTTTCCGCTGCCCGCTTCCCACTTGTTGACCAACTTTTAAGTGTGATGGGCCCCATTAACCCGCAACACTTCTCCCGTGACATAACGACTGGCGACAGGAGAGAGCAGGAAAGCCGTTGCCCAAGCAATGTCTTCCGGTTGCCCGAAGCGGCGGAAGGGAATTTCGCCAGTGACCTTCTCCTTGACTTTGTCCGGCAAGTTTTTGGTCATGTCCGTTTCGATGAACCCCGGTGAGACGGCGTTAGCCCTCACCCCGTAACGGGCCGCTTCCCTCGCCAGAGACTTGACCAAACCGAGGGCAGCAGCCTTGGTCGCGGCATAGTTGACCTGCCCAATATTGCCTCTTTCCCCAGAAATCGAACTGATGCAGACAATCGACCCTTCTCGACGGTCGTACATCCCGCCGATAAATGGCTTGATGCTGTGGTTGACTCCCTTGAGATTGACCGCAATCACCTCATCCCAATCCTCGTAAGTCAGCTTGGGATAGAAGTTGTCTCGGTTAATGCCAGCATTAGCCACCACTCCATAAACCGGCCCGAGTTTTTCTTCTACTAGCTGGGCGGCGGCTTCCACAGAAGCGGGGTCTGTGACATCGGCTTCAATGGGCAGCCCTCCGTTATAATCGTGGTCAGCCTGACGACAAGTGTAGGCCACTCGCGCTCCCAACTGTTTGAGCAGGGAAACAACCGAGGCCCCAATTCCGCGATTGCCTCCCGTGACGAAAATGACCTTATCTTCCAATCCCAGAGAGAGCATAGTTCTATCTTTACCTATCGAATTAGGGCTATCATCGACAGCATCCTAACCAATTCGTTAAAATTTGTAAAGTAAACTTGGATACAAAATCTTTAAGGGCTTAAAAATTATTTTTATCTCTTGATAGCCAGCGTCCGAAGGCAACACAGTTAAGAAATTATTAAAGAATCTTTTAAGCGAGTCCTTCCTTGGCATCATAAGAGAGAAGCGGGCGGACAGCAAAGAGAATGACAGATTTGCAGAAAATCGGTTCTTCCCCTTGAAATTCCAGAAATCATCGCTTTAAATAGAAGTCATAACCTCTGACGGAGTGAATTATGGACAGTCAAATGTGGCAAGACTATCTGAAACAGTGGGCGCTCTGGCAGCAAAAGATGCTAGATAACTGGCGAGAGAGCTGGCCAACTAAGGGAGAAGCCTGGACGATATCGAGCCTAGTCGAGCCGGCGATTAATTATCAAGAAAAAACCGTCGGACTTTTCCTAGAAATTCAGGAAAAAAACGCACAAGTTTATTTAGATACCCAGAAACTGCTCTGGCAGGACTATCTCAAAGGAGTTAAGAAAGAACCCGTGGTCAGTTCCAATTAGGGAGCGAAACCAGGGCCAACTCACCTAAATCCTGAAAACCTTATCCAGCAAGGTTTCCATCAATTCATCAAAAACAAGACTCGTGCTCACTGCGCGAGTCCTTGAAGGGAATCCTGAAGCCCATCCTCCTCGCCGTTTTGATTGGCATGGTCACGGTGGGGGGGTTGCTGTATGTCATGCTGTCGGATATTAGGACTTGGCTAGTGCAGGAGAACGCCACAATCATGCTGGTGGTTTGCGGCATCCTTGGAGCCAAGTTCCTAGGTGATGGTATCAAAATCCTGACAGGTTGAAATGGGAGAGGACGGTAATGAATCATCGATAAAGTACAATGCGATAATGAGCCTGACCTCTTCTTAATCTGGTGAGAGCTTCATTTAGGTTATCAAAGGCAAATTTCTCAATTACCGGCTTGATGTTGTGGCGACTGGCAAAATCTAACATCTTGGCTAATGTTTAGAGAACATCCTAATTTTACCAAAACTTTAGACAAGTTTATCCTCATGAATAAGTGTAGCGACTTTGCACTATATTTTATGTAGCTTGTGCTTCAATTTGTCTTTGTACCCAAACATTATAAGGTAGAGCAAAAATCGTCCCCAGGATCATATAAGCAGCAATGGTAGGTATAGCACTAGTTGCACCATTAACAATAGCAATAAAGAGAGCCAATCCAACATTACGAGCAACAGTAGCAGTGGCTAAAGTAGAACGCGTATCTAAGTTTTGATCGATACCACCTAGCAAATGACCAGTAGTTAAACCTATAGGAATAATTAGTGCAATTACGCCACCAGCTTGCCAACCAGCTAAGGGAATAAGATTAAAACTAATAAATACCACAAAGAGTACCATAACTAAAAATAAGGTATTAACAATATTAATTAATAGGTTCCCGATTTCTTCAGCTAGGTCCGCAGAAAGTTTACGAATTACTAAACCAAGAGTTAAAGGTAAAAATTGTACTGTAGCTATCTGTTTTGCTACTAATAAAAAAGGAATAGTTCCTTGATTATTAGGAATAATTATGGCAAAAATAAACAATATTAATGGAGTAAAAATTACAGCTAACAAAGACAAAATAACTTGTAAGCTAGCACTAAAATTCACACTTCCACCAGCCATAATTGCTCTTTTTGTTAGTAGTGGAGGACCAGGAGAAGCAGCAAGGAAAATCAAAGCGATCGCTGCCCCTTCATTGGGGGAAAATACTAATAAGATTAAGGCAACTATAAGGGGGAATAAAACTAAAACTGACAATAAAGACTTAGCCAAAAATTCGGGATAATTTTTCACAGAAGCTAGAGCCGTTAAAGGGATTTTTACCCCCATGGTTAACATAATAGTAAAAATAGTCAGAGAAATTAAATTTTTGATTACTTGACTATCAAGAGTGAATATTTCGGTGAGATTTAAGTCATTAGTAATTAAAGTAATAAATGATGCTAATCCGATAAAGAGAAGAATAATCCCTACGGTAAAACCCTGGAACCAATTGGGAACATATTTAAACTCTTTTTGTTGAATATTCTTGAGGGTAAACCAGTGAGTAATTAAACCAGCAAGTAAGGCGAAAATTCCTAAAACCATTAAACTTAAACCTAAAATTCGTTCCTCCGTTAAAGAATTAATATCCCTTCCAGTTCCTGTTTTCTCTAAATAGTTAAAAAAGCGATCAATTCCAAAACCAAAGCTAATCATTGATAAAGAAGTACGAATCCACGCCATTAAAGTCCTTTCTTGGGCTGCACGGGTACGCTCCCTTGCCAATTCTGTCCTAATTTCAGCAAAATCATTAAGCTCCTGGGCTAATTCTGTCCGTTTTTCGGCTAAATCAGTACGGTTCTGAGCCATTTCCGTCCGCTGCATCGCCAGTTCATTATTATTAGGTAATTGTTGTTCAGACATAATTTTAATTAATTCAAAATTTTCACATACCAACTAATTTATGAAAGATTTTTAACTAAACGAAAACCGATATGAGTTGTACCAGTGTCCGGTGATTGAGACTCCCTCGCCGCCGGGCGATAACGACTGCAATAATTACGCGCACAAAGGTGAGAACCACCTTTAATCACATGAGAGCCGATTTCACTGGGTTTTTTGGGATCGTAGCCAGTTTTTGGACCTTGAGGATTACTTTTATAAGCCATCAGATCCCGTTCAACTTGATAAAAATCCTGAGTCCATTCCCAGACATTGCCCGCCAGATCATATAAACCATAACCGTTAGGAGAAAAAGACCCCACTGGAGCAGTACCTAAATAACCATCTGCTTTGGTATTAAAAAAAGGAAACAATCCTTGCCAAGTATTGGCCTTGGTTTCGGAATAGTCATCACCCCAAGTATAATCTTTACCCTCAAGTCCACCTCGTGCTGCATATTCCCATTGTGCCTCTGTTGGTAACTGTTTTCCAGCCCATTCAGCATAGGCTAAAGCATCTAAATAAGCAATATGAACCACCGGATGATCTTCCTTCCCTTGAATATTACTTTCTGGACCATAAGGATGTTGCCAATTTGCACCCTTTACCCAATGCCACCAACTCATGTAGGCAACCCGTTCCACTCCTTCCTCTGGAGGTTGAAATACCAGTGAACCCGGTTTTCTTTCTTCTGTCGATAAATTAGGAAACTGTTCTTTAGATAAAGGACGTTCCGCAATAGTCAGATAACCAGTTTTTTGGACAAATTTAGCAAAATCAGCGTTAGTTACCTCATAGGTATCTATACAAAAGCTATCTACCCAGACCCCAGGGAGCACCTTTTCTTCCACAAATTCAGTATTATCTGAACCCATGCGGAAAGTACCACCGGGGATAAAAACCATATTTTCAGGACAGGAGGAAGATGCCGCTAAACTGGGAACTGGATTGAAGATTAAAGTGAAAATAGATATAAGGACTAAGAAACAATATTTCATCAATTAACTACTAGGTGATTTTTGCAAAGACTCTAGAGCCTCATCAATGGTAAAACTACCAGCTTTTTGACGGGGAGGAAAATCCTGAAATGTTGAGAGAAAGTCCGCCACATAAGCTTGAGCAGGTATCAGGAAGAAAACATGATCTATATACCAATCCCAATAGGTATTAGAAGTAATACTAGCTCGTTCGTAAGGATCGGTTCGCAGGTTATAAAGCCAAGGAATACGGGTTTTCACAAATGGCTCACCCCATAGGGCTAAAGTACCTTCCTTGCGTTGTTGAGCAAAATGTACTTTCCAATTGTCATAACGCATAGCTAATAAGTCACCATCATCAGAAAAATAAAAATATTCTCGGCGAGGACTTTCCTGAGTTTCACCTGTTAGATATGGTAAGAAATTATAACCATCAAGGTGTACTTTATAATCTTTCTTACCGACGCGTTCGCCTTTGATTAACTTGTCTTTAATGCCAGGATCGCCTGCGGCTGCCAATAAAGTAGGCATCCAATCCAAATTGGACATAATATCATTAGATACTACACCAGCTTGAATATGACCCGGCCAACGTATCATACAAGGGGTTCTAAACGCACCTTCCCAACCGGTATTTTTTTCAGCCCGAAAAGGAGTCATAGCTGCATCTGGCCAGCTGTTCATGTGAGGGCCGTTATCTGTACCATAAATAACAATGGTATTTTCCGTTAATCCCGCTTCGTCTAAAGCATCTAAAATTTGACCGACATTTTTGTCATGATCGATCATCGTGTCATGGTAGGGAGATTGCCAACGTCCAGCTTGACCGAGACTTTCCGGTTTTGTATGGGTGCGGAAATGCATGTGGGTGAAATTAGTCCACATAAAAAATGGTTCACCTGCCTCCGCTTGTTTTTTGATGTATTCCACGGAACGCTCGGCAATTTCATCATCAATGGTTTCCATACGTTTTTTAGTTAACGGGCCAGTATCTTCAATCCTGCCATCAGCAAAACTATGAATTACACCGCGAGGGCCAAATCTTTTCCTAAAATTAGGAAAGTCCTCAGCTTTAGGATAATCCGGCAATTCCGGTTCTTCTTCAGCGTTGAGGTGATAGAGATTACCATAAAACTCATCAAAACCATGATTAGTGGGTAAAAATTCATCCTTATCTCCAAGGTGATTTTTCCCAAATTGAGCAGTAGCATAACCCAAAGGTTTCAGCATCTCTGCAATGGTGGGGTCTTCAGCACGCAGACCTAAATCTGCACCGGGTAACCCAACTTTACTTAAACCCGTTCTAAATACATTTTGGCCAGTGATAAAAGAAGAACGACCTGCTGTACAACTTTGTTCGGCATAATAGTCAGTAAATAACATTCCTTCTTGGGCAATACGGTCAATATTGGGAGTTTTAAAGCCCATCATCCCTTTGGTAAAAATACTCAGGTCACTTTGCCCAATATCATCACCCCAAATGACTACAATATTCGGTTTTTGGCTTGAAATAGTGCTTGTGGTTTGTGCTAAGGCACCTGAACAGGGAATGAGCAAACTGGTGATAGCAAAGACAATGGTTATTGTCTTTGCTAGAAAGCTTTTTCTTACCTGCTTAGGTTGATTGTGTTTGGCCATAATTTGTCTCCAATTAATAACTAAATAATCCCAAATCTGGGTTAACTACCCCCTTTATGAAGAAGGCGGTCAAGGCTGACTTTCAAATTGCTGAAAAGGAAGTATATCTACATTGACTTTGACAGGTTGTTTAAGTGCTTTGGATATCTCCTGAGAAGCTAGATCGATTTGTTCTTGAAGATTAGTCATGTCTTTTAGAGGTACTTCTATGGTCAACTCGAGGTGTAGTAGACCATCTTCTCGATACCGACTTTTTATAGAACGGAATCTGGCCCCAGGAAAAAGGTTCGGTCGGTTTTGTCTCAATTTAAATACGGTGCGCATTGCGAGGGACTTAACATAAAGCTGTCTGAGAGAAGAACCCAAGGGTGGGAGCAAGATTGATAAACCTAATAAAGAGACAATTAAGCCGATACTTGCCTTTTTTAAGCTACCGTATCCTTGAAACAGAAAAACTAAACTTCCACTGAAGACAATTCCTGCTAAGTTCGTGATAAATAGTAGGAATGAACCTGCTGCTATGCTTGTTTGTACACCTCTAGATGCAGCGATCGCCGCTCCCATTTCACCTAAACACAAACCAATCCCCACGACACTCAACGGCGGGACTAGGGCTACAGAGATAGCTACCCCGGGTAGGGCACTAGCAATACTGCGACGACTGTTGGCAAAAGCCGCTGCTGCCCCCGCTGCCAGTGCTACACCTAAATCCAGAGAATTGGGAGTGGTTCGCCCCAGCATTTCTGAGCCTACTGTTGTCAACCCCAGCAACTCAGTGGTCAAATAGGCAATGACAATGACTAAAATAACTCCTGTTATTGACATCTCCCCCGTTTGAAAACGGGGGATTCTAAGCGGTTATTGCTCCGGGGACTGAAAGTCCCACTCCGCAATGCTTACGATATTTTTTACTTAAATTAGCGAATAAAGAATATCGTTTTGGGAGTGTCAAAGCTCCCCTACCCACCTCGACTAGGCTTATGCCTAGCTGTTTGGCTACTTTTCTCAAAATGTTTACTGCCCCATTACAATCGGCATTTATCAAAAAGCCTTTGGCAGTTTTGTATAAGCC
>JBFRWF010000139.1:0-13816 GCA_051439465.1 Xenococcaceae cyanobacterium | reverse complement strand
CCTGTTCCCTATTCCCTATTCCCTGTTGCCTGTTGCCTGTTGCCTGTTGCCTACTCGCCTTAAGTTGTTAGTAGCCTACGAAAGAGCCACCTGTCAACCTCTAGTGCCATTGATATAAGCAGCAGTTAGAGCATTTTGAGGAAACTCAAATATTTGCTTGACAGAACCGCATTCAATTAATCTTCCACTCTCCTGCTGTACCCAAAACAGGGCAGCATAGTCAGCAATGCGCTTGGCTTGTGCTAGGTTGTGAGTAACAATTAAGACTGTATAGCACTGCCGTAGACTAATAATTAAGTCTTCAACAACACTGCTAGAGATAGGATCAAGGGCACTGCACGGCTCATCCATCAGCAGCGCTTCCGGCTTTAAAGCCAAGGCACGAGCAATACAAAGCCGTTGCTGTTGACCACCAGAAAGGGAAAGAGCGCTTTCTTTGAGTCGGTCTTTAACTTCCTCCCAAAGTCCCACATCTTGTAGAGTTGTTTCTATAATTTGGTCGATTTGTTCGCGGTTTCTAATTCCGTGTTCTTTTAAGGGAAGGGCTAGATTCTTCCAAATAGACAAGGGAAAAGGATTCGGTTTTTGGAAGATCATGCCCACCCGACGGCGCAGGGTGATCGCATCAATTTTGGGGTCTAGTATATCCAGCTCCCCTAGCTGAATTCGCCCTGATACCCTGCACCCAGGAATCAGATCCGTGAGGCGATTAAGGCAAGACAAGAAGCTGCTCTTGCCGCAACCAGAGGGGCCAATCAGAGCAGTGATACACCCGATAGGAATTGAAAGGGTTACGTCTTTAAAGGCGGGCTTTTTGCCATAGTGCAAGCTCAGTTGCTCTGTTTGAATAAAGGGATGGGTTTGGAGTAAGGGAGAAATTTGAGTAGGAGACTGAGAAATAGCCATTCGATTATAGATTATAGTTTGAAGATTTTGGAAAAAAAATTAGAATAGTCATCGATAGATAATCCTTCTATGCAACCAGTGGTGAGCTATCCATACTGCTGTTCCATTGATGATTAGTAACAAAAGAACCAGTACCAAAGCAGAACCATAGGCATTAGCATCACCGCCAGAGATATTCATTGATAAATCAAAAATATGGATAGAGAGGGCGCGTCCAGAATCAAGTAGAGATGCAGGCATCCTTGCCACATAGCCACTGGTAAAAATAAGGGCAGCAGTTTCAGCGATCGCCCGTCCAATCCCCAGCACCAGCCCCACCAGCAGCCCTGGAATCGCAGCTGGTAGCAGTAGATGAAATAGTGTCGCAGTGCGCGATAGCCCCAGGGAAGCAGCTCCCAAGCGATACTCATTGGGGACAGCTTGCAATCCCTCCTCCGCTGATCGGATCAGGATAGGTAGTACCATACAAGCGAGGGTTAGTCCGCCGGACAAGATCGAAAAACCCAATCCCAAAGTCCGAGCAAAGAAAGCATTGCCAAACAGTCCAAATACAATCGATGGCACCCCTGCCAAGACATCCAAACTGCGCCGCACCAGCCGCCCAAACCAGCTTTCTGCTGAGGTAAACTCTGCCAGTAGTACAGCTGTCCCCACTCCTAGGGGAAGAGACACTGCCAAGCAAACCGCCAAAATCAGTCCTGTAGAGACGAGAATCGGGGCAATGCCGCCCTCGCGCCCCGCATTTCTGGGTTCAGCGGTGAGGAATTCCCAGGAAATTTCTCCTGCACCGTGCCAAATAATATCCCCCAATATCCAGGCAAAAATAGCAGTTACAAACAGAGCAACTGACCAAACTAGCACAGTTGGCAGCCAAGCTGAAGAACTTCTAGCCATAAATCTCTCCCCGAT
This sequence comes from Xenococcaceae cyanobacterium, assembly GCA_051439465.1. Lineage (GTDB taxonomy): Bacteria > Cyanobacteriota > Cyanobacteriia > Cyanobacteriales > JBFRWF01 > JBFRWF01. The sequence continues at coordinate 12,001 of JBFRWF010000139.1, read as the reverse complement.
TAATCGCCTCGGCAACTGTTACCAGAGCTACAATTATCCCCATAAGCGCTAAACCACTCACAAACAGAGCAGAACGATGACTCCCCAGGGCATATGCCATTTCCAGGGCAATATTAGCAGTTAAGGTGCGTATCGGGTCGAATATACTTTCAGGGGTTTGTACCACATTGCCACAAACCATGAGAACTGCCATTGTTTCTCCAATTGCCCGTCCTGTTTCTAGAATCACTCCTGTAAATAGCCCGGATTTTGCCGCCGGAAACACCACACCACAAATCGTCCCCCATTGGGATAGTCCTAAGGATGCTGCTCCCAATAGATATTCCTGAGGTACTTTAGAAAAACTAGCATCTGCCGTCAAAGCGATTGTTGGCAGAATCATAATCGTCAAAATAGCAATTCCTGCCAGCAGACTGGTTCCCGGTGGGTGCAGGCGATTAATCAGCGGTACTAGCACCACCAGTCCCCAGAAACCGTAAACTACTGAAGGAATCCCCGCCAGTAACTCAATCAGTCTCCGATAGAGGCGAGCTATCCCCGCAGGGGCATAGAATTGGCAAAATACAGCCGATAAAATCCCTAGGGGCGTTGCTAGGAGTACTGAACCGATTGTGGCAAATAGAGTACCCCAGAGCATGGGAGTGAGGTTGTACAGTCCTTCTGCTGGATTCCAGGAGGGGTCGGTAAAAAACGGCAAAAGCCCCACCTGTTGCAGGACTGGCAGTGCTTCTAGGATTAAGAAGATAATGATCAGTAAGACAATCCCTCCTGCGATCGCCCCCAGGCATCTGAGAGTCCAGATCAGCAGGATATCAACGTGGGGTTTGAACGAGCTTTTGCTTGTAGGGGATGAAGTTCTGTTCTCTGACAATGTCATGGACTGCCTCTGACTGAGCAAATTCAATAAATTCCTGGGTTAATCCCGATGGCTTATTTTTTGTAACCAAGGTTAGGGGACGAGACAGGGGAAAGCTGCCATCTTGAACTGTTGTCGTTGTCGCCTTTACCCCTCCAATTGGTAAAAGTTTAATGGAAACACCTTGATTAATATCGTATTCAGCAGTACCAATGGAGACGTAGCTGATAGCGTTGATATTGCCTGCTACTGTCTTGATCCCTTGCTGGTTATCTCCAATTACTACATCTGCTTGGATTTCAGAATTCTTAAGTTTGAAATATTTTAAGAATAACTCCAGGGTTGAGCGTCCTTCTGCTTTATTAACTACTGTAATTGGCCCATTCTTCCCGCCTATTTCTTGCCAGTTTTGGATCTTGCCTTTGTAGATTTGAACTACTTGCTCATCGCTGATTGCTTCTATGGGGTTATCGGTGTGGACAATGATGCCGATACCGTCGCGGGCGATCGCAAAGCCATAGAAGTTTTTAGTTTCATCTTCTTTCAAGGCGCGGGAAACCATGCCAATATTAGCTAATCCTTGGCTAGCATCAGCTAGTCCCCGGAAGGATCCCCCAGTCTGTACATCAATGCGGACGTTAGGATTTTCAGCTTCAAAGCGTTTAGCAATTTCACTGGCGAGGGGTGCAACGGTGCTAGATCCGGTCAATGTTAGCTTTACCTGTTTTGGCGGAGTCTGGGTACAAGATTGCAGCCAGAAGCAGATTCCTAGACTAACTGCTAAGGAAGCAAAGGTTTTTCGATTCTGCATAGACGGTAGTTGAAAATGGTGGCACTGACTTTTCAAATAGCTTCTAACGTTTCAAGAAACATTAAATCCATTGCAAATTAATTTTTCCTGAATTTCGACTAAGCAACGGCTAAGAAATAGGCTAGATTACATCTGTTTTGATAGAAGATGAAAACCCGTAAGAATGGAACGCGGATGACGCGGATGATGCGGATTTTCACAGATAGGCTATTCTCAACTAGTTGCGCCCAGATCATTATAAATTATTCCCAGTCATACTGAATCCGGATCTAAAACCCCCTTTATCAATTTTCTGTCTTTTTCTTCCCTGCTCCCCCCTCTCCCCCTCTCCCCCTCTCCCCTGCTCCCTGTTCCCTGTTCCCTATTCCCTCACTTAAACTGGATTCAGCCACCGAATAATTTCTTGTTTGAGCCGATTCAAGTCACGGGATAATCCTTGCTTTACCCATTGACCAATCGCATCCAATGGTGTAAATACTTCCCCTACTTGCCAGTTAATATCTTGACCAAGGGGTGTTAGATGATTGCCGGGAAGTGTCAGCAGTGCGACCATATTCGGGAAGCGTGTCTGCAAGACTGGATTTAAGCTCACAGTTTGATCAATATCGTCGTTATTGAATCTAATCAGAAGATTGCGGCGGATTTCATAACTCTTGGCAATCAGCTCATTGGTTTCTACGGGTGATGGGGTAAACTCGACGTTGAAAGCGGGATTAATCTCCAACTGTTCGACAAAGGGAATGGCACGACGAGCGGGATAATTGTTGAAGGAAATGAGGATATTGCCAGCGCGTTCGACGGAGAATAGGCTCCCAATCAGTAGATGCAGTTTACAACCCATGCTGTGTCCCATGCCGTAAATGGGTAGGTAGCGTTGGACTAAAACGTTAGTTGCTTGTAAGCGTTCGAGAATGCTCTCGAAACGGTTGAGAACATTCCGGGCGATCGCCGTATGGTCGAGGGTATTCACAAAGGGGGTGGCAATGATAGCATACCCTTCTTTTCCTAGCTGTTCTAATAACCAGCGATAGGTGAGATTAGGAGCCGCTGCCACGAAAGCTCCTCCCAGAAAATGGACAATACCAATGGGTTGTCGGGGAATCAGAACCCAGTTACCAGAAATCTCTTGCCAGTCCATGCCGAAGTCCTGTGCTTAATGTTTCTTCATATTATCTCTTTTCCCACGGGTATAGCGATGTTTGACGCCAATAGGAAAGTATTCGGGATCTCCCATCGCAGCTAGAGTTACTTGTGGTTGCTGATATTCTGGGGGAACATAGTTGGCAAACTCACTGTTGAGACGTAATAACTGGGTGTGAATTGAGGAAGCGATCGCCTGTTGTTTGTCTTCGCTGGCTTCCGCTCCCGGTGCTAATTCCACCACAATCGAAAGGAAGCGATTCTTATCTGCATCTTCTTTAACTTCCATCACAAACTTACCCGTAACCCATTCCCGGATTTCAGGTTGTTCTAATCCCACCGTCACATTCTCTGGATAGATATTTGCTCCAAAATAGGAGACAGTAAAGTGAGAGCGACCGAAGACGTAGACAAAGGGTAGGGGATAGATTCCTCTCGTTCCTTGAGACTGCAATTCTGCCAGGGGATCAAATCCCCAATCTTTCAGAAACTGGAGCATTGCCTCATAGGAAATAATGCCTCCCGTATCTGAGATGTGATAGCGCACTAATGGGATGCCATTATCGCCAGAAAACAGCAACGTGCCATCTTGAGTCTCAAAAAAGCGACTTAAGGGATCGTATTGTACCAGGGTTGGGAGACGGGATTCCCCAAACAGGGTGCGAGCAGCATCTGGATGATCTGCTAAAAAGCGACGGATACAGATACTCAGAGGCGTTTCGTTGCCTAAAACCCCTGCGTCTGCGGTGCCGTATAGGGATGCTGAGTCGTAGCAGGGATTGGATGAACCAACACGTTCCCCCACTAAACTGCGCCACTCCTCGCTGAAAACCTCTCCCGCCATCACTAGCTTAATGGAGTGGCGCTGCCACTGAATGCCCTGGGCAATTCCACTATCGATCGCATCTTTGAGGAAGGGGGGATAGCCTAACAATACCACTTGCTCAAAGGCGGGAGCCAATTCCTGCACAACCCGGAAGATTTCGGCTTTGTTGTTACCAGGAGTGACAACGGTAATGGGATAGCCTTTGGCGGCGAGGTGACGGCAACAACTGGCGGTGTACATCCCTCCAACCCAGGTTCCTAAGGTAAAGCAGACGACTGCTAAGGTGAGTTTAGTATCTGCCTGAAAACTGTCGCGGAACACCTGCTCAAACCGCGTGGCAATCTGGAACTCATCGGTGATGAAACGAGGCCAGAAGGTGGGTTTTCCCGTTGAACCGGAGGAAACGGCAATCATGTCACAGGATTTTAACTGTCCGTGGCGACACAAATCCCCTAGGGAGTGGGGTTGCAAATAGTTAGCTTTTGTGGTAAGCGGTAGGGATTGGAAGGCGGCGAAGGTTTGGATTGAGGTGGGGTCGATTCCCCGTTCTTGGAGAAATGCCTGGTAGGCTGGTACGGTGGCAGAAACGGTGTGAAACAATCCTAGGACTGCCGCTTGTGCATTGGCATTAGCAGATTGTTGTAGTTGGGTATCTAGGGGTGTGGTGAGGAAGGTTTGTAAGGCGGTGAGCGATCGCTGCTGTTGTGTTTGTCCCATGGTTGATATCTAGTGTTAATAAGATTTTAATGGCTACCAACTTAAGGTGGGACACTAGGGAACAGGGAACAGGGAACAGGGAACAGGGAATAGGGAATAGGGAACAGGGAACAGGGAATAGGGAATAGGGAATAGGGAATAGGGAATGGGGAATCTAACTTTTCACGGGAAGTCTTGAAACCCACATTCCGCACCCCGTCAGTGTCACACCATCTCAATTGAAGTCTTGTCGAGCCAGTCTGACAGTATTTAAATGCTCGGGGAATATTCCTGAGCCCAACAAATGTTCTGTAGCTTTATCTTCAAAAAATTGAGGAAATAGGTATAAAGGTCTTGAAACAAAACCCAGTCCATTTAGAATGACTGCTTTAACAATTTGTCCAGCATTTACTATTTCTCCTGGTTCAATTCCTACTAACTCATTGATAGTATCTACCAGACCTAGTTCATCAATAATTCCGGCTACTAGTCCCAAATGGTCTAGGTTTTGTCCGACAATTTCAGTATTTACTGGAGTCATTCCTCAAAGAATTGCTAATCAGCTCTTTGGGTATCTTTTTACCACGAAATGGGGCGTTGAAAAAATAATTGCTCCGGTACGCTCGTTGAATAAAAAATCAACCTGATATGGGGGGGGAGGAGCAGAGCTCCTCCCTCTCCTAATAATGATTATCATTATTAGAAATTTCTATGTGACAGTTGGGGGTGCGGAACGTGGGTTATAAGTCTGATTGTCCTAGCTGGGATTTAGTTTCTGCTGCTGTAAAAGAAGCTTCCATCAGCTTACCGGGGGATTTGGAAAGGTAATCCTGAACCTCCCTGGTTGTGGCGTAGTCAAAATAAATAGCGATAGTTTCACCTATAGAATTAGATGCGTTTGTCCTGACAAGCCTTTTAGATGTTTGACAGATTTATGTTGAGTATTATTAAAACAGTTGTTAATCATTATTTCATTTTCTTGAGTATCTTTACGTAGCACAGCTCAAGATTTTAATATGGGTACAATTGAGAAAATGTCAAATAACAAATAGGATTTAGACAATTAAATTTACATACAGAATGTAGGCTTAAAAAGCGGTAGAGGTCTCACCGACGCTTCTAAAAATCTAGAATAATCTAGATCTAAGGACACGGTACTAGTAAAATTAGTAACTAACTGTAGAATAATGAACTTTAAGCTCAATACCAAGATCGTGCTCTTGATAAGTGCTATACTTATCTGTTTGTCAATCTTGTTTCCTGGGTCGGCATTAGCTCAAACTTCTAGCAACATTACAGGTCAGTGGAATGCAACAGCGAATGACACAGTGGGAGTCTTGAACATTACTCAATTTAATAACGGTTTTATCAGTGGAAATATCTTTGGTCAACGCATCCAGGGAACATATGTGCCATCTACCCGTCGCTTAGTCTTTGCTCGTGACAATGCATCGGGTGATCCTTTTCAACTCTATAGTGGCTGGGTATCCGGTAGTGGAAGGTTTTTAGCAGGAACTTTCCATGCCTGGAATGGTTCAGGTGGTGCTGACCAGAATGGAGGTGATTTTGGTTTCTGGGCTATTCGAGAAACCGATGGCAATGGCGATGGCAATGGCGAACCAGATTCAGGACGCGAGGATCCTCCCATCGAACCTGATTAACGAGATGAATAATAACCAAACAAAACCTAGTATTGAAATGAAATAATTCCCAGACAAAATAACCGCGATCTCGAAGAGAACCGCAAAACCAAGGTGAGCGACAGAGCAAAACAACAGAAGTATCCTTAGAAAAAAGCTAAGTTCTTTGGGGTTAACTTGATTCTTGATTTGGTAAATCACCAGCCACTCCCCACCACCTTCCAACCACCAGCCAGGATTCTGACTGAAAAATTGAAGTACCCTAAAATTAAATGCCTCTCGGATAGCAGATTCTGGCATGGTTCAATATGTAGAGTGGCAAGGTAACACATAGGGGTGTTATACCAAATTCGGGGTGAAAACCCCCTTTATAGATTTTGACTGGTGTCTACTTACTCCCTCTGCCTTCTCTGCTTCCTCTGCTCCCTCTGCTTTCTCCAGGAAAAGGGGGTAGATGACCAGGATTTCTATTAGTCTGGGGAACTTTTAGAACTTTGTCCCTGAGTCCGGTGTCTCCCCGTCTCCCCGTCTCCCCGTCTCCCCCTCTCCCCCTCTTCATATTTCTATACACTTGAGGCAGTCCCAGAGGAAAACAGGCTACAATTCATGAATACTTTTGTACTATAAAGCTTTCTAGATATTCCAAGAGGCGTTCATGGCTCCTACCACTATTACCAACAATCCCGATAAGGAAAAAGCCCTAAGCTTAGTGCTTAATCAAATTGAGCGCAATTTTGGCAAAGGTTCAATCATGCGTCTAGGGGATGCCACCCAGATGAAGGTGGAGACTATCTCCAGCGGCGCACTTACCTTAGATTTAGCTTTGGGTGGCGGCTTACCAAAAGGTCGGATAATTGAGATTTACGGTCCGGAAAGTTCTGGTAAAACAACACTAGCTCTCCACGGGATCTCCGAGGTGCAAAAATCTGGAGGCGTTGCTGCCTTTGTCGATGCTGAACATGCTCTCGATCCCACTTACTCCGAGGCTTTAGGGGTTGATATTGAAAACCTTCTGGTTGCTCAACCAGATACCGGGGAATCTGCCCTGGAAATTGTCGATCAGTTAGTGCGCTCAGCAGCAGTAGATATTGTCGTGATTGACTCCGTGGCGGCATTGGTGCCTCGTGCAGAAATTGAAGGGGAAATGGGCGACACCCAGGTGGGTTTGCAAGCTCGCCTGATGAGTAAAGCCCTGCGGAAAATTGCCGGGAACGTGGGTAAATCTAGCTGTACTGTTATTTTCCTCAACCAACTACGGCAAAAAATTGGTGTTACCTACGGTAGCCCAGAAGTCACCACTGGGGGTAATGCTCTCAAGTTTTATGCTTCTGTCCGTTTAGATATTCGCCGCATTCAAACCCTGAAAAAAGGCAGTGAGGGTGAATACGGTATCCGCGCCAAAGTCAAGGTTGCCAAGAATAAAGTTGCTCCTCCCTTCCGCATTGCCGAGTTTGACATTATTTTTGGTAAAGGGATTTCTCGGCTGGGATGTATGTTAGATTTGGCTGAACAAACTGACACGATCGTCCGTAAGGGAGCTTGGTACAGCTACAACGGAGATAATATTGCCCAAGGTCGGGATAAAGCAATCAAGTATCTCGAAGAAAATCCTGAATTGGCTATCAACATCGAGGAGCAAGTGCGCTCAAAACTGGAGATGGGAGCTCTGGTTTCTGCTAATTCAGTGACTCACATAGAGTCTGAGAATGTTGATTCTGAAGAATAGTCAGTCAATTCAAGGTGACTGGTGACTGGGAAGAATTCATCATGGGGGATTGAACCCGCCGTTAAAATTATGTGATTGGGAGCTTGGAAACTAGGATTGGGAAAATCTTGCTCAGTCCCCAATCACCCCCTCATACGGAATCCTGGTCATCTACCCCCTTTTCTTGGAGGAAGCAGAGGGAGCCGAGGAAGCTCCAGGAGGCAGAGGAGGCAGGGGGAGTAAGTAGATACCAGTCAAAATCTATAAAGGGGGTTTTCACCCGGATTTGGTATCACCAGTCAGCAGTCACCCAAGTTTATGAATCGATTCGCCTATAGTATCCGGTCGTTTTCCGATACCATACAACACATGGTCACCAACAAGTGATCGCTCTGTGGAGCGAGGTCTCGGAGGACACTCTTGCCCTTAAGTGACTGGAGTTTAGACTAGTGCTGAGTGTATTTTCTCAAGTGAGGAACTGGTTCCTCAGTCTGCTCTTAAAACATACTATCCTGGTTCTGGCGCTCTTGTTCTGCGCGGGAGTGGGTATGGCTCTGGCGAATATGTCCCATCTCTCGTCGAGCCTCATTGAATCACAAGCACTTCAGAATGCTGAATTGCAAGCCCAATCAATTATTAAGGCGTGGAATCTCTACAGCAAGGAGGCTGTAAATCGGGCCATAAAAGTTGAGGGGATTAGGGTTATCCACGACTACCCCATCCAAGAGGGAGCCATTCCCCCACCTGCGACTTATGCGATCGAACTCGGAAGGAGCATCAGTCAAGAAAAGAGTGGGATGTCAGTCCGTCTGTATAGCGATTATCCCTATCCCTGGCGAAAGGCAGAAGGTGGACTCAAAGATGATTTGGACCGGGAGGCACTCAGCTACTTGAGAGAACATCCCAATGAGAAATTTTATCGCATTTCCAAGTCCCAAAGTCGTACCTCATTGCGATATGGGAAACCCCTCATAATGGAGTCTAATTGTGTCGCGTGCCACAACACTCACCCTAATTCACCCAAGAAGGACTGGAAGGTAGGGGACGTGCGAGGAGTGTTGGAGATTACTCAGTCCCTAGACAGTTTCATGCAACAGACCAACGAGGGTCTGAGGGGAACATTTGTCATGTTAGGGGGATTATCCGTATTGGGAATCTCAGGGCTGACCCTGGTTATCAGTAGGCTGCATAAAACAGCCAAGGAGTTGGAGGGACGTGTCAGGGAACGTACCGCTGATTTAGTTCAAGCCAACACAGACTTAGAAAAGAGGAACGGATTGATTCGCCAAATCTTTGGACGTTACCTGAGTGATGAAATTGTCACCAATTTGCTCGAAAGCCCCTCAGGATTGAAACTCGGTGGCGAAAGGCGGAAAATTACCATCCTCACCTCCGATTTAAGAGGATTCACAGCCCTCTCAGAGCGACTGTCCCCTGAAGAGGTGATTCATATTCTCAACATCTATCTGGAATACATGGCCGATGTGATTGACCAGTACCAGGGAACCATTGATGAGTTCATGGGAGATGGGATTTTGGTTCTCTTCGGTGCTCCCACTGCCAGGGAAGACGATGCCACTAGGGCCGTCGCCTGCGCTTGTGCCATGCAGTTGAAAATGGGTTCGGTCAATGAAAGGATGAAACAGTTGGGCTTGCCTAAATTAGAAATGGGCATTGGCATCAACACCGGTGAAGTGGTGGTGGGCAATATCGGCTCAGAGAAACGCACCAAGTACGGTATCGTTGGCGGCCAGGTGAACCTCACTTACCGCATCGAATCTTACACAACAGTCGGTCAAATTTTGATTTCCGAGCCGACTTTAAGAGATGCCGGGTCAATTGTGAGAATCAGCGGGCGAAAACAAGTAAAACCCAAAGGGGTTAAACAGCCGATTACTATCTACGAAGTCAGCGGAATAGGCGGATTTCACAACATCTTCCTGCCTAGAGAAGAAGAGATATTCTTGCCTCTGGCTGAAGAAATCCCACTCCAATACACGATGCTGGAGGGAAAGCATCTTGATGGCAGGGCATTCAAGGGCAGTTTGGTTAAGCTTTCCGCCAAGGGAGCCGAAGTTCGCTGTTACCAGTTTGAAGAGGAAGCTGTACCATCACCATTGACAAATATCAAGCTCAACTTGCTCGCACCAGACAACCAAGCAGATGCCAGCGAAGATATCTATGCCAAGGTTTTGGAAAAGAAGGCGTCCGAGCCGGGAAGTTTTTACATCTATTTCACGGCAAAACCCCCGGAGATAGAAGCAAGGCTTGAGGCTCTTTACCAATCAATTCAGGCGAAAACCGACTTCACGGGGTTATACAACTAAACTTATTTCATCAATTCCTAATCTTTTCAAACCTTTAATATTTATGGGCAAGATTGATTTACTCATATACTAGGGTGTTGATTTTGTTAAAGGCGGTCTCGGCGAAGCCGAGTGCCTACGGCAGCGCCAACAAGTTCATGCAACTTTCCTGTGAAAACGGAACTTACCCCGTACAAATATACTACAATGGCCTTTTAAGCTTTGTTCCATAAAGGTTATAGCGATTAGTGTCGGGATATATAGCGCTGCCGCAGGCACTCGCTCCGCGAGCCCACACTCTTGTTGATGCTGCCATAGACACTCCCGTAGCGATCGCGCAGATATTTTTCAAGAACCGACATCGGTACATATCCAGGAGGGCGCAATCGCTCTATTCATTATGGGATAAGCCTTCTAGGTTTTGACGGGGTTGTTACCCCGTCAGGTTTCAGTGTTAAACGTTTCGTCGAACTCACGTTAGACAGAGTTAGCGATCGCCTTTAACAAAATCAACACCCTAGGGATGAACTACAACAAGGGAGGATTACAAAGATTAATTCGTTTGATTGTTGGGAACAAAGTAGAACGATTAGTCTTAACTCACAAAGACCGTCTCTTACGTTTTGTCAGTGAACTGATTTTTAGTTTATGTAGTTTTCTAATATGTATAATGTTCAATTAATGCTCAAAATGAGAGGGCGATCGCTTTGCTCAAAAAGCTGATAATTTCCCGTTAACAATGGCTGAATATTCTTAAATACAATCAACCAATCAGCGTCTAATTTTGCTCCAGGATTGTCTTCAACTGTAATCCTGATTTCCCTGGAAGTTAGCAGATAGTAATTACCAATTTTTTCCCGAACATCCCTAACATCTTCCTTTTGTAACACTTCACCTGTCTGCCCGTCGCGGAAAGTTGTCTGAAACTGACTCACTAAATAGCCCTCGGGAGTTTTATTAGTGCCAATCGTGTCAACTGTAACTGCCATATTTCCCAAGATCCGATTGACTTGAGTAATTACTCGATCCTGAACTTTATAGTAAGAGTCCATTTCATCTCCTACTTCTCTGATTTTTAATGCTCCATTTTCGTCAGTACCTTCTAAATCAAAGCGATTCTGTCTGTGAAGCACCTCAAAGGGAATTCTTCTGTGGTGAATCACTTCCATCCGCAGTTGATTCGCGATGAACTGACGCACCTCCTCTTCGTCGATGTTAATCACTTCCACACTTAAATCTGGTTTAACCCGAACAATACCTCGATCGAGTTCCCCCTGATAATTAATCGATACCTCAGCGGAATAACCGGGAAATTGTTCATCCCAGGTATAGCGATTTTCATAGGCGGCGCGAAAGGCTTCGCCAGCAGAGGAGGCGCGAGCGATGTTTGGCAATCCCAGTGTTAAGCTAGCGATCGCCAGGATTAAAGTTAGACCCCAAGACAAGATTCGGCGCTTTAATTTTTGTCCCATTGTACTTCCCAACTGTAATTGACATACTCCCATGACTGGTAAAATCTCATCCACCCAATATTAGGTAGATGAACTCTATCTCCCTCAATAGTTACTTGACCTGAAGCATAATTAAAACTTCTAAATTTCTGTCTAGTCTTAAACCTTGGATATCCTCTCTTCTCTTTAAAAAAATTTTGAAAGGCTTTATCTAAACGTTTTAAGTTTTGCTGTAAAACAGCACTGTAGATTTTCTTATACCAAGGGCGTGCCGCTTTTAACTCTGGTAAACTGCTTGATTGTTGAGCGTAAGCTCCACGCTTGTTATTGCTTTTTGTCCAGGGATATCCAATGGTTGCTGATTTACTAACACTGCAAGTTAACGGACAACAAACACCTTGATTATCTAATCGGCAATAGTTCCCCAGCCCCGGGGCTTTTACCTGCTCATAAGCTGAGATTCTGTCCCGCAAACAATAGTTGTAATGGGCTCGGAGCATATTTAGCCATTCTCCCATCAACTCAGCTTGTTGTTTATTCGGTTTTAGTTTGTAGCACCGAGTGATAATC
>JBFRWF010000138.1:0-14943 GCA_051439465.1 Xenococcaceae cyanobacterium | reverse complement strand
ATAAAAAAGTAGGTTGGGTTGAACGAGAGTGAAACCCAACATAAGTGATATGGGTGTTGGGTTAGGCTTCGCCGCTCTTCGAGTTCGTTGCCTCAACCCAACCTACACAAATGTCTTTTTTTATAAGTGATTATCCGAACTTGATATAACCCAGTCATATTGACTTCCTCGATAGATAGAAAAAAACATAGTTTTACGGGTGCTTATCTAATAACTATTGACTTGCCCAATCAGAATTAGGTAGTTGATTGGCGAAGTATTGGAGACGACAATCATTGCACACCTAAAACGCTGCGAATCGCTTTTACATCCTGTTCTAGGTCATCTTCAGTGTAGGGCAAATAGGCTTTTTCACCCTTGAGAAATTCGTAGGTTTCCCAACGGGAGGAGAAGTTTAGCATTCGGCGGACTTCAGCGGCTCCTATACAACCTTGACGATAGTTGTCAGCCGCGATGAGTTCTAAGATTCGGCGTGAGATGTGGTCTGGTTGCAGTTGAAATTGATTGGCAATTTCATCGGGAAGTTCAATGGTGATTTGCATTTCAACTATTCTCCTTAATCAGTGGAATCAATGATGATGTTGGGTTTCCTTCTGAATTTAAAGATAAATTATCCCTGCTGAGGTTGCCATCTAACAGGCAAAAAATCCATTCCATCACTCATACTCATCTCGATACTTTTTAATTGCTGCTTTTAGTTTGGGATTTAGTTCGGGTGGGTTTTCAATTGCTGATACAAATGCTTCCCACTCAGTATCATTGAGAACAATTTGCTCTGGAGAGGGTATTTCCTTACCAGCTCCATCTAGAACGAGTTCGAGTATATATTCCCTTAGGGTTAGACATCTCATAGCAGCAGCTTTTTCTAGTTTTTCCTTATATTCCTGAGTCAGTTTCAGGGTGATACTGGTTTCTTTAGTGCTGGTTGGTGTTGACATGACCTTTCAAGATTATGCTTTTATAATTAAAAGATGCGATCGCCCATTATATCTTTTACACTAACATTTTTTTTCTCTAAGCTCTGCGATCGCCCCCTCATCCCCATCTGCTTCACTACCAACTCAAATACGATCACCCTTCAATCCTCTACTAATGCTAAAAGCGATCGCTTCTGATGGGAGGTAGCGATCGCAATTGCCAACAGATTACCCGTGTTAATCTACAAGTAGGGTGCGTATAGCAATGAGATTTGATTCGTGAAACCAATGCTGCCGACATTAAATAACTCAGCAGCGATTGTCTCCCCGTCTCCCCATCTCCCCGTCTCCCCGTCTCCCCGTCTCCCCGTCTCCGGAGTCTGTTCTTTTTTACAAATCAATTCCGATTGCTATATCTTACGCACCACCCCTATAGCAAGAAAAAGAGGCGATCGCCACAGATAGTGTAACCCACCGAAACATTATGGGCGGTGCGTTACACTTCGTTAACGCACCCTACAAGATCGGCGATCGCACTTGATATTAAGCAATGTTTCGCCAACAGGGTCCGTCCCTCAACCCAACCTACGAGGCGATGCGATCGCACTTCTTGTTTACAGTAGTTTTCATTTGGGTAAACCACAATCGAAGTAGGGGCGCATTGCGTGCGCCCTTATCCAACGTTTAAAACTGTGGTTCATTTATTTGAAAAGCGCTGTAAGTCCCACTAACAAAACGGAATAGGAACGATTATACTTTTCCCCTCAACAAATCCCCAACGAACTCAAATACAAGCCTAAATGTGATTTCAATCCATGATTTGAAACGATTTAGCATGGCTAAGATGGGCGAGTATGAAAACCTAACTAAATGGGGATAAACAGGAATAAAAGGCAAATTTTACTGACTATAGCGAACTGCCAATTTCCTTGCTAAGAGAAAGATATCAGGCTCGTAGATATTAATTGTCCAGTTGCGGATTAGTTGTTTCAAAATTTCGGAGTCATCTATCTTTCCTAATGCCTCTGCTGCCGTCATTCTAACGTCCCAGTCTGAGTGGTTAAGGGCGGCGATTAAGGCTGAGACTCCTTCCGGGTTACCTATCTTTACTAATGCCTCTGCTGCCCTACTTCTAACGAAATTGTCTGAGTGGTTAAGGGCGGCGATTAAGGCTGAGACTGCTTCTGGGTTGACTATCTTTCCTAATGCCTCTGCTGCCGTCATTCTAACGTCACTGTCTGAGTGGTTAAGGGCGGCGATTAAGGCTGAGGTAACTGCTCAATAACCACTGGTGGCGATCTGCGCGAAGCGCAGTGCCGGAGGCAGCGGGAAACAAAGCGATCGGGAACAAAGGCGATCGGGAACAAAGGCGATCGGGAACAAAGGTGATCGGGAACAAAGGTGATCGGGTTGCTTGCTTGACTCTTCATCTGCTTTAATAGCAGAATGACACTTTCGCTCGCTCCCTATTGAGATTCCAAAGGCAGAACGTACACCGTTGGTGGACTGGTTGCTGAACCTGGTTGCTCAACAGCAGCAGGTAATCGAGAACCAGCAGGATACCATTGCCAAACTAGAGGAGAAAGTCAGTCGTCTCGACGAGCAACTCAAAGCCGCTAAGAAACTGAAGGGCAAACCGAAAATCCGACCCAGCACTCTCAATCAAGGGGAAAAGAAGTCTAAAAAAGAAGGGAAAAGAGCAGGTTCAGACAAACGCAGCAAGAAGACCAGCTTCGTTGTAGACTCTGAACTGATCATAGAACCAGAAACTCTGCCGGAGGGAGCCACCTTCAACGGGTATCGAGAGTATGACGTGCAGGATTTAATTTTCAAGCGACACAATATCAGGTTTTTGCTAGCCGAGTACGTCACAGTTGAGGGAAAGACAATAGTCGGGAAGTTACCAGCCCAATACCAGGGTCATTATGGACCAACCCTGACAGCATTCACCCTTTATCAGCATCACCAGTGTCGAGTACCACAGAATTTAATCCTAGAGCAGCTCAGAGAACTAGGGGTGGATATTTCTGCTGGTCAAGTAAACCGGATACTGGTGGAAGATAAAGAATGTTTTCATACCGAGCAGAGTCAAGTATTGCAGACGGGTTTAGAGACAGCTGACTATGTACACACAGATGACACCGGAGCTCGACATCAAGGTCAGAATGGGTTTTGCACAGTTATAGGAAACGACCTATTTGCCCACTTCAGCAGCACCAAAAGCAAAAGTCGTGAAAACTATCTGCGGATATTGCGAGGGCACCATGAAGACTTTGTACTCAATGAATACTCCCGTAGCTATCTGGAGAAGCAACAACTGGCAGCCTGCCACTTGTCAAAACTGAAGTTTTCTCATCAGGTCATTAGTAAAGGTGACCAAGAGTGGAGCAAATATCTAGAGACATTAGGCATCACCAGTCAACAGGGAGTGAAACTTTTAACCGAAGCGGCGCTACTGGGAAGCGCGATTGAGCACGGACTCTCCCCTGAGATGATTATTCGAGCGCGACGGAGCTAAACAGTTTGCTTTTGGACTCCATGCTCTATGTTGGGTCGTTACCCCCATCACTACGGTCTGAACCTGGCGATGCAGCAGTTCTGTGCCCACAAGAAGGAGTTACTACTGGTTCTAGATGCTCCTCAACTGCCGCTACATACCAATGCTGCCGAAACTGATCTTCGAGAGTATGTAACGCGGCGCAAGATTAGTGGTGGCACTCGCGTTGACAATGGGCGTCGAGTTCGCGATACGTTTACTGGTCTAAAAAAGACCTGTCGCAAGTTGGCTTTTTCTTTCTGGCAATATTTGATGTCCCGCTTGAGGGGGGATGAAACTATTCCCTATCTGCCGGATGTTATTAGAGCGCGAGCGGCTCCACAGACTTGAATCCATTGAAAACCAGGGTGGTTGGGTAGTAACGAACATTTCAATCCTATTCCTGATCGCCATCTTTCCCGATTGCCATCTTTCCCGATCGCCGTCTTTCCCGATCGCCATCTTTCCCGATCGCCATCTTTCCCGATCGCCGTCTTTCCCGATCGCCATCTTTCCCGATCGCCATCTTTCCCGATCGCCATCTTTCCCGATCGCCATCTTCCCCGATCGCCTTTATTTCCCGCTCGTCCCCAGTGGTTATTGAGCAGTTACCCTTGGGGAAAGAACTTCTCTTGTTTCGGTGGAAATCCATAGACAGTGACAGATGTTGATAAATGTTGGGGATTGATAATAGTTACAGCCTCAGCATTCTCAACATTGATTTTGAGAATAGCAATATCAACCTCTGGGTTTGAGTATTCTTTGCACCACTGCGCCTCGTATCTCTTCCCCTGATACTCTACCTGAAGCGCATCCAATAGATAGATAACGTGATGGCAGGTGATAAGATAGCCATCAGAGCGGATGATGAATCCAGAACCAGCAGTATCGCCGCGATCGGACTTGAGGATTTTTACCATCGATTCCCTAAGCTGATCGATACCGTAATCATTCATGGTATAATGGTGTTTCAGGTTTAACTATGATATTACAACTATTTGAAAAGTTGTAGGGGCAAAGCATTTGAAGTTAAGTGCCCAAACCCTTATTTTTCTGTCCAAATGCTTCGCCGGAGCAACACAGAAAGAGTATTTAATGGATCGGCACTTTAGCTCAAATCCCACTCTATTGTAACTTTGACATTGGCTTGTGCGGTTCCTTTCGTAACAAAAGGTATCCCGGTTTCTCCACCAGCTTGTAAGCCAAATTCCAAGGTCACCTTACTCGGTGCGAGACTGCCAGTTCCCTCCTTCACTGTGTTGAGTATCATCTGTGAATAGCCGCTTACCGTACTGGCGATCGCTTTCTTGAATTTTTCGGTTCTTTCCTGGATATCCTCAATTGGAGAGGAAACGGCTACCAGTTCATCACTGACTTCTTCATCATATTGGATGTAAATTGTTGCACCATCAGGGCTAAGGATTTCCGTTATATTAGTAGACATTGCTCTTTATCAATTTTCTATATTTTTCTTCTCCTGCTTCCCCCTCCCCTTTCCCCGTTCCCTGTTCCCTGTTACCTGTTCCCTTCTTTAAATACCCACCCGCGAATGAAAAATCCCAAGAAAATTCCCATCAAGAATACCGACCAGAATAGTAAAGTTGAAGTATCTTCTAAACCATGAGGCAAATTCATGCCAAAGACACTAGTGATAGCTGTCAAAGGTAAAAAGATTGCTACTAAAGTATTGAGTCGATCTCCCGCTCGAACTGACTGCATACTCAATCTAGCTTGCTCATCAGCTTTTTTAGCAATATGGAAATCGAGGGCATTTTTGGTATCCATGTAGAGTAAATCGAAGCTTCGTTCAAGCTCATATGCCCAATCCCGTAAATCGATTATATCCCGATCGTCCTGAATCGCTTCTCTTGCTGATTGTAAAGTATCGTGCAAGTTTTTCGTGGCATGATGCAAAGGGGTAATTTCCTCAAGGATTTGAAAATAATCCTCCGCCTTCTGAGCTTTCTCGTATTTTCGAGTAAATTTCTGTTCTGCCAAACTATATTCTTCGAGATGTTTGATTAATGGTTGCAAACCCTTGCCCCGTCCACTGTAATCCCAATCGCCATTTGGTTTTCGCCAAAAGAAGACTGTCTGTCGCTCTCGCTGATCCGGTTTGGGCGCTTTGTGCAGCACTAGCAAAAGATGACCTTCCGCCGCCATCGCCCTTTGTTTACCTGGGCTTTTCTGACCAAATCGCTTTTTTATCTGCTCGGGAAGTTCCCAAGAAGAAGGTACTCGCATGATATCTACTTCGCACGTCTAGGGAGCTTACTAGAGGGTATTTATAAAATAAATCTTAACACGTCTAGAGTGCTTGGTTTTGGTGGGCTACGGCGGATAGTTAGCTATTAATAAAATGTAGATACCAGTCAAAATCTATAAAGGGGGTTTTCACCCCGGATTTGGTATAACACCTCATCCGGGTTTTATATTTATTTTTGCCCACCTACTTATCTCGTTTCCAGGTTCTACCTGGGAACGAGTAAAAGACTTTCCCCTGGAGGTTCATCTTGCAGCAATCCTGTTAATAGGGAAGCTGGAGGTTGACTGTAGGGCCAAGCGAAGGCATGACGGAACGCTGCATCCTGACAGGCTTGTAACTGCTTAAAATCAATTACATCTTGAGTTAACAGATTTTCGTACTCAAAGGGCAAACGCACGTTATGCAAACCCGCGTTATCGGTACAGATAGCAATATCCACCCCCGCTTCAAAACAGCGGTCAAAAACGACCTTGAGTTCGTGCAAATTGTCCAGAGTTCCCGTTTTCAGATAAGTTGTAGGGCAAACTTCTAAACATTGCTTGCGTTGCCCTACCTCTTTTAACAATTCTGGATATTTCAAGGGAATCTGGATTCCGTGACCAATGCGCATCAGGTAGGGTAGTAGTTCCGGGTAACAGCCATCCGTGGTTTCGTAGAGATGACCTGTGGTTTTTAGACCGAGCGATCGCCCATACTTGTACAAGCCAATAAATTCATCCATGCGCTCTGCATAGAGTTTATCTCCTCCAGCCACATCCACCGCGCAGACGTATTCTTTAGCCGAGGCTGCCAGGTCAACAATTGCCTTATTTACCTCATAAGGCAGCCGCAAGTGCATGCAGAGGATTTGGCTGATAACAATTGGATACTCCTTCACCTGAGAAGCCTTACCCACAATCTCCACAATTGCTGCCATCTGCTCTATTCTTTCAGACTGGCTCAACTCTTCGGATGTACGCAGATAGGGAGTGTAGCGCAGTTCCAAATAAGCCAAATTCTCAAAAATATAAGCACCGCGAATCAGCCGATAGATAAAATAAGGCAGGGTTTGTGCTGTTTGGACACTTTCTACTAAGGTATGTAGTTCTAAATATTCATCGAGGGTGTTGCGCTCGCGAGTATAGAACTCCTCGAACTCCGGATATTCAGGAAACTGCTGCGCCAAGTCAGGATTATGGCGTTGGAAATATCGCCAGAGAATGCGAGGAACTACCGAACCCCCCAGATGGCGGTGCAAATCAGCGTATAAAGCCACAGAAACCTCCTTTGTAATTTGTTTTCAGTCCTTAGTCCCTAGTCCCTAGTCCCCAGTTCACCAAAAACTAATGACTAATAAGGTTGACATTCGTTACCTCAGATACAGATAATTATTGTTTGTGTAAACTTTAGCTCTGTTAATAAACCCTTGGCTAACGTTGTTGTCATCGGTGCCCAGTGGGGTGACGAAGGAAAAGGTAAAATAACCGATTTACTCAGTCGGTCAGCAGATGTAGTGGTGCGTTCCCAAGGGGGAGTCAACGCCGGACATACTGTTGTAGTTCAGGGACAAATATTTAAGCTGCACTTAATTCCCTCAGGTATTTTGTACCCTGATACGGAGTGTATCATTGGCTCTGGCACGGTTATCGCTCCTGAGGTACTGATTGAAGAAATAGAGCAGCTAGAAGCACTGAATGTTTCTACAAGCAACCTGCTCATTTCCCAAACCGCCCATGTCACCATGCCTTATCATCGCTTAATTGAACAGGCATCGGAAGAACGTCGAGGGGAATACAAAATCGGCACCACAGGACGAGGGATTGGTCCTACTTACGCCGATAAGTCAGAACGCACTGGCATTCGAGTTTTAGACTTGATGAGTGCGGATGACTTGCATCAGAAGCTAGAATGGACGATTAATTATAAGAATGTCATTTTAGAGAAACTCTATAATTTGCCGCCCTTAGATCCAGAAGAGGTAATTGCTCAGTATCTAAAATATGCCGAGGGTTTGCGTCCCTATGTCATCGATAGTTCCCTAAAAATTTATGAAGCAGTAAAGCAGCGGAAAAATATTCTCTTTGAAGGTGCTCAAGGAACCCTGCTGGACTTAGACCACGGGACTTATCCCTATGTTACTTCATCCAATCCCATTGCTGGTGGAGCTTGCGTCGGAGCTGGAGTAGGACCGACAATTATAGATCGGGTTATTGGTGTGGCGAAAGCTTATACTACCCGTGTAGGAGAAGGACCATTTCCCACCGAACTCCACGGAGAAGTGGGAAAGTTGTTGGGCGATCGCGGCGCTGAATTTGGCACTACCACAGGTCGCCGCCGTCGCTGTGGTTGGTTCGATGCCGTTATTGGTCGCTATGCCGTCCGGATTAATGGTCTAGACTGTCTGGCGATTACTAAACTAGATGTCCTCGATGAGCTAGAGGAAATTAAAGTCTGTGTCGCCTACGAACTCGATGGCGGCACTTGTCATGACTTTCCCAGTAATGCCAGTCAATTCGCCTGCTGCAAACCGATCTGCGAAACCCTACCTGGTTGGAAGCAATCTACTGCTGATTGTCGCTCCTTAGATGACTTACCCGAGCAGGCTTTAGACTATCTTAAGTTCCTAGCCGAATTAATGGAAGTCCCAATTGCGATCATCTCTGTTGGTCCGAGCCGTGACCAAACCATTATAGTGGAAGATCCAATCCACGGTCCAAAACGTGCATTACTCGATGCCAATGGCACTCCAGTAACATCAGGGATTGGGGACTAGGGATTGGGTGGTGGACATTTCCAATTACCAACTACTAACAAAACGACCATGCAAGTTACAGTTGAATGTCAAAAAAGACCCGAAGATAGTAAGCCAAGAGCGCTCCGTCGTCAGGGTTTAATCCCTGCTGCCTTATACGGACACAAGGGAGACGAATCTGTCTCCCTGACGTTGAAAGCGAAAGAGGCTCAAGTCTTACTCAAAAACGCTTCCGTCAACAACACTCTGGTTGACCTGAATATTCCTGACCTTTCCTGGAGTGGGAAAGCTCTAATTAGAGAGGTACAGGCTCATCCCTGGAAAAAGACGCTCTATCACCTGAGCTTTTTCTCCGTTGGCACTCAAAAGAGCATCGAAGTATTAGTGCCTCTGAAGCTTGTGGGAGAGGCTATTGGAGTTAAGCACGGTGGCATTATGGAGCAAATGCTCACCGAACTAAAGGTGCAATGCGCCCCTGATAACATCCCAGAGTCTATTGATATCAATGTCTCTAACATGAATATCGGGACTACCCTGCTAGTTCGCGAGTTAGTCTTGCCAGAAGGAATCACCGCTTTGGATGACCCGGAAAGAGCCATTTTCTCCATCATCGCTCCCGCTAAAAGGACCGAAGAGACAGTTGAGTCAGAAGCAGAAGCAGGAGAAGTCTAAGGTTTGTTCTGGTTTTCTCCTTACTCCAGGGACTAAGATCGTCCCTGGCTTTTTTTAGTTGAATGTAAATTAAGACCAAAGAAAAATTTTATGTGCAAATATCACGTATATGGCATTGGCAACGCTTTAGTGGATATGGAATTTGAAGTATCCGCTGATTTACTGCAAAAACTGAAGATCGATAAAGGTGTCATGACCTTAATGGACGAAGATCACCAGGAAGAAGTTCTGCGGCGGTTGAGTGATTTCCCTTGTAAAAAGAGCTGTGGGGGTTCCGCCGCTAACACAATAGTGGCAGTGAGTCAGCTAGGAGGTAAAGGCTTTTACTCCTGTAAGGTAGCCAATGACGAAACGGGTTCTTTCTATTTGGAAGACCTATTGCGCTGCGGAGTGGAAACCAATTTACAAAATGGTAATCGAAAAGACGGTATTACCGGAAAGTGTCTGGTGATGGTAACACCGGATGCGGATCGCACCATGAATACTTTTCTAGGAATTACAGCTAGCTTGTCTGAGGATGAACTTGTACCAGAGGCGATCGCAGAGTCTGAATATCTTTATATTGAAGGATATCTAGTTTCCTCTCCCACTGCGAAAGCAGCAGCGATTAAAGCACGTGAAATTGCCCAGAATGCGGGGGTGAAAACTGCCCTTTCTCTCTCAGATCCGAATATGGTGGAGTTTTTTAAAGAAGGGCTTTTGAAAATAGTTGGTTCGGGCTTAGATTTCATATTTTCTAATGAAGTAGAGGCTTTGAAGATGGCTGAAACAGAGGATATTTCTGTAGCTATCGAACATTTAAAAACACTGGCAAAAGGTTTTGCTATTACTCGGAGCGCGAAAGGTTCTTTGATTTTTGATGGTCAAGAGCTTATCGAGATTGCTCCTGTAAAGGTGAAGGCAATTGATACTGTGGGTGCAGGAGATATATATGCTGGAGTTTTTCTTTATGGCATTACCCACGGCATGAATTATGCTGAGGCAGGAAATTTAGCATCATTGGCATCATCTCGGATTGTTACCAGTTTTGGACCAAGGTTAGAGACACAAGAACTCAAATCTTTGGTAGTAGGTAGTCATTAACACAGCTAGAGTGCTTGGTTTTGGTGGGTTACGGCGGATAGTTAGTTAGCAGGTTAGTTGGATAAGTTATCGCCGCCTAACCCACCCTACGCAAGGTTAACTTTGCGATCGCTGCTCTTCGGCATAAAATAACGCCTCAAACAAGAGCGTCAAGACAAAAAGGCAGCAAACTAAAAGTATCGAAACAATTAATACTCCCATCATAGGTATCACCTCCAAGGGAACCTCCTACTTATTGAATAACTCCCTTTGGCTTGATGTGCATGCATTTTGATTCAATTCTTAACAAACGGAGGTCAAGGGCTAAAAAATAGACTTTTTGCCCCGAATCAGCAAATTTCAAGTGATGGATGCAAGCATTGGTATCCAGGAGATAAATCATAGAGATTCACGCACCTCGTACTCGCCCTGAGAAGGTCTCTCTAAATCCGGTATAGTCCCTGCTGTTTTCTGAAGTAGGTCGAGCCATTCCGGTGATTCTGGTCGAATGGTAACTGTAACGTTATGATTTTTGAATTCGTCAGGAAGCTGTAATTGTAACAGCCCGTCTGAGTTAACATGTGAGTGTAAAGTAATGAGTTGCATAAGCTCCTTCCTGATTTTCTAATGGGTTGGATAGATTGAATTACAGCCCAGTCAAGGTGTGTAAGCCAAAGGAAATGATTCTCAATAAGAGTAAGCCATTTTCAATAATTCTTTTCTCTCTATGGCTACCAACTCTTAAGAAAACACAAGTGTTTTCCTCCATCCATAACGTGGCGATCGCTGCGTTGGCGGCGATCGGCGGGACACTTGGAGTAGGCAACAGGCAACTTGCCTGTTGCCTTTTGCCTGTTGCCTTTTGATCACTGTCCCGGCTTAAGTGGATAGCCCTCTCTATCAATAATAACTGCCAACTTGAGTCAGACACAAAAGGGGAAGTTAAAGAATCGGCGAGTTCGCGGCAAATTGCCGCTAACTTTCTTGTTTTTTGACAGCAGGTTTCTTCTGTCCCTTACGACTTTTATATATTTTTATCAACTGGATCGCTTAATTTTCCTCATTAAGTAAATACCACTGTGCGATTGCCATAAACTAGCACCCGATTTTGGAGGTGAAAGCGGACAGCTCTGGCGAGAACCAATCGCTCTAAATCTTTACCTTTCCGAATCAAATCGGCAAGATCGTCCCGATGGCTGATATGCACCACATCTTGTTCGATAATTGGTCCTTCATCTAAATCCTCTGTGGCATAGTGAGCGGTTGCCCCAATAACTTTAACGCCTCGTTTATAAGCACGTTGATAAGGATTTGCTCCTGGAAATGCAGGGAGAAATGAGTGATGAATGTTGATTATTTGGGGGAATTGGGCAAGAAATTTTGATGTGAGAATTTGCATATATTTTCCTAAAACAACTAGGTCAATTTTGTATTGTTTTAGCAGTTCTAATTGTTTGACTTCTTGTTCAACTTTTGTCTCTTTGGTGATGGGGATATGATGAAAGTCAATTCCAAATTGTTCCACTAGATTTTTTAGGTTGGAATGATTGCTGATAACTAGGGTAATCTCTGCTACGATTTCTTTTGCTTGTTGTCGCCAGAGTAGATCTAAGAGACAATGCTCTTGTTTGGTAACCCAAATAGCAATGCGGGGGATAGTATCCGAGAAATGGATTTGCCAGTTTGCTTCTAGTGGTTTGGCGATCGCCCCGAAAGCTGGGACAATTACGTCACGGGGTAAATTAAATTCATCCAATTGCCATTCAATGCGGGTCAGAAATAAATTACCATGTAAGTCTGCATGGTGATCGGCATCGATAATATTGCCACCATTAGAGTAGATGAAGTTAGCTATTTTTGCTACTATTCCTTTTTGATTGGGGCAAGAAAGCAGCAGCGTTGCCGTGGGGCTATTCATCTGGATGGATTGATGAAGTTCAGCGTCAGAAGCCTGTAAGTATTGCATGGTAATCAGGGGAACAGGGAACAGGGGACAGGGAACAGGGGAAGCAGGGGGAGCAGTGGGAGCAGGGGGAGCAGGGGAAGCAGGGGGAGCAGGGGAAGAAAAAGACAGAAAATTGATCAAGGGGGTTTTAGATCCGGATTCAGTATCACCCCCTCACCAGTCACCAGTCACCAGTCACCAGTCGCCAGTCACCGTGAACAGTTGCTCAACACAATAGTTAAATTATCCTTGCTAGCTTCAAGAAACTCAAGATTCTTTGGGAAAATCAGGGTTCAGAATAGTGTTAACCAACACCGATCAGAACTACAATCATGTCAGAACCAACCATAGAATCCATACTGCAAGAAAAACGATTATTCTCCCCACCCTCTGAGTTTTCCCAGAATGCACAGGTCAAAAGCCTGGAAGAATACCAGCAAATCTACGACAAGGCGAAAGCAGATCCAGAGAAGTTTTGGGCTGAGTTAGCCGAACAGGAATTACACTGGTTCCAGAAGTGGGACAAGGTACTAGACTGGCAACCGCCCTTTGCCAAATGGTTTGTCGGCGGCAAGATTAATATTTCTTACAACTGTCTTGACAGACACCTAACTACATGGCGTCGGAACAAGGCAGCGTTGATTTGGGAAGGAGAACCGGGAGACTCCCGCACCCTTACCTATGCCCAGTTGCATCGGGAAGTTTGTCAGTTTGCCAACGTCATGAAAAATTTGGGGGTGAAAAAAGGCGATCGCGTCGGGATTTATATGCCCATGATTCCCGAAGCAGCAGTTGCTATGCTCGCCTGTGCCCGGATTGGTGCCCCCCATACCGTTGTTTTTGGTGGCTTTAGTGCTGAAGCCCTCAAAGACAGACTGGTAGACGCACAAGCCAAGTTAGTAATCACTGCCGATGGCGGCTGGCGCAAAGATAAGATTGTGCCCCTGAAAGAACAAGTTGATAAAGCCCTAGCCAATGACGGCGCACCGAGTGTGGAAAACGTTCTGGTGGTTGAACGCACCAAGCAAAAAATTCACATGGAACCGGGGCGCGACCACTGGTGGCATGACTTGCAAGCCGGAGCATCTGCTGATTGTCCTGCTGAACCGATGGACAGTGAAGATATGCTGTTCATCCTCTACACCAGCGGCACCACTGGCAAACCCAAGGGCGTTGTCCATACCACAGGGGGATATAACCTCTACACCCACATAACTACCAAGTGGATTTTTGATCTCCAGGATACCGATGTTTACTGGTGTACTGCTGATGTGGGTTGGATTACAGGTCACAGCTACATTGTCTATGGACCTCTTTCCAATGGAGCAACCAGTCTGATGTATGAGGGCGCACCCCGTCCCTCCAACCCTGGCTGTCTCTGGGATGTGGTGGAGAAATACGGTGTCAATATCTTCTACACCGCACCGACGGCAATTCGCGCCTTTATTAAGATGGGCGAACACCATCCCCAAGGCCGTGACCTTTCTTCCCTGCGACTATTGGGTACTGTTGGTGAACCGATTAACCCGGAAGCCTGGATGTGGTATTACCGGGTAATTGGCGGTGAACGCTGTCCAATTGTGGATACCTGGTGGCAAACGGAAACAGGGGGTGTGATGATTACTCCCTTACCTGGTGCTACTCCCACCAAGCCCGGTTCTTGCACTCATCCCTTCCCCGGTATTATTGCCGATGTGGTGGATTTGGATGGTAACTCAGCTAAGGATAATCAGGGGGGTTATCTGGTGGTGAAGCACCCTTGGCCAGGAATGATGCGCACGGTTTATGGCGACCCCGATCGCTTCCGCCGCACTTATTGGGAACACCTGTCACCCAAGGATGGACAATACTTCTACTTTGCCGGAGATGGGGCAAGGCGAGATGAAGATGGTTATTTCTGGGTGATGGGCCGTGTGGATGATGTGATTAATGTTTCTGGTCATCGATTGGGGACAATGGAAGTTGAATCGGCACTGGTGTCTCATCCGGCGGTGGCTGAAGCTGCTGTGGTGGGAAAACCAGATGAGGTGAAGGGACAGGATGTCTTTGCCTTTGTCACCTTGGAGGGGAGTTACAGTCCCAGTGAGGAGTTAGATGAGGAACTGAAGGAACACGTAGTTGAGGAAATTGGGGCGATCGCCCGTCCGGGTGAAATCCGTTTTACTGATGCGATGCCCAAGACTCGTTCGGGTAAGATTATGCGTCGCTTGTTGCGCAATCTAGCCGCAGGTCAAGATATTGCGGGTGATACCTCTACATTAGAAGATCGGAGTGTATTAGACAAGTTGCGAACAGGCGCGTAATTAGCCCTCTTTCATCGCTTTTGTCGGAAAATATTTGTAGGGGCGAAGCATTCGTGCTGGAAAGCTTCTGACAATGACCAAAATTGTTCATTGCGAATGCTTCGTCCTGATCCTCTACTATTCGTCTAATAATTCTCAGAGTCATCTCATCTCTCACTCACCTCTGTTTCAGAGAGTCACGTCACCCTAGGGGTGATATATAGCTAGGTAGGGTAGATTAGTAAGCAACCTCTCCCTGAAGGAAGGGGCTTTTGGTGGTAACACTGAAAGTCTCTAAGCTTACCAGCCTAAGCTCATTTTGAGCTACGTTAGGAAAGAAATAGGTACCCTGGAGTGCTTCACCAGCTCCAGGCTCTACGGTGTGCAGTTAAACAGTTGTAAAGAGGTTAAGACAGTGCTGTACACGCTAAACCTTTCCGTAACATTGGCGAGGTGACCGTAACACTAGAAATAGTAGAAAGCAAAGGTAACGATGCAACAAGTTTTTGTATTAGATTCAAACAGAAATCCT
>JBFRWF010000137.1:0-14407 GCA_051439465.1 Xenococcaceae cyanobacterium | reverse complement strand
AAAATATCTTTGTGCGGAAAGCTCAGTGGCAAGCAGCAGGAGAATCAGAACGGGCGATTCATCTGGTGCAAGGTTTTGTCCGAGGGAAGCTGAAAAATTACCGCCACCTACTATTAAGGCGATCGCGCCTTGGCAAGTTGATTAAACCAGATCAAGACAAGAATGCTATTCTTTAATTCATACACACAACTGCACCTTGAAAACTTTATAGAGTCACTCTTCTGGAGTACTGCATTCAACTTTCATAAATCCCTATCAGGGATTGAAACGGATCAGGTAGTCTGTGAGAGGGCGCGTACCTGTGATTCAACTTTCATAAATCCCTACCAGGGATTGAAACATTTGCTCCAATACTTTCAGTCCTCGTAGGGAACCCCGAATCAGTCGGGCAGCAGCAAAGGGTTGTCGAAGCAAACCGAGGGCCAAAGGGAAAGCTCTAAGAGAACCATCAGGACTGAGCGCCGGGGTGAGATCCGGGATGTTGTGGTGGCAGTTGTCGCCGATCACCCGTACCATTGCCACTGCCACCCCTGCTTGATCTAATACTTCCAGAGCTGCAAATCCTTCCATATCGACAACGCCAGCATCGTAAATCTGACCCAGATTACATTTTTCCTCAGCAGACCAGATCAGGCGATCGCTTGTCAATCCTCTCACTAAGGAGGCTCTTTCCTTCAGGTTATGGTGGAGTAAGGTGGTTAGTTGGCGATCGCACTCTCGCAATGACGGTTCAGATGTATTCTGCTTGCAAACACAATCTTGGTAAAGCACAATGTCTCCCAGATTGTACTGGGGTGACAAACTCCCACATAAACCCATGAGCAAGACTCTAAACTGTGGATGATTGGGAAAATCCCTAGCTTGTTGCCATTTTTCTAGATAGCGAGTTAAGGGCGCAGAGCCAATTGGAATTGGCAGAACCAGCGGTTTGGGAGAATTAGTCTGGTTCAGTCCTCGACAAACAGCCTGATATTCTGGTCCTTGGGGAACTAGGATTGCATCAATAGGTAGGATCAAGTTCAAGGGAGGATCTCAAGGTGACTGGAGACTGGTGAGTTTAGCTCAAAATTATATAGCAAGCCTAGTCAGGAATCTGTAATTTTTTGAGAAAGTTTATTATCTATACTTGCTTGTAAATGGTATTATTGATTGTCAGTTGTTGAGAATAATTCCTATATAATATGGCAAGAGGCACAACTCTCATAAGAATTACCACAGGTGTTTTTAGCCTGCTTTTTTAGGGTTTTCTTGCCCCAGTTGCGCCTTTTATCTCAAATCTAGCCGCTTCGGAATAGTTAATCCAAAGCAATTATCGATATTTATGAAACAACCAGCAATTCTTCATCTAGAGCACGTCTCCAAACAATTCCCCTCAAATCCAACTCCCGCAGTTGCGAACGTCAGCTTTAACCTAGAGCAGGGAGACTTGCTGGGATTACTTGGGCCTTCTGGCTGTGGTAAAACTACACTGTTACGGATTGTAGCTGGGTTTGAAAAACCCTCAACCGGGACAGTAGAATTAGCGGGACGGCTGGTGGCTGGTTCTGATTGTTGGGTGCCTCCAGAACAGCGCAATACTGGCATGGTGTTTCAAGACTATGCTTTGTTTCCTCACCTAACCATCGCCGAGAACATCGCTTTTGGGTTGCAAAGAAAAAGCGATCGCCCCACTCGGAAGCAGATCAAGCAGCGTGTATCTGAAGTTCTAGTCCTTGTCGGACTCGCCGGACTGGAAAAACGCTATCCCCACGAACTGTCTGGCGGTCAACAACAGCGGGTTGCCCTTGCCAGAGCCTTAGCACCCCAACCCGCTTTGATTCTGTTGGATGAACCTCTGAGCAATCTCGATGTTCAAGTGCGTCAGCGACTGCGCCATGAGGTGCGCCACATTCTCAAAGCCACAGGTACCTCGGCGATTTTTGTTACTCACGATCAAGAAGAAGCTCTTGCCATTTCCGACAAGATTGCGGTTATGCGCTCTGGACAACTAGAACAGCTAGGCACACCAGAGGAAATTTATGCCAAACCAGCCTCGCGCTTCGTTGCTGAGTTTGTCACCCAGGCTAATTTCTTAACTGCTAGGAGGCGAGGAAATCTGTGGAAAACAGAAATTGGTGAATGGGAAATTCAGACTTTAGGAATACCGGAATCTTTGAACAGTGGCGAGTTGATGCTGCGGCAAGAAGATATTATCCTCAAGGCAGATGAGAAGGCAACAGTGGTAGTTCAAGAGCGGCAATTCCTGGGTCGGGAGTACCGCTACTGTTTAGAAACTGCTTCTGGAAAAAGACTGCACGCTCGGACTACAGCAAGCACTCAGTTACCAGTGGGAACGCGGGTGCGGTTGTCAGTTGCTCCACAAGCGCCGCAAATTTTTCCTGTTTCTTCAACGAGGTAATATAGCAGTCCTATTTAGGTTGTGAATCAAAACCCTACTCAAGAGGTAGCGCTATGATTGTTAAGGACTATTAAGCCCTGCCTCTATGTCTCAATCCCAATCCACCTTTAACCAAAATACCATCCGCATTCGCGGTGCGAGACAACACAACCTCAAAAATATTAACCTCGAACTCCCCCGCGATCGCCTGATTGTCTTCACAGGGGTATCCGGTTCCGGCAAATCTTCCCTTGCCTTCGACACCATCTTTGCCGAAGGACAGCGCCGCTATGTTGAATCACTCAGTGCCTATGCCCGTCAATTCCTGGGACAATTAGATAAACCGGATGTAGATGCCATCGAAGGGCTAAGTCCTGCTATATCCATAGACCAGAAGTCTACCTCCCATAACCCCCGTTCTACAGTAGGTACAGTAACTGAGATTTATGACTACCTGCGGCTCTTATTTGGTAGAGCAGGAGAACCCCACTGTCCCATCTGCGATCGCAATATTGCCCCCCAGACTATCGATGAGATGTGCGATCGCATTATGGAACTCCCCGACCGCACCCGCTTTCAGATCCTCGCTCCCGTCGTCCGGGGTAAAAAGGGAACTCACAAGCAACTTTTGTCCAGTTTAGCCGCTCAAGGATTTGTTCGCGTTCGGGTAAATTCTCAGGTTCGAGAACTCTCGGATTCCATTGAATTAGATAAAAATTATACACACAACATTGAAATCGTTGTTGACAGGTTAATTAAAAAGCCTGATATAGATGAACGTCTAGCCGACTCCCTTGCTACCTGTCTGCGCAATTCTACTGGAATTGCGCTTGTTGAGGTATTAAATGATACATCTGTGCAGGTAGCCGGAGTCCGACGTGATAGTAAGTATATATCAAATGGCTCAGAAAATGCAAGTAATTCCCCTCAAAAATCGCCGCAAGAAATAGTCTTTTCAGAAAACTTTGCTTGTCCCGAACATGGGGCGGTAATGGAGGAATTATCACCCAGATTGTTTTCTTTTAATTCTCCCTATGGTGCTTGTCCCCATTGTCACGGATTGGGTAGTTTGCACACCTTCTCCCCAGAATCCATCGTGCCCGATCCGTCTCAGCCAGTTTATGGGGCGATCGCTCCTTGGTCAGAGCGAGATAACGCCTACTATCTCTCCCTTCTCTACAGCGTGGGACAAGCCTGGGGCTTTGAAATTCAAACCCCCTGGAATCAGCTCACTCCCGAACAGCAGCACGTCCTTCTTTATGGCAGCGACAAGCCAATCTTCTTCGACGGCGATTCGCGATATGGAAAGGAAGGAGGCTATTACAGGCGCTATTCCGGCATCATTGCCATGCTCGAACGTAACTATCAAGAGACTAGCTCAGAAACTTATAAACAAAAATTAGGGCAATATATCATTAACCAACCCTGCGAAGTCTGCAACGGCAAGCGCCTCAAACCCGAAGCCCTATCGGTGCGGTTGGGACAATATCCCATTACCGACTTAACCAGCGTTCCCATCCGAGAATGTCTGGAGCGAATTAACCAACTACAACTCACGCCCCGTCAGGCATTAATTGGCGAACTGGCGCTCAAAGAAATTAAAGCCCGCTTGCAGTTCCTCATTGATGTCGGTTTAGATTACCTCACCCTCGATCGCGCCGCCATGACTCTTTCTGGGGGAGAAGCCCAAAGAATTCGCTTAGCCACCCAAATTGGTGCTGGACTGACGGGGGTGCTTTATGTCTTAGATGAACCGAGTATCGGCTTGCACCAGCGGGACAATGGCAGGTTGTTACATACCCTGAAGAAATTGCGGGACTTGGGTAATACTTTGATTGTTGTCGAACATGATGAAGAAACCATTCGCAGTGCGGATCAGATAGTTGATATTGGTCCAAAAGCTGGGATTCACGGGGGAGAAATTGTTGTCCAGGGAGACTTAGAGAAATTACTCACAACTGAGGATTCTCTCACCGGGGCTTATTTATCCGGGCGCAGGGTAATTGAAACTCCTGGGGAACGGAGGAAAGGAAATGGAGTGTCTCTCATTCTCAAAGATTGCCACCACAATAATCTCAAACATATAGATATTGAAATTCCCCTCGGTAAGCTTGTTTGTATTACTGGTGTTTCCGGTTCTGGCAAATCTACTTTAGTTAATGAACTGTTATATCCTGCCCTACAACATCATCTCGCTCGTAAAGTTCCCTTCCCCAATAAGCTGGGTGAGGTGAAAGGACTGGAGGCTATTGATAAAGCAATTGTGATCGATCAATCTCCCATTGGAAGAACTCCCCGTTCTAACCCTGCTACTTATACAGGGCTTTTCGATCCGATTCGGGCTATTTTTGCGGAAATGATTGAAGCGAAAGCCAGGGGTTACAAGCCAGGGCAATTTTCTTTCAATGTTAAAGGGGGACGTTGTGAAGCTTGTGGGGGACAGGGAGTGAATGTGATAGAGATGAATTTTCTGCCGGATGTTTATGTGCAGTGTGAGGTTTGTAAAGGAGCGCGATACAACCGGGAAACTTTGCAGGTAAAGTACAAGGGGAAATCCATTGCTGATGTGTTGAATATGACGGTAGAGGAAGCCTTGGAGGTGTTTAAGAATATACCCAGAGCGGTAAATCGATTACAAACGTTAGTTGATGTGGGATTGGGTTATATAAAGTTGGGACAACCTGCACCCACTCTGTCTGGTGGGGAGGCGCAGCGGGTGAAGTTAGCATCTGAATTGTCCCGTCGTGCGACAGGCAAGACCATTTATTTAATTGATGAACCGACTACTGGTTTATCTTTTTATGATGTCCACTATCTACTTAATGTGTTGCAGCGGTTGGTGGATAAGGGGAATTCTGTTTTAGTGATTGAACACAATTTAGATGTAATTCGCTGTGCTGATTGGGTGATTGATTTGGGACCAGAGGGGGGTGATAGAGGGGGAGAGGTAATTGCAGTGGGAACGCCGGAGGAGGTAGCAGAAAATCCGAAGTCTTATACGGGGCAATATTTGAAGCAGGTGTTAAAGCAGCATCCAACAAAGGTAAATACTTAGCCCGAATGTAACTAAGAGTTTTATGACCTTACCCTCTAATCTAAATGCATTGGTTGAACAACTCAATAAGGAACTCAATGATCTCGAGCATGAATATAAACCCATTGAATGAAACAGAATTAACCGAAATTCTGAAAATCGCTCAACATGGAGAAACAAAACTTAAAGAAATGAGTGACTATGCTACGATAATGGCAGAAAAATGGAGAGTTAAAACCCATACACTTGAAAAAAATGCCCCCAAAAGCGATACAGTGCGATCGCCGCTCTTGTAGGGCGATCTCGAAGAGATCCGCTAGTCTAGACTAGGCTACGCCCCTGCTCCGCAACGCATCCCTGCTACGCAGCGCGACCCTGCGGGAGCAGAACGCGGTGCGCATCGCCTCGTAGGTTGGGTTGAGGCACGGATGCTGTTGGCAAAATATAAGTTAACATTCAGAGATTGCCTCTTATTGAGCGTGCCATTCTGCGATCGCTCTCTTGTCAGCCAATCCGCTACCATGATGGATAAGTGTTGAGAAGGGCAGCTAAATGGAAGACCAGGAGTTAGAAACTCTCCTGAATGACCTAGAATCAGATCGGGTGGAACGTAAGACTTCGATATCTGACCGAAATGCGATTCGTCAGACTATCTGTGCCTTTGCTAACGACTTGCCAAACTACCAACAACCAGGAGTCCTATTTATTGGCGTTAATAATGACAGAAGCTGTGCCAACTTGACAATTGACGATCAGCTTTTGCTAACACTCTCCGATATGCGATCGGATGGGAACATTCTGCCTTTCCCATCAATGATTGTCCAAAAGCGAACTATCGGCGGATGCGAACTAGCGGTTATAATTGTGGAACCATCAGATGCTCCGCCAGTGCGCTTTAATGGACGCGTTTGGGTGCGGGTGGGTCCTCGCCGAGCAAACGCTACAATAGAAGAAGAACGTCGTCTGGCTGAGAAACGACGGGCAAAGGACTTACCTTTCGATCTTCAACCCTTAGCATCCGCTACCTTAGATGACCTAGATTTAGAGCTTTTCCGTCGAGTTTATCTACCCTCATCCTTACCTATTGAAATCCTTGAAGAGAGTCAACGCTCTGTTGAACAACAATTGAAATCCATGCGGTTTGCGACAGTTGAGCAGCAACCTAAGCCCACTATTTTAGGTATTTTGGTGGTAGGCAATGAGCCAAGACAATTTGTTCCTAGTGCTTATATTCAATTTCTTCGCATTGACGGAGGTGAATTAACTGACCCAATTAAGGTTCAGAAAGAAATTGACGGGCCGCTTCCTGATTTGCTGCGGATACTGGACGAAACTTTTCAAGTCCATATCTCAGTTGCATCAGATATCACCGCACAGCCAGTTGAGATTCAGCAGCCTGATTACCCCATAGTTGCCCTGCAACAACTAGCGAGAAATGCGGTTATGCATCGTAATTATGAGAGTACAAATGCCCCAGTGCGGATTACTTGGTTCAATGACCGCATTGAAATTCAAAATCCTGGTGGTCCTTTCGGTCAGGTGAATAAGCAAAACTTTGGTCAGTCTGGTATAACAGACTATCGAAATCCTTACCTAGCTGAAGCAATGAAGAACTTGGGCTATGTTCAGCGATTTGGGATAGGTATTGAACTCGCACGTAAGCAACTTCAGAAAAACGGCAACCCACCCCCTTTCTTTGTGGTGGAAGACACTCATGTGCTAGTCAAGATCGGGAGGAGGCTATAGCAGTCCTAAATGAGTCGTGACAAATCAAAACATATATAAAACGACTAACATTATTGCTTTCTTCAATAACAAGGGAGGAGTTGGCAAAACATCCTTGGTTTATCACTTGGCATGGATGTATAGCGATCTGGGTTTTCGGGTGGTTGCAGCGGATTTAGATCCCCAAGCTAACCTCACAGCTGCCTTTCTTGACGAGGATCGCTTGGAAGAACTCTGGCCAGATGGCAATCATCCAAATACTGTCTTTGGTTGTGTGCAACCCTTAATCAGAGCGATTGGTGATATTGCCGACCCACACTTAGAGTATGTTGAAGATCCGACTTCATTGTTGGTTGGGAATCTGGCACTTTTAGTCGGAGATTTATCCCTTTCTGGTTTTGAGGATCAACTTTCAGAGGTGTGGCCGAAGTGCATGGATGGTGATGAGCGTGCCTTCCGTGTTATATCTGCTTTTTGGAGAATGATGCAGAGGACGGCTGCAGTCCACAAAGCTGATGTCATCTTGATGGACTTGGGTCCCAACTTAGGGGCTATTAATCGTGCCGCATTAATTGCAGCAGATTACGTTGTGGTGCCGCTTTCACCAGACTTGTTCTCCTTACAAGGCTTGCGCAACCTTGGTCCTACTTTACGGCGCTGGAGACAAAACTGGACAGATCGACTAAGCCGGAATCCCGCTGAGGATTTGGAGTTGCCAAAGGGACTTATGCAGCCGGTTGGTTATGTTGTTTTGCAACATGCAGTGCGATTAGACCGTCCGGTAAAGGCATACAATCGTTGGATTGCTAAGATTCCGACTGTTTACCGAAAGGCTGTGTTGGCTCAAACTGGAGATAAAAACATCTCTGTGAAAGAGGATGCCCATTGTTTAGCTTTGCTCAAGAACTACCAGAGTTTAATGCCGATGGCTCAGGAAGCTCACAAGCCTATTTTCTATCTGAAACCTGCCGATGGAGCTATTGGTGCTCATACTTATGCTGTCAAAAAGGTCTATGGGGATTTTGAGGCATTGGCTCGTAAGATCGCAGAGCGAACAGAGGTGAAAATGTCATAAAGATAGGAGTTACGCAT
Organism: Xenococcaceae cyanobacterium; assembly: GCA_051439465.1. Taxonomy (GTDB): domain Bacteria; phylum Cyanobacteriota; class Cyanobacteriia; order Cyanobacteriales; family JBFRWF01; genus JBFRWF01. The sequence continues at coordinate 6,179 of JBFRWF010000137.1, read as the reverse complement.
TGACAAAATGGCTCAAATATGCAGTGAGTGTCAGAGTAGGCGATCGCTAATCTCTCTAGTTCCAAAGTTTTTCTATTATTCTTACCAATATTTTTTTCAGAACGTCTACACGAAGTAGGGCGGGGTCGTTGACTCTACTGAATGATAAAATTAGACTAGTTGCAAGCTCCGACTGACCTACTGGAGCAATTGTGAGTAGTCAAGAATAATTCTTCGCGATCCCCAAATTTCCTAATCATGTCATCCACTACAACACCTCTACCCCCAAACCTTGACCGCATTGTTCAGCGCTTCAAGCGTCGCTCAAATCCCAAGCAGCGCTATGAGCAACTTCTCTGGTATGCCAAAAAGCTCAAACTGATGCCAGTGGAAGACAAAATACCAGAAAATAAAGTTCCCGGCTGCGTTTCCCAAGTTCATATCACCGCCGACTTGGAAGAAGGAAAGGTGTGGTATCAGGGAGATTCTGATGCTCAGCTAGTAAAAGGATTAGTCGCCCTATTAATTGAAGGACTCAACGGCTTGACTCCCGAACAGATATTGCAAGTTCCACCCGATTTTATCGAAGAAACTGGTCTGACAGTCAGTCTCACTCCCTCCCGTGCCAATGGGTTTTACAATATCTTTAAAACGATGAAGAAAAAAGCACTGGGATTTCAGCTGGGCATGTCTGCTTGATGGCGAATTAGGGACTTGCGTTCAAATACAGATGAGTTTGGTGGGCAAAGTTAATCTGGTAACTTTATTAGCCATAACCATAATCCATTTTGCCCACCCTACAAGGCTATGCAGGTGCTACCGGAGCTGATACAGGGAATCTGATGGCTTATTTTCTGAAATGGCGTGGGTACTACAAGGCTATGCAGGTGCTACCGGAGCTGATACAGGGAATTTGATGGCTTACTTTCCGAAATGGCGCGGGTACATGACCAATTGCTAGGAAGTGCAGAGGGCCATCCCATGCGTAAAGCCTCTGGGCAAATTGTCATCACTGTTAGCTGACAGTCAATGAGCTGGAACCCCTCTTTTTCGCATTGCTTGAGACTCTGTTTCAAAATCGAGTCGTTTTTGAATTCAATGGTCTTGTTGCACTGAATGCAGACCATGTGATGGTGATGGTGGGGGTAAGGCTGATTAAGTTCATAATGTTTATGTCCTTCAGCTAGTTCTAATTCCCGCAGAATCCCCATTCGCGCCATTAACTTAACACTGCGATATATAGTAGATAGACTGATAGATTCGCCCCGGTGATCGAGTAGATTATACAGTTCCTCCGCACTGAGGTGGTTTCCTCTAGGTAGATTTTGAAAGACGTGCAGAATTTTCTCCCGCTGCGGTGTCAGACGCCAGCCTCGGGAATTTAGTTCGGCTTTAAGTGAAGCAGCTGTGTAGGGAGGCATATCTAAAGTACTCTCAGGAAACTTCATCTATTGACAATGATAGTCTCCCTTGGCGTTTATTTGCAACAAGCTCTATTAATTGATAAAAAATCTCAAAACTTTATTGACTCTGAGAGGTGAAATAGGGAACAGGGAACAGGGAACAGGGGGAGCAGGGGGAGCAGGGACTCGCTTCGCTCAAAGGCAAAAGGCTTGCATGCAAAAGGCAAAAGTAGGGAGCAGGGGGAGCAGGGGGAGCAGGGGGAGCAGGGCTTTCAAGGGTATGTTTTTTACATTTGAGGGTTGTGGTTGATGGGGAGATCGGGAGACGGGGCGATGCGGAGAAATTTTTCAACGAAACAATAGGCTTTTCCCCCCCTGCTTCGGAGGCTTCCTCTGCCTCCTCTGCCTTACTAAACCGAAAATCTTAAAAACATACCCTTAAGAGGGGGAGCAGGGGAAGCAGGGGAAGAAAAAGACAGAAACGGGAAATGGATATCTATAAAGAAAACATTAAACCCTTGCGTAGGGTGGGTTAGGCGGGGATAACCTATCAAACTAACCGATTAACTAACTATCCGCCTAACCCACCAACACCAAGCAATCAAGCTGTGTTAAGATTTACTTGATAAATACCATCTAGTTACCAGCGTTCAGTTTCATGCATTGAGCCTGCGAGCGTATTCTAAAACCCTCTGCCAACCCCATACCTTAGCAATCCTTAAGGAAAGGGTTTTGCCCGATCTGAATAATACATATTCATAGCCAGAGTCAGTCTCCGCCACATCTGCAACCAGCTCGTTTCGTACATCTGTTCCCCAGGCTACTGCCGCTTCTTCCCACCAGCGTTGGCAGGGACTTTTGAAGTTTGGATTGTCTAAGTATTCATCTGTCCAATGGAAAGGCTTCCACTGATCATTAAGAGCGGCAATCAAGAAAGCACTAGGATATTCAAACTCTTGATTATTTTTTTTCTTCCACAACCAATAAGAGATAGTTGCTTGGAAGGCTTCTTCCATGCCATAACTGCAATCGGCAATAGCTAACTGGACATCCTCTCTGGAGAAGTCCACTCCGATGTAAACTAAAGCATATTTATACTTCTGGAAAATTTCCCGCGTGATAGAGTCTATCTCCAGATCGTCAACTTCACTCAAGTTCCACATAGAGGTTGGGACAGATATTGTATGAACTATCAATTATTATTGCCCAATCGGTTAACTACAATTCAGCGATCGCCCCTCATTGGTTTGACCAAACCCCTATCTTTGGGTAAATTTACTCTACATCACCCTTTCTCCCCTTCTCAACAAGGGTTTTAGGACTTATGGGTAATGATTAGTGTTTGTAGTGGGTGACCAGGGATTCGAACCCTGAACCAATGGATTAAGAGTCCACTGCTCTACCGTTGAGCTAGTCACCCATGACAATATCCTAGCAAAATTATAAGGGAGAAGCCACTCCTCCTGAGTGTCCACCCCGCGATCGCTCCAAAAGGTTAAAATTATGATTATCATTATCAAATTATCAGAAAGTTGAAGAGGAGAAAACCAATGAGAACTCGATTTAGTACCGCCGCGATCGCCCTGTTGCTGGGAGTTGGTGTAATCGCAGGCTGTAGCTCAAGTCCAACCAACCAAGCTAACGAGGCTAGGGATTCGACTACCGAAGCGACCAGCAAAACCCTAGATATCACCGTTAGCATTGTGCCACAGGAGTATTTTGTGGAGAAAATTGGCGGCAATAACGTGAAGGTTAACGTCATGGTGGAGCCAGGAGCCTCGCCAGCTACCTATGAACCCAAACCCCAGCAGTTGCAAGGGTTGAGTGATGCCCAGGCTTATATCACCATTGGTGTTCCCTTTGAGAAAGCCTGGATGAAGCGCATTGAAAGTGCCAATCCTGAAATGCCGATCGTCGATTCAGCGAAAGGGATTGAGCGAATGCCAATGGTTGCCCACCATCACTACGAGGAAGAGGCAGATGACCACCAGCACGCACAGAAGACAGAAGCAGAACATGAGCACAGTGGAGAAACCCTCGATCCGCACATTTGGCTGTCACCGAAATTAGTGAAGGTACAGGCACAAAATATTTACGAGGGGCTAGTCAAGCTTGACCCCGATCGCAAAGCCGAGTACAAGGGAAACCTCGACAACTTCTTGGCAGAGATTGACCAACTCGATGAGAAAATCCGCCAGAACTTAGCAGGGGTGAAGAACCGGAAGTTCATGGTGTTTCATCCTGCCTGGGGCTATTTTGCCCGGGACTACAACTTGGAACAAGAGCCAATAGAATTAGGAGGACAAGAACCCAGCGCGTCGGAACTGGCGAAACTGGTATCTGAGGCAAAAGAGGAGGGTATTAAGGTGGTTTTTGCCCAGCCAGAGTTTAGCACCAAGTCTGCCAAAACCATCGCCAAGGAAATTGGCGGTGAGGTGCTGCTGATTAGCCCCCTAGCTCCCGATTGGTCGGACAATCTGCTCCAGGTTTCCCAGACTTTTGCCGAGGTGCTGAATCAGAGTCAACTGATTAGATGGAAGTTCGTTGCAATTTCTTCTTTCAAGAAACATTCCTCAAATTGATAAAGGGGGTTTTAGACCGGATTCAGTATTAGTTGGGCACCGGCGTTGCATTTGGATAGATAAATCTAGGTTGATTTACTATGGTTATCCCCCAAATGCTACTCTACTCTACCCTACGGGAACGCCTACGGCGTACGAGAAGCCCTACGGGCTACGAGAATTCGCCTACGCGTAAGCCCCTACAAGCGCTCCCCTGAGTTATTACACATAACGGGAGCGATGGCGTCCGTGGGGCGCTTTCAAGAAACACTTCTCATTAGTTCTATTGTTATTCCACATAACAAAAACAACTTCTGTGCAACATACCACGACTTCGGAAAATCTAACCCAGGTGAAAACTGAGGCGATCGCCCTCGATCATGTCTGGGCAGGCTACAACCAGGAAACCGTTTTGGAAGATATTAACCTCGTTGTCAACGAACTGGACTTTATCGGACTGATTGGTCCCAACGGCGGCGGCAAAACTACCCTGCTTAAGGTTCTGCTGGGGCTAATCTCTCCTATGCGAGGTAAAGTGAAGATTATGGGTCAGTCGGTTGCCAAAGGGCGGCGGTACATCGGCTATGTTCCCCAAGTCTTGGAGTTTGACCGGGACTTCCCTGTGCGCGTTGAAGAAGTGGTGCGGATGGGACGACTGGGGAAGCGCCGCCTGCTGCAACGCTACAACCCTAAGGATGATGAGGTAGTGGCTCAGGTACTGGAGCAGGTGGGGATGCTGGATTTGCGCGATCGCCCTATCGGAGAACTTTCTGGTGGACAGCGCCAGCGAGTCTACATTGCCCGCGCCTTGGCATCCGAACCCGGAATCCTCCTGTTAGATGAACCCACTGCCAGCGTTGACTTCCGAATACGGAACAGTATTTATGAACTCCTCGGCGAACTCAACCATTACATGACCATTGTGATAATTTCCCACGATCTGGGGGTGATTTCCTCCTACGTCAAAACCGTAGGCTGTCTCAACCGCCGCCTGTTCTACCACGGCGATAAGCTGATTACAGCACAAATGCTGGAGCAAACCTATCAATGCCCCATTGACCTAATTGCCCACGGTGTTCCCCATCGAGTCTTTCGGGAGCATGACACCCAAGAGGAGTCGCGATGATTGAGGAAATTATTACGGCGTTACAGTTTGACTTTATGCGGAATGCGCTCATGGCTGGGGTGTTAGTGAGTATTGCCTGTGGTATTGTTGGCACTTTTGTGGTAGTCAACCGGATTGTATTTATTAGTGGCGGCATTGCTCACGCAGCCTATGGTGGCATTGGGTTGGGGTATTTTTTCGGGTTCAATCCGGTGCTGGGGGCGATCGCCTTTTCCCTGTTAGCAGCTTTGGGGATGGGGATGGTGGAGCGCAAGACACAACAACGAGCTGATACTATCATCGGGGTGATGTGGGCAATTGGCATGGCAATTGGGATTATCTTGGTAGACTTGACCGAGGGTTACAAAGCCGATCTGATGAGCTATCTGTTCGGCAGTATTCTCACCGTTCCCAGAGAAGACTTGATCGTCATGGTGGTGCTAGACTTGATTGTTGGGATGATGGTCGCACTGTTTTACAAAGAACTCCTGGCAATTTCGTTTGATCCAGTCTTTGCCCTGACGCGCAACGTTCCGGTGGATAGGCTGTATCTGATGCTGGTGGGGGCGATCGCTCTGACGGTGGTGATGGTAATGCAGGTGGTGGGGTTGATTCTGGTGATTGCCCTGCTGACGATGCCAGCAGCAATTGCAGGGCAGTTTGTCAAAGATATCAAGCAAATGATGCTGCTCTCCAGCATTTTGGGAGTCATTTTTACCACCACGGGACTTTGGCTCTCCTACTTTCTCAATCTCACCTCCGGTGCAACCATTATCCTCGTCTCTGGTGTCGCCTATTTGGTGAGTTTGGGAGCCAAGGCTTACAATAGACGATAGTTGTATCCAGACTGGGGAACAGCTGGTGACAGCTCCGCACACTGACCCGAATCTCAGATTCGGGTACAGTGTGGGCTTCTTCGGGAAGCCTCTGTCATTAGCCTTATTGTCTCGTTACTTTAGCGCTTGCGCTCGACGTTATTTTTTTTAATTAATAAGGACGAGCGTTTAGTCAAAGATTGCCAGAGGCACTACGTTATCCCAGAATAGTTTGAACTAAGCTTCGCTTAGCGCAAACAATAGGCACTCCGGGGTGTAGGGTTGGCAATCCGTGTTCTAGCTCCGTGACACTGCG
>JBFRWF010000136.1:0-21757 GCA_051439465.1 Xenococcaceae cyanobacterium | reverse complement strand
GAACGCACCCCATCTAAATCGAAGATTATAGATGGGGATTCATTCGCTAAGAAACAACTAAATTTCTCAACGTCCCCAGGACAATTGGCGTCCGCAATGTGCCGTCAGAACTTTTGCTGTCGTACACTAAGCGAGAAATTTTTATCCCCAACTATTATAGCATACCAATATCTTGCACCGATATTATAGGAAGCATTTAGATCGGCGTTATACTGTTTTCCTTGGTGGTTTGGCCGTCCGTTTTTTTCTATTTCCAGATTGCCATAAACGATAACGAGTTTGAAAACTAGAAACAAGGCCAATAGCATCAGCTATAGCTGCACGTCTTAGGTAACTAGGAAACTTACGATGAGATGAATATTTAGTAACAATTTTCTGATAATAATAATGTTTATGATTAGGATTATTTGCTGTGACATGAATCATTTTTTCCACAGCATTAACTTGTTCTTGGCTAATTTTTGTAGCTAATTTAGACCATTGTGCATTGACAATCAAAACTAAAGGTAAAAGATATTTTCGATACTCTTCTATAGTCATCAACATCATCTCTTTTTGTTTGGTGGTAGCTACTAAACGCCACACATCCGTCCGCATCAGTGGCGAATGAGGTTGAGACTTTTTAGATTTTCTTTTACCTTTTTTTCGAGCCATGGATTTTGCCGCCGAAAAATCTTGTCTACTTGTCTATGATTATAGCACAAATTAGTTTTTGTTGTCAACTAAATAAAAAAAAACACAGAATTTAACAAATACTCAATATGCTTAGACTACTATTAATTTAGAAATAAATTTATTGAGGCAAAAAAAAGCAAGGAGAAATGGGGGGATAATAAGATCCATGCTTATAAGGAGCTTCGCGTTTTTTTTGTTGGTCTCGCTAACCCCACCTAAATCGAAGATTATAGGTGGGGACTGCGCGAGACATTTTGTTCAAAAATCAAGGGAAAACAGATCCAGTTTCTTAGTAAATTTCAGTCTAACAGGCATTCCTGCCATTAGTTGACTCTCTTCTGCTTTAGGAATATCGGCGATCGCGACTTCAATATTGGCTGGGTTATTAATTGAACCTTCAAATTGATATTTGCCTCTTACTTTATCGAAAAAACCACCCCGGCGATCGATAACGACCACTTCCCCAGGATAACTCTTATTCAGTTCAGGAATAATGACAGTAACCTGGCTCCCGATTCCTAATTGAGCAACCTGATCTTGAGTCAAATAAGCTTCAATTTTTGGTCGAGTCAGTTCAGGTTGCAGTAATAATAAAGTTTTGCCAATATTCACTGGACTGCCTGAAGAATGATGAATTTTGACCACTGTGCCAGAGACTGGCGCAGGATAAACCGTAGAAAAGATATTTTCATCAAAGGAATTTTCTATTTTTGGTCGGGGAAGTTGTAGATTAGGCTTTTGCTGGTTTAATTTTTCAATTTCCCGCTGATATTTCTTTCGCTCTCGCTCTAAAACTCTGATTTTTTGCTCTGCCACCTTTACTCGTTCAGATGCATCTTTCACTTCTGCGGTAAGCCGGGGTAGCTCGCCGACAAATCTATCGCCGTTATAAAAACTACCATTAGGAATTGAACGCAACACGGTTTGCGCAATTTCTAATTCTTTCTTAGCTGCTTCTAGTTTACCTTCAATTTCGGCAAAATTTGCTCTAGCCGATTCTAATGCTCGCTTACTAATAGCACCGCTTTCCCAGAGGAATTCAAGTCGATAGAAGTGCTTTTGCGCTTCTCGGTACTGGGTTGTTAGAGCAGTGACTTTTGCCTTGGCGGCATCCAGTTTATCTTGAGAAATTTCTTGGGAATACCTTAATTCTCTAATTTCTTGCTGTCTCAGTGCCTCTGTATTTCTCAATTCAAACTTTGCTTTTGATATATCTAGACGACTCAGTTCAATTTGTTCATTTAAGCGATTAACCTGCTCCTGATTCTGTCGAATCAACAAATCAATATTTCTCACTTTATCTTCGGCGATAAACTGAGCCATCTGTTGGTCATACATGCGGAGTAAAGGTTGACCTGCTTTAATCTTCATTCCCTCCTGAACATAAAGCTGACTGATGATTCCCCGATGGGTCGAGATAATCGGCTCAATTGGTTTGATAACGACAGCAGACTTAATCTCTATATGAATAACAGCTCTGTACAAAGTCAAAAGAGTATAATAACCGACTACTCCGCCAATTGTTAAGGCGACTAGTAAATTCAGGAAAAATTTAAATTTTCTTTTATTATTAATGGTTGGCGATGCTCGCTTTTGCAGAAATTCTAAATTTCTAATTTGCTTTGAAGAACCATTAACTTCGGCTATAAAATCTTCTGGCTTAAGCTGTTCTTCTTGTAAGGTTATAATTACATATTTTAATAACTGTTTTTCGGTTTCTCTGAGATTGAGAAACCGAAAGCCTGTAGTTCCGTCTTCGCGAGAATTCCAAACCACTTCAGCTACAGTATTAACTGAGAATTTAAACCCACCTTTAAGACTCAAGTGAAAATGAACTGGCAAACAATCTCCAACTGCTATGTCTTGGTCAAAATCTTGAAGCTTGAATCCTCCCAAACTCCAATCCCTGACTGCATATTGATGTTTATCTATACTGATAACAGCGGGGACACTTAATCTAATATGCTCGCGCTGTTTGTGTCTAACATCCATTTAAAACCTCCTAGAAAAAGTGCTCTTATTTTGACTGGATTACAAATATTATTATTTAATCTCTTGAATGGACTCCGCAATCGCACCAGCAACCCGATCTCGATAAGGAGCACGAGTTCGAATTCTGCGCTCAATTTCGATATGTACAAACGGTGTTCCTAGCCTGTGACAAGATATTCCTTGTACATTCTGAGTTGCTGCTAAGGGAGAAAAAGTTGTTCCTGTTATCCCTTTATTAACCCGTTGATTCAAGGGATGATAAGCCGGGAGTTGGTTATACACATAAGTTGGAAACCCACGAGACTCTAAATTTTCATTTAAAACTAAAATTTCTGCCGAGATAGCCCCTTGAGCATTGGATAAAACAACTTGAGTATCATCGGGGAACTGGAGTTTATTCGCAGCCAGAAAACCATGAATCTGCCAAGTTGTTGCTTGATAAGCAATCCAAGCTTCATGAACTACTTGGAAAATCGAATTGATCGAATCGCAGACATCAGCAGTTCCATAGCCATTAGCATTACGGTGTGCACCCGCCATTAAAAAACCCCGTGCAGCTGACATCAGAAAAGCTTGACTAGCAATTTCGAGGGAAAATTGATCGAAAAGAATGTGTGGTGCTTCTACCAAAGCGTTAAAACGGTAAGCGGGATTGATAAAATAGGAACCCCAACCCCGTGTTGGTTGATTTATAATTTCCTTCTCTCTTAAACCATAAAAAATTTGTTTACTAGAGTTATCAATAAATTGAACTAATTCATAATTTAGATCCCGTGCTAGGTAAAGAGCTTCGTTAAAATTTTGAGAAATTAAATTTTTAGCAAGAACACTAAATTGTGTTAATTCAGTTGTCGTAGGAGGTTGGTAAAGATAGGATTCTTTGGGTAAGGCTAACTGTTTTATTCTTCTGATTTCAGCCAAAAAACTACCAGACTCTTGGATAATTGCTATATCTCCTTGTACAGCTTTGCTAGTTGAACTAAAATTTCTTGGCGAATGACAAGAGAACAAGGAACCTGCGGTAAAGCCCACTAAAAACTGTAGACCACCATTCCACAACCAAGAAATTGTCCTGCGTCTAGAGATAGTTTTCATTGCCACTTCTTTAAATAAAAACTTTCGAGAAAAAATCCATCATCTGCAATGAAATAATGGCAAGGATCAAAAGAAGTGCCATATACCTTAATCCTCCATTTTTTTGATAAAGAATAGCGTCATTAACATAAGACATCATAACAATGATTGCCAAGATGTTACTTCCTTGAAAGGGAAGAATAGTCGTATCTAAATGCAAAAACAACATTTCTATTGACCAAGTATACATCGCACTTAAAAACAAAGCTAATCCATAGCGATTTAAACCAATAGTTAAACTTAATTTGCAGATGAGTTGGGTTAAATAATAAATTAAAAAACAGCCAATAATAAAAAGTACAGCACTCAAAGGGTGAATCATTAATAGTGCTGCTGCCGGTGCAACTAAGTAACCGCCAGAGCGAATATTTTTATGACGATAAATTAAATATCCAATGGCTAAAACAATATAAAATTGAATTAAAGGATACTGAAATGCTATGTATTCCTTACCAGCATAAACAGGTCTAATTGTATCAAAATCTAATTTTAGGAAGTAAAAACCAATAATATAGATGATTGTTAAGATGATGGCAGTGAATGCGGTCGTTACAAGAATTCCCTTGATAACTTTGCTCATTTTTTGCTTTGTCCAAGTAAAAGCAATAATGGCAGGCATAAGTCCACCAGATAAACTATCAAGGTAAGGCTCTAACCAACCCAGTTGGATATACAAGGGTGCTAATAGATAGACAATTGTTAAAGAAAGGGCAGATAAAATATACATTGGTGTGCGACGTTTATAATCTGCCTTTTTCAAAAAATAATCATAGATAAAATAAACAAGAAATGATAATGCTAAGATGGTCAAGCACCAGATTGGTGAGATTAAAAATAAGATAATAATCAACCCCGGAACAATCACACCTCCTGGAATGACTCCATATTTATTTCTGTAGGTGAGAGCAACGAAAGCTCCAATAACTAGGGCTAACCTAGTTATTTCAGTAGTGTTCAGAGATTCAAACATTGAGTACTTCTTTATTGGAAATATTTTCAGGTAACTGCTCAGCTGCCAATTGCCGATCGCGCTTAATTGTTTCGGCGAAGAATTCGGCTGTCAAGTCCTGATTCTGATTAATTTGTTCTGTGAAGAAGTGCAAGAGCTGTTCGGCTTGCTGGGTATGAATATTCACTGCACCGATGAGCAGAATCTTCTTCGCCTTAGTTTGGGTAACAATTTGCTCGAGAATTTCTTTTCCTGAAGCATTTTTGAATTTCGTAGAATTCCCCAACTGAATCAGCTTCTCCCTGCTGTCAGCAAATTCTTTCTTCACCTCATTTTCGTAGTCTCCCAAAGTCACGACTCGCTCAAACTCTAAATCCTGAGCCAAGTCAGCAAATAGTTCTACCCTTGTGGGGCGATCGTAGCGATTATTCAGCAGCACAACTTTCGTATAATTGGGAAGTTGTTTAAAGAGTTTGAGACAAACCTCAATGAAACTTTCCCGATCATTGATGGCAAAGAGATTTCCCCAGGCAATGGTACATTCTTGAAACTTGATATACTCAATTGTGAATGCTCCTGGATCGGCAGGAGCAGCTTGCATGGCTTTTAAAGCTCTTTCTTTGGGTAGGTTTAAAAGTTTGGCTATTTCATAGCCAATGGCTATATTTTCTTCGTGGGCAAAGTGAGAAAAATTTTCCAAGTCTTCAGGGGGGACTTTATTTTTATCAGCCACAATCAACTTGGTATTTTTCTCCTGGGCATTTTTCCAAATAATCTTAAGCAGTTCTGGATTATATTCAGTAGTAATTAAGATGCCATTTTCAGGAATAGTTTGGGATAAAGACTCGGCAATCTCTTCTAGCGTTTCGCCCATATAATCAGGATGGTCGTAGCGTACATTAGTAATAATGCCAATGTGCGATCGCATGACTTTTTCCTCTAGCCATTTGGCATACACTGGGTTAACTGCCATGCACTCCATCACAGCAACTTCCACCTTCTGGCGACACAAGTTTTTAAGAATCTTGATCTGCTCATTGACATTGGCATAACCCTGACGCTCAAAGTCAAAGTCCTCTCCATCAGGACGAATAACTCTGGCAGCACTCCCCGTTGTTTTCCCAAAAGTGTGATACCCAGCTTCTCGGAAAACAGCCGCAGTATATCTTGTTACAGTTGATTTGCCTCTGATACCATTAACATGAACTCGACAGGGAATCTTATCTCGCTGTTTCTCAAAGTTTCGGTAGGATAGCATTAACCAACTGATGTAGATGTAAAGACTGCTGATTGATAGTAAGAAAAGGGCCATAAAGGTTAAGCTTGTGTAAACCTACAGGGGTTCTTTACAAAAAAATTACAAAACACCCTAGTTTGGTTGATGGACAAATCTGAGTGTCTACATTTATATAGTTCCCTGAAATCCTGAAGGAAGTAACAGCAGAATTGGTCAAAATTGAAATTTCCTTATAAGGCTGACGCTTACAGGAGTTTCAGGAGTTTTGTCAGTCAATCAAATACAAATAGGGTTTCCGAACCTGAGTGTCTTATCATGTTTGAAGGTCAAAAAAAAGCCAGTCTCGATTTTACAGAACTGACTTTTCAAACATGCTTTAAGCGTTTAGCTGTGTGCCGAATGTCACTAAGATAAGGAAGCAGAGGGAGCAGGGGAGCAGGGGGAGCAGGGGGAGCTTCCGGGAGAAGAGGGAGAAGAGAGAGCTTCCGGGAGCTTCCGGGAGCAGGGGAAGCAGAGGGAGCAGGGGGAGCTTCCGGGAGAAGAGGGAGAAAAGGGAGAAGAGGGAGCAGGGGAAGTAGGAGGAGGGCATATAAGAGAGAGCAAGAATTCCTCCCCTGCCTTACCTTCTGCTTAACTTAGTGCCATTCAGCTAGGTGCTGAACCTTGAATGTTATGGAGATATACATCTAATTGTTGTCCTTTCAGAGTTCAGATGTCATCAGGAGATTTACTGAATTTTCATCAAACAGACTTGCTGATTCCTTTACATAAAAATCACTGAAATTGACATAAACTTGATAAAATCACGAAGCTTTGCCAGCGCAGCGAAGCAATCTTTCTCAGGGAGGGAATCAACGCGAATAAGTGGGATTACGGTAACAGGGAGATTAATAGTCAGTGGGTTTCTATCAATTGTTGAACCGCACAATTCTTACTATTTGCTTTAACTTCTCAACTGAGAAGTCATCCTGGTAGACTTGCACGCGATCGCGCCCTTGGTTTTTCGCCAAGTAGAGCGCCCGATCAGCTAACTCAATTAGCAGAGCAGGAGAAACCTCCCTGCTGGGAATCGTACTAGCCACTCCCAAGCTGAGGGTGACTCGGTTGCTTACTGAAGAAGTAGCATGGGGAAGATTAAGATCTCTCACCTGGGTTCTGATTGCTTCTGCTACTTGAGTTGCCCCTTCAGAGTTAGTGTTGGGCAAAACTACCACAAATTCTTCTCCCCCATACCTAGCCACAAAATCAGAGGATCGCTTTACAGCACGAGAGATAGCATCAGCAACCTGCCGCAAACATTCATCCCCACCTTGATGACCATAGGTATCGTTGTAGGCTTTAAAACAGTCAACGTCGCACATAATTAAGGACAATGGGGAGGACTCACTTAAAAGCCTGCGCCAGATCCCGGAGAGATTTTCGTCAAAGTGACGACGGTTGAAGACATTAGTCAAGCTATCACAACAGGCGAGTCGCTTTAATTTTTGGTTCGCTGTTTCTAACTGCTGCTCTGCCTGCTGGCGATCGCTGATTTCCTTTCTCAGATGTGCATTGGCCTCTTTTAGCTCAACAGTTCGTTTCTCAACTTGTTGCTCCAATTCGTCGGTATGAATAATCATCTTCCCTGTCAGAGGACGAAGCAGGAATACCATACCCCCAGTGCCGAGCAAGATCAAAATAAAAATGACGCTGCCTATGACAACAATCTGACGGTTGACAGGAGCATAAAGCTCCTGGGGATTCATCCTGACGGCGAGTCCCCAATTGCTGTCGGTAATCGAACCATAGGCAATAACCGTAGGAAACTTTTCAGGGGACAAGATTCCAGAATCTTTATGAAAAGCTTTTTCTATTGCCCAACCAATGGCAGAACTGTTGTGGACGACATGACCCTGATTTCCTCTCAAGGGGAAAAATAGCTGGACTTGCTGATTATGAATCGTGCCCAGAATCGTTTCTCCGGTTTCTCCCAGGCCGGTGTAATCCTGCACAATTTGTTGCAAATTCTCCAGCTTGAATAAAACGATGTCCGTTCCAACCCTCATACCCTGGTTGTTAATAATCGGAGCACCCACCACTAAATAGGATTCGCCTACCAGGGTAATTGGAACAGGCCAAATCACCGCATCAGTAAGAGCTATTGGTATTGGCCAAAATTTCTTTGGTATTGGTAAACCCACCTGAACCACAAGCTTACCTGTCTGGTCGAGGCGGCTAATCCCCGCCACTTCTTGGGATTTTTTGAGGGCATCTCCCAGTATGGGTTGGCCGAAACTCACTAACTCATCCAGGCTAACCTCACGCCGATTGTATGCTTCCAGCTTTTTCCGAATTGCAGTGCGGCTGGAGATCTGCAAAGCGATTTCTTTAGCCCTCGATAGATATTGATCAATAGCCAAGGTTCTGGTTTTAAGGGCAAAAACTAGGTTTCTTTGCTGATCCTTTTTTAGATGGCGATATAGAGGCAAGATACTGACAAGAGCGATGATTACTCCAATCGCCAAAATCATCAGTGCGGAATAAACCAGAACATCTTTCTGTAACCGTTTTGAAATGCTCTTATCATCCATTATTCGGCGAGGGGAATGGGGATGTCGTTAGCTCAATTATTCCTTCACCTTAAGTTGGATGCCTCAGCCAAATAGCTCAAGGAAAATGCGCTGATTGGCTGAACTGAGGAAACGTGCGCTCAATCCCTCGACAGTTATTGTATTTCTCCGATGACCTTGACCACTCCGCCCCTCTTGACCAGTTCCAGGAATTTTTGCGCGTTTTGGCTGACTCTAGGATGCAGTTCGTGACGCTGGTAACTAGTCGCGATCGCCTGTGTGAATCCGATGTCAATGTTGAATACTATCGGTTACCCGGATTAGATGAGCAAGCCTGGGGACAATACCTTGAATATCTAGAGTAGTGGATTACTGAAAAGTGTGCCTGACTTAGTTAATAATCGTTCTGCAGATACAATTTTTGAGAAACCCACTCTCGTTTCGAGAGTTAAAACCACAGATTGATTAGGGATTGCCCACAAATCCAAACAACTTAGCAAAACCGCCTAAGATAGCGATAATCAGCCCAACCAAAACCCCACGACTAACAAACTCTTGACTTTCGAGTCGCTTGTCTAAGGCTTTGATGTCACCTTTCATCTCGGCTTGTCCTACCTCTAATTTGTTGAGACGTTCATCAATCTTGTCTAACTTCGTTTCAAACTTCTCATCAAGCTTATCTATTTTCTGGTCTAGCTTATCTATCTTCAGATCTATTCGCTCTAAGACTTGGCTTAGTTCTGTCGTGACCTGTATCGGTGTATTGGACATTATGTTATTCTCCAGTTAGCTGAAAAGATTTCTAGGTCGGATATAAATAAACAGCACTATGTTAAGTATTGTCAAGGGTGGACTTCGCCTACCATCCTCTCTCTGTAAAGATTTTGGGCTTGTGGGGGGCGAAGCCCACCCTACCTTTAACAAGGCAGGGAATAGGGAATAGGGAATAGGGAATAGGAAGCAGAAAACTTTTTAGCTAAATTACTTCACATTAAAGCTCTAAACTTTTCATTAACTTTATCGATAAATTCGGAGATTTCTCGAATTGACGAGAGCAATTCAGAGGAATTAGTCTAGATTTACTCATGTCAAAGTTGAATTTTCCTAAGAGGTGGTGATATGTCGAAAATGAATTGTTGGGAGTTCAAGAAGTGTGGACGGGAGCCCGGAGGATTAAAAGCCCGTGAGTTAGGTGTCTGCCCTGCTGCTACCGAGTCGAGAGTAGATGGCATAAATGACGGTAAAAATGGAGGACGTTGTTGTTGGGCGATCACCGCTACATTATGCGGAGGGGAAGTTCAAGGGTCATTTGGACCGAAGTTTTTTGCTAAATGCAGAAAATGCGAGTTTTATCGTCTTGTCATAGAGGAGCAGGGATTTGACTACTGTTTAGCTACTACGATTCTGCAGAAGTTAAAGGGTAGCTCGTAATACCAATACTGAAATAGCTTTGGGTTTTGTTACCTCAACCCAAAGATGTTGATGATAAGCGATCAAAAGTACATAACATTAAACCTCAGTACGATCCGTTAAAATCTCATATCCATCAGCCGTTACCAATACCGTATGCTCAAACTGTGCGGACAGAGCATTATCCACCGTCACCACCGTCCAGCGATCGCGTAAAGTACGGGTAAACTTCGACCCCGCATTCAAAATCGGCTCAATTGCCAGAGTCATCCCAGCACGCAGCTTTACATTAGGCATCTGGTTGGTGCGAAAATTAAACACAGAGGGTTCCTCGTGCAAATTTCTCCCCACACCATGACCTGTGAAATCCTCCACTACACTATAACCATTCGCCTTTACATAATCTTCAATCGCCCCCGCAATATCCATTAGGTATTTCCCCGCTTTAACTTGCTCAATCCCTTTATACAAAGCCTCCTCAGCCACGCGAATCAACCTAGCGGCTTCTGGTGTCACTTTCCCCACGGCAATAGTAATGCAGGAATCTCCGTGGTAGCCTTGTTGATAAGCTCCCGTATCCACCTTCAACACATCCCCAGCGCGAATCACCTTCTTCCGATTGGGAATTCCATGGACTACCTCATTATTGAGGCAAACACAAATCGAAGCTGGAAAGCCATAATAGCCCTTAAAGCTAGGGTTTGCTCCCATTTCTTTTATTCGCTTTTCCGCGTAAGCATCTAAGTCAGCCGTAGTCATTCCCGGTTCAACTATTTCCGAGATTTCCTTGAGCACAGTGGCCACAATCTTCGACGACTGGCGCATGATTTCCACTTCTCGCGGGGACTTAATTTCTATCCCGCGACGGCTTTTTGTCCGGCGAGGAAGCCCCGTTTGCTTGCTTTTTTTGTTACGGTTAGATTTAGCTGATTTCGTTTCTCGGAAAAGCAAATTGGTGAGGATATTCATTGAATGTCTACAACAAGTTAAAGATATTTGAAAGACTCCCACTAATAAAAATCAGTGGGAGTGAAACAGCAACAGCGATCGCTACAGATTCTATATATTAAGTAAACTTAATATTTCTTACTACTGACTAGAAACGACTATCTCGCCAGTCATTCCCGCCTCTGCATGTCCAGATATGGAACAGAGCAGTCCATAGGTTCCCGACTTCATCGGTACAAGTACCCATTCTGCTTCTGCTCCTGGCTTCAGTTCCAGTTCATGAATTGCCCCTTTTACTTCCACTTTGCCTGCTTCTACCTTTTGCGTCCAGCTAGCATCAGCAAAATCTTTGGCCGTGAAATAATGTTTCACGGGACTGGGATTATCTAGCAGCAGTTTATATTTTTGACCCGCGACAAACTCCAGATTGTTAGGGAAAAACTTTAACTCACCAGCACTGTTACCGAGGCTAACCTTAACCTCAGTTGCGGGTTGTTTGGTGATGGGGACAGCTTCCACTGGCGGTGTCCAGACAACAGTACAGCCGAATATGAGTCCCAGGGTGATCCCCAGGCATTGCCAGAAAAACCGAATACGCGACCAGTTAGTGAACCGAATCATGGATCAACCTACAAATACTTCTCTAACAATAATGCCAATTTTTGCTTCGTTTGCGCTGAAATTTTGTCCAGGGGAGTGAGAATTGCATACTTTAAAGCTGAGTGTGCAGCCGATGCAGGCGGATTTTCACTCAAACGCCGCACTGTTTCCTGAATCACCTTTTGGGCATTAGTGGCATTGTGTTGCAGGTTGTCAATCACCATCTCTACAGTCACATGATCGTGTTCTGGATGCCAACAATCATAATCTGTCACTAGGGCTAAGGTAGCGTAGGCAATTTCCGCTTCTCTGGCTAGCTTCGCTTCTGGCAAATTGGTCATCCCAATTACCGTTGCACCCCAGCTACGATAAAGATTGGATTCTGCCTTGGTGGAAAATGCCGGTCCCTCCATACAAACATAAGTGCCGCCGCGATGTAGAGTAACCTCAGGCAATTCTAGACTGGCAAGTGCATCTGCTAAGATTTTTGCTAGGTTGTGACAAACTGGATCGCCGAAGGCGATGTGAACTACAATTCCTTCTCCAAAAAAGGTAGAAACCCGATTCTTGGTGCGGTCGATAAATTGGTCAGGTACTACGATGTCTAGGGGTTTGACTTCTTGTTTGAGGGAACCCACTGCTGAAGCGGAGATGAGATACTCCACCCCTAGCGTCTTCATGGCATAGATATTGGCGCGAAATGGCAATTCAGAAGGAATGAGGTGGTGATTGCGTCCGTGGCGTGAGAGAAAAGCCACTGGTGTCCCTTCTAAGGTGCCGAGAATCAAATCATCGGAAGGGGAACCGAAGGGGGTGTCTATGGTTACTTCTTTTACGTCCTTGAGGGCATCCATTTTATATAAACCGCTACCGCCGATGATGCCAATTTTTGCTTGTGCCATAATTGTTAATTTGTGTCTTAATTTTTGAGGCGATCGGGTAACCCGGTTTTGTTGGGGCACTGCACCTCTGATGAGACTTGGCGATCGCCTGTCATTTCGGGCATGGTTCAATATGTAGAGTAGCAAGGTAACACATAGGGGTGTTAGTCTGGGGAACTTTTAAAACTTTGTCCCGGAGTCCGGTGTCTTCCCCTGCTCCCCCTGCTCCCCCTACTCCCTCTGCTCCCCCTGCTCCCCCTGCTCCCCCTGCTCCCCCTGCTTCCCCTGCTCTAGTGTTACTCTGTTTTGAACCATGCCGATTATGGCATGGTTCAAATCAAGGTAACACTCCAGTTCTCTCTTGCTTATGTTTATCCAGTTAATTATTAGAACCAGAAAGTTTTGGTGCTATGAAAGCAGAAGATGGCAAAGGTTTGGGTAGATTAGCATTCAGAGAACTTTCCTTTTGTTGGACGATCGCAGGCAATGCACCACGAACCTTGGCAGCAACTTCCACTGTCTTCACATCATAGGTGCTTGTCGCCAGCTTGGGATATAAGCCAATAGCGACAATCGGAATCAACAGACAAGCAGTGATAAATATCTCGCGAGGCTTAGCATCTGCCTGGTATTTCTCGATCGCCAACCCAGAATTATTTTGCCCGTAGAATACTTCCCGCAGCATTGAGAGTAAGTAAATTGGGGTCAAAATCAATCCTACAGCCGTCAGGAAAACCACCACCACTTTAAATGTAGAACTATAGACATCACTGGTAGTAACGCCTAGAAACACAGTTAATTCACCGACAAAGCCACTCATCCCCGGCAGTGCTAAAGAAGCCATAGAAGCGGCGGTAAATAGAGCAAAAATCTTGGGCATTTCCTTGGCCATACCCCCCATTTCGTCCATCATTAGCGTATGGGTACGCTCATAAGTTGTCCCAGATAAGAAGAAGAGAGCGGCGGCAATTAAGCCGTGGGAAACCATTTGCAGAATAGCCCCATTCATCCCCAATTCTGTAAAGGAAGCAATACCAATCAGCACAAAGCCCATGTGGGAAATGGAAGAACAAGCCAGCCGCCGTTTGAGATTAGTTTGCCCAAAGGCAGTGAAAGCACCATAAACGATGTTGATTACTCCCAGAATGACTAACAAGGGGGCAAAGTTAATGTGAGCATGGGGCAGCATTTCGATATTCATGCGAATCAGCCCATAGCCACCCATTTTTAGCAACACCCCAGCTAAAATCATGGAAACAGGGGCAGACGCTTCACTGTGAGCATCTGGAAGCCAGGTGTGTAAGGGAAAAATGGGCAGTTTGACTCCATAAGCAACCAAGAAACCAGCATAGGCAAGCATTTCCAAGGCGATTGGATAATTCTTCATCCCCAACTCAGCCATGTCAAAGGTGACTGTATCGCCATAGAAAGCTAGTGTTAAGGCAGCGACAAGGATAAAGATAGAACCTAAAGCTGTGTAAAGAATAAACTTAGTTGCTGCATAGAGGCGCTTTTTCCCTCCCCAGATGGAGATGAGCATATAAACGGGCACTAACTCCAGTTCCCACATTAGGAAGAACAGGAGCAAATCTTGGGCAGCAAAAACTCCAATCTGGGCGCTGTATAAAACCAGCATCAAGAAGTAAAACAGTCGTGGCTTGTGTTGGACTCTCCAAGAGGCTAGGAGTGCCAGGGTGGTGATTAACCCCGATAAGACAATCAAGGGCATTGATAACCCATCGATGCCCACAGACCAGTTTAATCCTAGTTGTGGCATCCAGGGATAGGTTTCAGTGAGCTGAAATTCTGTGCTTTGTAAGTCGTAGTTAGCCCAAAAGGCATAAATCATCAGGGCAAAGTCTGCCAACCCCACGCCAAGGGCATACCAACGAACTGTTTTGCCCTCTTTGTCAGGAATGATGGGGATAGCCAGGGAACCTAGTAGTGGTAAGAGAATAATGGCGGTGAGCCAAGGAAATTGGGTGCTAACCATAATGAATAGGAAAATATACTCATTGCTCTTATCCGATTATATTAAGTTTTGTGAATTTTTGGAAAGAGTCTGTAATAAAAAACCTCTATCTCTATCCCCAAGCCCATGGTCACTCTCCAACTCCGACAACTTACCGTTCCATCTGGTCAGAGACTCTTGATTCGCAATCTGGACTGGCATGAATTTGAGTCCATCCTTGAAGAACTGGGCGAGCACCGCTCCTCCCGCATCGCTTATAGCCACGGAATCTTAGAAATCAGAATGCCTACGCCAGAACACGAAGTCGATAAAGAACTGCTCGGTGATTTGGTGAAAATTTTGCTCGATGAACTAGAAATCGACTGCGAGTGCTTTGGTTCCACCACCTTCAAGGGGGAAAACATGGACAGTGGCATCGAGCCGGATCAATGTTTCTACATCCAAAACCACGCTCAAATGGGAGGCAAACGGCGCGTCGATCTCAGCGTTGACCCACCGCCAGATCTAGCCATTGAAGTGGATGTCACCTCCAAGACTCAACTGGATGCCTATGCAGTCCTGGGTGTTGTTGAACTCTGGCGCTATGAGAAAAATAAACTCAAGATTTATATACTTCAAGGGGGTGTCTATCAGCAGGTTCCCACTAGCCCCACGTTCCCAGCATTAAACATTCCTGACCTCGTGGCAGAGGTTCTAGCACAGAGTATCGCCATCGGCAGAAGTCCTGCTTTACGAGCCTTTCGCCAAAAACTAAGGCAACGGCTCTAAATTCATAATTTTTGCTCCTTGGGTATCAACACAGAGCGATCGCACTTCTGCTGTCACCCCTTCAGTTTTCCAAGCCTCTGCCATTGCTGAACTGACTGCTTCTGCTCCTGCCCCATTCACCAAAGCCAGCAGAGTTGGTCCTGCGCCACTAATTACCATCCCGTAAGCTCCAGCAGACAAAGCAGCTGATTTTACAGTCTCGTAGCCGCGAATTAAAATTTGACGGTAAGGTTGATGCAGTTTATCTTCCATTGCCACTCGCAACCAATCCCCTCGATTGGTTTCTAACCCCCTTAACAGTAATCCCATCCGGGCAATATTAAAAATTGCATCCCTACGGTTGATGTCAACTGGCAGTACAGAACGTGCCTCTTCTGTAGAGAGTTCAAAATCTGGAATTGCTACCACTGGGACAATATCGCTGTGCCAGGGGATTTCACAAATCTGCCAATTGCCAACCTTACCCACTGATAACTGACAATTGCCCAACAAAGCGGGAACCACATTATCAGGATGACCTTCAATGGCGATCGCTAGTTCCATCACCTCTGACAAGGCTAATGGAGTTCCAGCTAATTGGTTTGCCCCCACTAAGCCGCCTACAATTGCCGTTGCTGAACTTCCCAACCCCCTTGCCAGGGGAACACCCAACTGAATCTCAATCTCCACATTTGGCGGTGTTTCTCCTAAGTGCTGGTAGAACTTAACAAAGGATTGGTACAACAGATTACTCTTATCTGTACTAACCCTTTTAGCCTCAGTCCCTGTAACTTTAATCTTCACCCCTGCTTCCGTCCCAGCGTCTTGAGTGAGGGTGAACTTGAATTGGTTGTACAGAGTTAAAGCCGCCCCAATACAGTCAAATCCGGGGCCAATATTAGCAGTAGTAGCAGGAACACTAACCTTAACTGGAGACATCGCAGATAGAAATAAGTAAGTGGACATAAATAAACAATGCTAAATTGTCTGGTGGGCATTGCCCAGAATTCTCTGTGTGCGTGAGTTACAAGTTTTTGGTCGGCAATGCCCACCCTACGATTATTATTGTCCACTAGCTTCAGTACCTCTGGCTTATCCTCGCTAGCATGGGCTAGTACAGGTTGGCATAAATAAGTAACCAGTAGCTAGAGCAGAGGGAGCAGAGGATGCTCCAGGAGGCAGAGGAGGTAGAGGGAATTGCTGGTCAGTTATTTTCGCCTCGCTGCACTAGGAAAATTTGTATCTGCGATTTGCTAGTCATCGGTTACGATATTAGTTAGATTAAGTTGGAAGCGATCGCACCCTAATCAATTTGTAATCCCTTGCTATTGGACTTTGGACAAAATAAATTAAACACTCAAATATCCCATGCTGTTCAAAGATGTTGATTCGTGTTGGTTATGAAATTTTATTTGACGTGCCGTCGCCTGTCCCAATGCTCTTGAAGCTTTACCTGCATCCGTCGCAGCTGGAGAAGGTAAAAAAGCCCGAGAGACTGAGAATTGAGCCAGAGACTCCTGTGGAAGAATTTATCGATGGCTTCGGCAATCGGGTAGGTCGCCTCGTCTTGCCAGTGGGTCGTGTGCGCTTGTGGAACTCAGCAGTGGTCTCAGACAGCAGTCAGCCAGATGTAGTCAATTGCACTGCCCAACAGCTCCCCGTGGAGTCGCTGCCGGTGGACGTGCTCCCCTATTTACTCGGCAGCCGCTATTGCGAAGTGGATCGCCTCTCAGAAATTGCCTGGAACCTCTTTGATCAAACCCCGACTGGCTGGGCACGGGTGCAAGCGGTTTGCGATTGGGTTCATGACCACGTGGGATTTGGCTACGAGTATGCCCGCCCGACCAAAACTGCCTATGAAGTTTACACTGAGCGCACTGGGGTCTGCCGCGATTTCGCGCACTTGGCAGTTACCTTCTGTCGCTGCTTGAACATCCCGGCGAGATACGCGGCTGGCTACCTCAGTGATATCGGCATCCCGCCTCAACCCTTGCCCATGGATTTCAGTTCCTGGTTCGAGGCTTACTTGAACCATCGATGGTACACCTTTGATGCCCGTCACAACGTCCCCCGCGTGGGACGGATCTTAATGGCCCGAGGTCGCGATGCGGTAGACACAGCCTTGACTACCTCATTTAAGCCGGTTAATTTGGTCAAATTTACGGTTTGGACCGATGAAGTCCCGGAAGTGCAAGTAGGGGCGGGGTTACCCCGCCCCTACTAATTGAGCTCATAGCTCTGCCACATCGGAGCCTAATTTGAGCTCAGACCCATTCTTTGCCATCCTTAAACTGACTTCCTCCGGCTCCCCTTCTTCCTGCTCAACCTTGACGGGCTGGACTTGCCAAATCTCCTGGCAATACTCTCGAATGGTGCGATCCGAAGAAAACTTGCCCATGCGCGCCACATTGAGAATCGACATTTGGGTCCAGCGCTCCTGGTCTTGGTAGGCGGCGGCAATCTGCTCCTGGCAGTCAACATAGGACTGGTAGTCGGCCAGGAGCAAGTAAGAGTCTCGGTGCAGCAGCTCCGAGACAATTGGCTTAAACAGGTTGGGAGCACCGGGGGAGAAGTAGCCCGAAGCGATTTGAGCGAGCGCTTCTTGCAGCTGGGCGTTGGCACTGTAGTAGTCCCAGGGGTTGTATGCTCCTGACTTGAGCGCCGAGACATCCTCAACCGTCAAGCCGAAGAGGAAGAAGTTCTCCGCTCCCACCGCTTCCCGAATTTCGATGTTGGCCCCATCCAGGGTGCCGATGGTGAGCGCCCCATTCATGGCGAACTTCATGTTGCCAGTTCCGGAGGCTTCCTTGCCGGCGGTGGAGATTTGCTCCGAAAGGTCGGCGGCTGGGTAGACTCGCTCTCCGAGGGACACCGAGAAGTTGGCCAAGAAAACCACCTTTAATCGGTTCCTCACGTCGGGGTCGTTGTTGACCACCACCGCCACAGAGTTGATCAGCTTGACGATCAGCTTGGCCATGTAGTAGCCTGGGGCTGCCTTCCCGGCAAAGATGAACGTCCGGGGCCGTACCTCAGTGTTCGGATTCTCTTTAATCCGGTTGTACAGAGCAATGATGTGCAGCAGGTTCAGCAGCTGTCGCTTGTACTCGTGGATGCGCTTGACTTGGACATCGAAGAGGGAATCGACATCCACCTCCATACCTTTTTGATGCCGGATGTAGGCAGCTAGTTCCCGCTTGTTGTCCTGCTTGACCTGGTGCCAGCGTCCTCGAAACTCCCCGTCGTCGGCGCAAGCTTCCAGGCACTTGAGTTCCTCTAGGTGAGCAATCCAGTCTTTGCCAATTTTCTGGGAAATCAGGTAGGCCAGGCGGGGATTGCTCAGCAAAAGCCAGCGGCGCGGTGTGACACCATTGGTCTTGTTGCTGAACTTGTCCGGCCAGAGCTGGGAGAAATCCCGCAGGAGGTCTTGCTTCAGAAGCTGGGTATGCAGCACCGCCACCCCATTGATGGCATGGCTACCTACGCAAGCTAGATGCGCCATGCGCACCTGCTTTTGGGGTTCTTCTGAGAGCAGCGACAGTCTCCTCAAGCGCTCCTGGTCTCCCGGATACTTAGCCCAGACCTCGTCGAGGAAGCGGCGGTTGATTTCGTAAACAATCTCCAGGTGTCTGGGGAGAAGGCGACCAAACAGGCTCACCGGCCAGCACTCTAGGGCTTCTGGCATCAAGGTGTGGTTGGTGTAGGCGAATGCCTTCTGGGTGATGGACCAGGCTGGCTCCCAATCCAAGTTGTGCTCGTCCACCAGCAGCCGCATCAACTCGGCAATAGCCACCGCTGGGTGGGTGTCGTTAAGCTGGATCGCCACCTTCTGGGGGAACTGCTCAAAATTTTCGTGGTTGCGCAGGTAAAGGCGGATGATGTCCTGCAGGGAACAGGACGTGAAAAAGTACTGCTGCTGCAAGCGGAGTTCTCGCCCCTGGGGCGTATTGTCGCTGGGATAGAGGACCTTGGAAATGTTTTCTGATAAAATCTTGTCAGCCACAGCCTGGATGTAGTCCCCCGCGTTGAAAACCTGCAGGTTGAACTCCTGGCTGGCTCGGGCGCTCCAGAGGCGCAAGCTATTGACTGTGTTGCTTCTGTACCCGGGTACGAGCAGGTCGTAGGGGGTGCCGAAGACGGTCTGCTGGGGAATCCATCGAACCCGATAGCGACCCTGTTCGTCCGTGCCGGCTTCTGTTTTACCGCCGAATTTGACTTTGACTTGATACTCGGGGCGGGGGATTTCCCAGGGGTTGCCCAAGCTCAGCCACTGGTCAGGGCATTCCACTTGCCAGCCATCCTGAAACTGCTGGTCGAAGATGCCAAAGTCGTAGCGAATGCCGTAGCCCCGGGCGGGGATTTCTAAGGTGGCCAGGGAGTCCAGGAAACAGGCAGCTAGCCGCCCGAGACCGCCGTTGCCCAGACCCGGTTCCTCTTCCTGTTCTAGGAGGTCCTCCAAGTGGACCCCAAACTCCCGCAGGACTTGGCGGCTCTTTTCGTAGAGGCCCAAGTTGACCAGGTTATTGCCCAGCTGTCGGCCCAGGAGAAACTCGGCCGACAGGTAGTAGACGACCTTGGCATCCCGTAAGATGTGGTTTTTGACCGTCTGAACTCGGCGCTGTACCAGCCGATCCCTGACGGTATAGGCCAGGGCCATGTAGTAATCGTGGAGAGCCGCGAGGGACTCAAACTTCCCCTGGCTGTAGAGGAGGTGATCGGCAAAGGCCCGCTTGAGGGTCTCTACACTCATACCTGTGCGATCATCCTCCACCTGGATTTCGACAGTCTTGGAGCGATAAACCTCTTCTTTGAGGCGGGCGAGCATCTGCTCCCGACGCCGCTTGAAACTCTTCTGGTACATAGTGGGAACCCTCGCGCTTCGAGGGAGAGTAATAATAGGACTAAAAAGACATCGCGAGGAGTCAGCCCAAAGAACCTGCCCAGTCCTACATCTAAGCCCGAACCTAACCCAGAGAAAAGTATCAAATTTAACCAATAAATTAAGAATAAATTCTTAGCTGCCCAGCATTCTGTAACCAGCTATACAGATTTTTGTTGTCATTTCGAGCTAGTGAGAATTAAGTAAAAATGTCAGGAAATGTTGATATTTTTCTTTTACTTTTTATTAACGAATTTAACCGACAATAACCCCTTCGGTTTAAACTAAAAAAGGGGAGTCAAAGCCTAGATATTTCAAGAACCTCAACTATATCTAGCTAGCATCTAAGCTGCCAAAGATGTCAAAATTTCCTGATATTTTCTCCTTTCACTTCAGAGTTACAAGAGTTTTGAGGAGGTAAAGGAACAGAAACGAAAGATAACTAATCTTCGGAGATTTTAGCAATGGTTAATTTCAAGCATTTACAGAGCCATGGAGCTCAGAATTTACTCCCACAGCTGCCGAGCCAGTCTCCTGTGGACTCTAAGTGCGCTGACGCTCCTACGAAAAGATTCGTCCCTCCCCAGCAGCAACACGAGGGGCCTAACTACGGCTTAGAAGCGCTGGGGATGAAAAACCTGGGTCAGGTCTATCGGAATCTGCCCGTGTCCGAGCTGGTGGAACGTGCCCTGGTGAGGGGGGAAGGAAGGCTGGCAGAAAACGGCGCTCTCGTGGTCGAAACTGGACAGTACACCGGCCGCTCTCCCAAGGACAGATATATCGTGAATGAGCCCAGTTCTCGGGAAGACATCGACTGGAACCACTTCAATGTCCCCCTCTCTGAAGACCAGTTTCAGCAGTTGTACCGGCGCGTCCTCTCCTACGTCCAGGGTCGTGACCTCTATATTTTTGACGGCTACGTCGGGGCCAACCCCAATTACCGCTTTGGCGTCCGCGTCATCAACGAGCTCGCCTCCCAAAATCTGTTTGCCCACCAGCTTTTCCTCCGACCAACCCCGACCGAGCTGGCAGAGCACCAGGCAGACTTGACCGTCATTGCTGTGCCCGGTTTGCAGGGCGATCCCGAGCAAGACGGCATCCACAGCGAGGCCTTTATTGTCCTCCACCTAGCCCACAAAATGGTGCTGATCGGCGGCTCCCGCTACGCTGGCGAAATCAAGAAATCAGTCTTCTCCTTAATGAATTACTTGATGACCAAAAGGGATGTGCTGCCCATGCACTGTGCTGCCAATATCGACAAACACAGTCATACTGCCTTATTTTTTGGTCTCTCTGGCACAGGCAAAACTACCCTCTCAGCTGACCCTCATCGCAGTCTGATTGGCGACGACGAACACGGTTGGTCGGATGAAGGAATCTTCAACTTTGAAGGAGGCTGCTACGCCAAGACGATTCGCCTCTCAGCTGAACACGAACCCCAAATCTGGTCAGCACTCCGGTTTGGGTCGCTGCTAGAAAATGTGATTGTCGCTCCTGATACCCACATTCCTGACTATGATGATGATCGCCTGACGGAGAATACCCGCGCCGCTTACCCTTTACGCTATATTCCTAACTGCGCTATTTCTGGAGTGGGCAGCCATCCCAAGACGATTATTTTCCTGACTGCCGATGCCTTTGGCGTTCTGCCTCCCATTGCTAAGCTGACGCGAGAGCAAGCAATGTATCATTTCTTATCCGGCTATACTAGCAAACTAGCAGGCACTGAACGGGGGATCACCGCACCCCAAGTCACCTTTTCCGCCTGCTTTGGTCAGTGCTTCTTC